>CAXSGV010000424.1:0-6554 GCA_964236615.1 uncultured Polyangiaceae bacterium
CGCACGCCGTACGAGTCGGTGTTCGCGTCGACCGACCCCGTCGCGCTCGACACCGTGGGCTGGGAGATCGTCGAGAAATTCCGCGCCGAGAACAAGCTCAAGACCCTGACCGCAGAGGGCCGCGAGCCGAGCTACATCAAGGCCGCCGGCGATCTCGGTCTCGGTGTCTCCGACCGCAGCAAGATTCAGCTCAAAGAAGTCACGATCTAACGACTGCTCTACCTCTCGCGGGGGGACTGCGGCGCGTGAGGGCGCCGCGTTGTCGCTCGGGGTCTGGGCCTGCACATCGGATGGCGCGCGTGGCGCCCGCATCTCGCATCCCGCGTCACCCTCTCAGCGAGGGGAAACACGAGCGCGCGCATCCGCGCAGCAAGTCGCGTGGTGTCAGCTCGGCTTGGCGGGGGACTCGTCGAGCCCGAGCAGCCCGCTCCGCCGCCACCCGACGCTGGCCAGCCAAGTTCGGGCAGGGACGGTCGCGGGGAGCGCATCACGCTTCGGCCCCGCGCGTGCTGCGTCGAAGAGGATGTCGCGCCGCCAGCCGTCGAACTCATGAGCAGACGAGCAGCGATCGAGCCACGCCAGCGAGACGCCATGCTTGCGGTGGTTGTGGAGGATGTAGACGAGCGCGTTGCGCACGGAGCGTGGCCGCGTGAGCTCCCGCGCGTGGTAGCGCTCCGCGAAAACCCGCCCGCGACGTCGTAACACGCCGTTGATGCGATGAGCCGCGCGGACCGCGAGACCGCGCATGCCCCGCGTGAGCTCGCGCTTGTCCTTGGCTTCCACGAGCAAGTGGAGGTGGTTGTCTTGCACTGAGAAATGCACGACGCGGAACGAGGCCGCCCGCTTGGACGACCGCGCGATCGCCTCCCGCACGTGCGCGAAGACGAGCGGGTTGCGTAGTCCACGGACGTCCGTGCGCATCGTCACGTGGAGCGGATACGAGGCACCGTGCTTCGGCCGAGCGCGGTGCGGAACGGAGCCCTTCGCGTCGGGTTTTCGCCCCGCGTTCTTGCGCTTTCCGCCCCATGTCCTCGGCGTGAGATCCAGCGGAAGCTGCTTGGATGGCCGCCGGCTCCGAGCGCGCAACATGAAACAGGCTAACACGGATTTTGGCATAAAATCCAGGCGATTTGACGTGACGTTGCACAAGTTGAGAGAACGTCCGACGCCTGGCACACGGCCCGCACCTGGAGATCGATCGCTACGCGTCTCCAGAGCGGGCCGTGCTCCAGGCTTCACGTGGGAAGAGGGACGTTATCCCTCGTGGCCCTCTCCGCTCGTGGCCCTCGCCCTTCGCGCCCTTCGCGCCCTTCGCGCCCTTCGTGGCCCTCTCCCTCTCGGCCCCTGCCGGAAGCTCCGGTCGGTCGCGTCGGCAAGCGAGGCCTTGCGAGCGGCGCGTACCCTAAGAATGCTCGCCGCCCGGGATCGGTGTTTGCATACAATGTAGGTATCTTATGGCGCTTACATCGAAACTCGGGGATAATGCCTCGATGGCTTGGCTCAAAGTGGATCCACGCCGGATCTTTGCGTCATGCCTGGTCGCCGGCGCGGCCCTTCTTGCGGCCTGCAGCGGAGGCGCCAGCTCCGGGTCGAGCGATCCCGATCCCGATCCCGGCACCCTCGGGGGCCCGGTCGGGGGTCGCGAAATCGACGGCGGTCCGGTCACCGGGGACGGCGGCCCGACCGACGACCCTTGTATCGGCGTCCAGTGCACGTCGGGCGAGATGTGCAGCGCGGGCCGATGCGTTCCTGACTCGACCGACGCGGACAAAGACGGCGTGAGCGTCCTCACCGACTGCGACGACAACAACGCGGCTGTTCATCCGGGCGCCATCGAGATCTGCAACAGCAAGGACGAGAACTGCGACGGCAAGATCGACGAGGGCTTCGACAAGGACGGCGACGGCTTCTTCACCTGCGCGCACGGCACGAAGATCGTCGACTGCAATGACGACGTCGCGGCGATCAACGATCCCTCGAAGCCCGCGACCCCGACGACGAACGATCTCTTCGCGCCGGTGAACCCTCACTGGGCCACGCGCGGTTTAGGCTCCGACATCAGCACGTCGGTGAAGGGCTGGTCGCGCCTCACCGACAGCGTCGCGAACCAGACGGGCTCGCTGTGGTGGAACGCGTCGTACAAGTTCGATCACTTCGAGATGACCGCAGAGTTTTTCATCCAGTCGGTCCCGACCGGCTCCGAGGGGCTCACGTTTGCGTGGGTCCCCGGCACGACGCTCACCACGGGTGCGAGCGGCACCGGCCTCGGCTTCAAGGGCCTCGGCGGCTACGCCGTCGTCATCGACACCTCGCAAGGCACGGGCGAGCCTTCTGCTCCTTACCTCACGCTGATGACCTCCGCGGGCACGAAGCTCACGACCGCAACGATCCCGAACGTGCGCGACTCTGAGAACCACAAGCTCGAGGTCGTCCTCAACGCTGGCAAGCTCACGGTCAGCATCGACGCCACGAGCTACATCACGGGCTACACGATCCCGGGCTACACGCCGGTCGTAGGCCACTGGGGCTTCACCGCCGCGACCGGCGCCACGGGCGAGTCGCACTTCATCACCAACGTGTCGATGAAGTTCCCCGACGGCCAAGCCTGCGTGCTTTAGCGGATCACTACGGGAACCCGACTTGATCGCGACCGGCAGGGACGAGGACGAGGGCGAGGACGACTTCGACGGCGAGCGTCACGCCCGTGATTCGCCATGAGCCGAAGGCAGTGCGGGTTGGCAAAGGCGAGGCCTGCCTCGTCGTGATTTACGGCCCCGAGCTTGGTCGCAGGATCCCACTGTCGACCTCCGCGTTCGACATCGGCCGCGCGTCGAAGAGCGAGCTCTCACTCGATCAAGAGAGCGTGAGCCGGAACCATGCGCGGATCACACGCGCGATGCGGCAAGGCGCCGACGCGGCCTACGTCGTCGCCGATCTCGGCTCGACCAACGGCACCTACGTGAACGACGTGTCCGTGATCGAACGCGATCTCGTCGACGGCGATCAGATCAAGATCGGTCGCTCGATTCTCAAGTTCATGAGCGGTGACAACATCGAGGCGAGCTACCACGAAGAGATCTACCGCCTCATGACGGTCGATGGCCTCACGCAGATCTTCAACAAGCGCTACTTCACCGAGACCCTCGAGCGCGAAGTGAATCGTTCGGCGCGCTACGAGCGACCGCTCTCGCTCGTGCTGATGGACATCGATTTTTTCAAGAAGCACAACGACGAGCTCGGCCACGTCGCCGGCGACGCACTGCTGAAGCAGATAGCGAGCGCGATCAAACCGAAGCTGCGCAGCCAGGACATCTTCGCGCGCGTTGGCGGGGAAGAGCTCGCGGCGCTGTTGCCCGAGGTCACGGCGGAGGGCGCACGCGTCACCGCGGAGAAGATCCGCCAACTGATCGAGGAGACGGAGTTCGGCTTCGACGAGCACATCATGCGCTGCACGATCAGCCTCGGCGTGTCCGAGCTCGGCCTCGCCGTCAGCTCGGCCAACGCGCTCTACGACGCCGCCGATCAGGCGCTTTACACCGCCAAGAACGGCGGCCGAAACCGGGTTGCAGGCTGACACGGAAGTCACGGCCGCAATCCCAGGCCGCGACGCGACGCGCATGAAACCAGGCGATTCGGGCTTGCCCTAGCGCAAAGGCGCGCACGGCACGTCATCTGCAACCGCCGCGCTCGATGCTCACGCTGCCCCGCACGCTGACCCGTTCCAGGATTGTCCCGCGCCTCCTCTTGGCGACGCTGCTCGGCGCGGGTGTGCTCGTGCCCTCGCCGGCCCGTGCGCAGGACACGGCAAGCCAACAACCGGTCGATGGGCCGTCCGCGACGGCTCCCGCTGCGCCGCCCGACACGCTGTACCTGCGCAACGGCGGAATGATCCGCGGCCGCGTGCAGGAGATTCTTCCGACGTCCCATGTCACCGTCACGCTCTCGACCGGTGACGTGCGCAAGGTGCCGTGGAGCGAGATCGACCGCGTCATCGTGGCCTCGGCCGCGACGATCCCTCCGCTGCCATCGCAGCCGAGCACGCCTGCTCCCGCGGCCGCCACGCCCGCGCCCGCGCCCGCGCCGAGCACGCCGTTGCCGATGGTCGGCCCGCGCGTGCGCGTGCATGTCGAATCCAAGAAGAAGGTCGAGCTGCATCGCAAGCGCGACGGGGTGGGCGGCACCTCGGGTTGGTTGCACGCGTGCATGTCACCTTGCGACGTCGAGCTGCCGGTGGGCGACACGTACAAAGTGACGGGCTCCGGCATCCTCTCGAGCTCCGAGTTTCATCTTCACGAAGACGCGAACCACACAGCCAACGTCGTCGTCGATCCCACGTCGATCGGCGGAATGGTGATCGGCGGCCTGCTCGGCGGCGCCGGAGCGTGGGGCGCCTACGTCGGTCTCTTGATGGTCGCGATCGGCGCGGGGCAGGCGGATGCCGATTGCAACGCGCGCCTCTACTCCGGCTATTACGGCAGCAGCACCGCGTCGTACGACCAGTGCCAGAGTCAGCGCCGCAGCGGTCCCGGCCTTCGCGACGCGGGCCTCGTCGTGCTCGGTGCAAGCGTCGCGGCAGGAGTCGCCGGTGTCCTCGTGTTGATCACGAGCGCGCCCACCGACGTCTCGCAGCCCGGCGGCTCCCCGCCGAAGGACGCGTTTCTCCGCGAGCCCACGTGGAAGCGACCGAGCGCCGTCGAGTCCGCTGCGCGCGCGCCAGCCTCGATGTTCGTCCCGCTCGTGGACGCGCGCTTTTAGGCTTTTACGAGCTCGTGTTGAATCGCAGCGTCAGCTTCGTGCTGCCGAGCCGCGCGGGGATCTCGAAATCCTTCCGCGTCGCGGACTTCGTGACCGCCTTGTCGTCCCTGACCTCGTACTGGATGGTCGCGTTCGTGAGGACCTCGATCTCCGAGCCCACCGTCGCGTCCCCTGGGAACACGCCGTAGTCGATCGGCATGTAGAGCGCCTCGGGGCACTTGTTCACGATGTTCACGGTCGGGCGCACGCACGAGGCGAGCGTCGCTTGCAGACACGGCTCCGCTGGCTCGATCGCGACCGACGACGTGTTGGGGAATGGGCACACGCTCGACGAGCACCCCGAAGCGGCGAGGGCGACGGCGACGAGGGCAGACAGGCAAGCGCGTGCGGGCATGGTGTCTACGATGCTCGGCGTCACGGCAACTGCGCGCAGTTGGAGCAATCTTCGACGACGGCGCCCTGCGTGATCCATGACCGAACGCGCTCGAGCTCCTGGAACGTGAGGTTCTGGCTCCTGTCGTCTTTCCCCGGCGCGGGCGGATACGGCATCGGGTTGCCGCGCATGTGGTCGGCGAGACGCGTGCGCTCGTCGTCCGGAAGCGGCAAGAACGAGGTCGTGGGCCCGAGGGGCGCGCCCGGATCGAGCGCGCTGCCATCGCAGGTGGCCTTGGCCACGTCGCTCGTCTCCTGCGGACGCGCGAGCAACAGCTTGTACATGAGCCAGCTGTTGCCTGGGTTCCCCGGCGCGATGATGGGCATGTCGACACCGAAGATGCGGCCGGGAGCGCGTCCCGAGCCCGCGAGCGGTCCCGTGTTCGCTTCGACAGACGCGAGCCCGACCGCAGTGTGCAGGACGCCGATCGGCGTCTGCAGTACGAGGCCCGCCGCCGGCAGCAAACGCCCGCCGGGGGCGTCACCTGGCGTCCCGTGGCAGGTGCTACCGGCGCAGCGCACCTGGAAGATCGGGAGCACGTCGCGGCAGAAGTGCATCGGCGTGTCGGCCGAAAGATCGTTCCGCGCAGGCGCGACCTGAAAGCCGATCTGGTGCGAAACGGCGGGATCGAGCGTAGCGCGATCGATCGCGCGCACCCCACTCTGATCGTCGTCGCCCTTCGGAACCGGAAACACGACCTTGTAGGGTTGACCGGGCACGAGCCACCGATCGCCGTTCGCGTTGGGGTTCGACAGCGTGACGACGCGCGTGACCGGATCGTAGGTCACGAGCGGCGAGGTGACGGGGTTGCCGAACGAGTCGACGAGGACGAACGATTGCCGCACGATCGTCGCGGGGAGCAGCAGCCGATCGAACGCGATCTGGATGCTGTCGTTCTCTGCGAGAAGCGTGTTGGCGTCGACGTTCGCCTTCAGGATTTGGACGAACGGACCCGCAACCGGCTGATCGCTTTGCGACCCCTGATCACAGCCCGCGACGCCCAACGTCGCGATCGCGGCGCCCGAAACGAGCGCAAACGCGAGCGCGACGCTTCCCGCTGCGGCGGCTCTCAGCTCTCGGAGTAGAGAGACAGCTGCTCGCGGACGGTCTGCTCGTTGATGCCGCTGCGAATGTGCTCCTTCAAGCAATCCGCGAGCGTGAGGAGGAGGTCGTCGACCCCCTTGTCCTCGATCAGCTTCGCAAGCAGTGCCTTGGCTTCCCGGCTGTCGTCGCCGCGCAGGAACTGCCGCACGGTATCGAGAGAAATCTCCCCCTGGAAGTCGAGGTACACGTTCTCCAACAGGTACCGAACAAGCTCTTTCACGCGGGTCCTCCTTCGTGCTGCTTCGGTGCGATAAGCAGCATC
>CAXSGV010000425.1:0-2701 GCA_964236615.1 uncultured Polyangiaceae bacterium
TGAACAATACGCAGGTTCGCTCGGGGGCAACCAGCGAAGTGCTTGCGCGCATCACGGTCGAAGCGCACGACGTTCCGCGCCGCAATCGCCCGCCCGTGAACCTGGCCTTGGTCGTCGACACGTCCGGTTCGATGGAGGGGCGTGCGATCGAGGACGCGCGCGCAGCGAGCGCCGCTTTGGTCGAGTCGCTGTCAGCCGAGGATCGGCTCGCGGTGGTCGTCTTTCACTCGAAGACCGAGGTACTGCTTCCGGCAACGCAGCTGCGCGACGCCGACATGAGCGAGGTGAAGAAGAAGCTCCGCGGCATGAAGGCCGAGGGCACGACCGACATGTCCCAGGGCCTCGCCGCCGGCATCGCGGAGGTCTCGAAGAACCTCGACGCCGATGGCATCAACCGCGTCATCCTGCTGGGCGACGGCGTTCCCAACGAGCAGGGGTCGATTGAGCCGATGGCACGCGCGGCGGGCGCTCGGGGCATCTCGGTGACGGCGCTCGGGCTGGGTGCAGACTACAACGAATCGCTGATGGGCAAAGTCGCGCAGGCCTCGGGCGGTCGCTTCCACTACGTCGAAGACTCGACCAAGGTGCTCGCGTTCTTCAAGGACGAGGTCGTGCGCTTGCAGAAGGCGTGCGCGAAGAACGCAGTGGTCGAGCTCAACCCGGGTCCGGGCGTGACCGTGGAAGGCGTCATCGGTCAGCAGATTTCGCAGACGGGCAGGGGCGCCGCGGTGCTGCTCGGTGACATGGCCTTTGGGGACAAGCGTGAGCTCGTCGTGCGCCTCAAGGTCGCCCCGCACAAAGACGGCAACGCCGTCGAGCTCCTCGACTCGGTCGTCCGGTACATCGAGCCCATCGGCGGTGCCTCGAGCGAGCGTCGCGTGTTCGTAGGCGCGCACGCCACGGCCGACACCACGAAGGTGCTCGCATCGAAAAATGACGACGTCGAGAAATCGGCAGCGAAGGCGAAGGAGGCGGCAGCGACGCTCGAGGAGATCCAAAAGGCGCGCGACAGCGATCGCCCCGGTGGCGCGCCGCGTCCTTCGCCGCCGCGTGCGGGGGTGGGCGGCGGCGTCCCCGAGCTCGCCTCGCCAGCGCCCGTGACGGTCGAGCCTGCGGCGCAACGCCGCCGCCACGACGAAGCGATGCGCACGCTCCAGGGGGAGTAGCTCCTCGACGGCTCCACGACGGCTCCACGACGGCAGCGCCGATCTCGACGAAGGATGACGAGGCTGCGAAAGTGGCGCTCATGATCGATCACATCAGCATCGTCGTCAGCGACTACGCGAAGAGCAAAGCCTTCTACGAGCTCGTGCTCGCGCCACTCGGAGCGCGCATGATCATGGAGCACGGTGCGTGGTGCGGCTTCGGTCGCGGCGACAAGCCCACGTTCTGGATCGGTGGGGGCAGGCCGAGCTTCTGGAAGGACGAGAAGCTCCGCGCCGCCGCCGCGCCCGCGCATGTCGCGTTCGACGCGAAGTCACGCGCGGAGGTCGACGCCTTCTACGCCGCCGCGATCGCCGCCGGCGCAACCGACTTCGGCAAGCCTGGGCTCCGGCCCGAGTACCACCCCGGTTATTACGGCGCGTTCGTCCTCGACCCCGACGGCAACGACGTGGAAGCCGTCATCCACGGCGGCGGATGATGGGTCAAGCGCCCGCGCCTTGACGTACGACGGACGGAACGTGTAATGGTTCCCGCTCGTTTTCCGACTTAGCTCAGTTGGTAGAGCAGGCGGCTGTTAACCGCCGGGTCGTAGGTTCGAGTCCTACAGTCGGAGCCAGAATTCTGGGAGAGTCGGTGACTTACCGGCTCCGAGTCTTCGTCATCCTCGCCGAAAGACGAATCGTCACAGGCCGTGACGATTCCGAGGAGCTGAGATTCGGCTCTTCTCACTCGATGACGCTCACGCGAGTGGGCGCAGCATGCAAGTCTGCTTAGGCGCACGCGTTTAGGTCGCGTTTTGGTTCCTGGCGTTTGCGACGGAACGCCATGACGATGCAAGCTAGAATCGGCACTAGACCTCGTGAGCCGGCTCGTTGCGCATGCTGTCGCCCTCGTCGTCGCGCTCGTTGGGACGGGTTGCGGCGCGACGTTGGCGCAATCTGCCCCCTCTGCCGTCGCACCGGCGAGCCCAAAACCGAGTGTGGCGACGGCGCCGCTATTTCGGTTTCACGTCGACTTCTGGGCGAACTTGAACCAAGCGCTGCTCCACGAGTCGCTGCTGCCGCGACCCGGGTTCCAGAGCCCGAAGAGCTTGAAGCACCAGCACGTCGTCGAGATGACCGCGCTTGCTCCTTCGGAGGCAGCGCAATGGCGGGAGGCGCTCGCGTACTACGACGAGCACTTCACGACGAACAACCTGTTCGACCGCTTCATCAACGTCATGCCGGCGCTTCTCGGGCTCGGGCCCTCGCAAACTCCGCCCACGACGAAGGACCTCGACGACACGTGGCGTGCCCGACTTGTCCTCGCGGCGCCGATTTACCGCGCGCATTTCTGGCCCGTTCACGAGCGTGCGGACCAGGCATACATCGATGGGATGCGGCCGCTCGCCGCCGCCCATGGACCGTGGTTCGCGAAGCGCCTTGCCGCGGTGTTTGGGATGCCGTTGCCAGCGGAGCCGATCGATGTAGAGATCGCGCCTGCCGTGCCGCCCTTCGGTGGGTTCTTCGGGGTCGGCTTGCCGGGCGTCGGCTTCACC
>CAXSGV010000425.1:2711-6534 GCA_964236615.1 uncultured Polyangiaceae bacterium
GGCGAGCCTCCGTACGCACCGCCGAACGCGGCGCTGATCACACTCTCGAGCGAGGATCCTACGTACGCGGGGGAGACCGGCGTCGAGATGTTGTTCCACGAGGTCGCGCACTTGATCGTCGGGCGCGTGGAGCACGGGCTCGAGGCGTCTGCCAAGCGGCAGGGACGGGAGCTGCCCCCGCGGTTTTGGCATGACCTCATCTTCTACACCGCGGGTCACCTCGCGCAGGAGAGGCTCGGGCCCGCGTACGTTCCGTATGCGGAGCGACCGTCGTCGCATCTTTTCGAAGCGAGCAGCGCGTCGCTGGTCGTGTTGAAGCGCTCGTGGCAGCCGTACCTCGACGGACAGGTCCCCATGGAAGCGGCGCTTGACGCGATCGCGGCGTCGTTCTGAGGTTCTGAGAACGGGACGCGGTTCCGGTCAGGCGAAGCGTGATCGTGGTCCGCAGGAAGCGAGAGGACGAAGCCATCGCGTCCTTCCACATGAGCCCTACGAGATCGAGCAGCTCCGCCTGACCCTCGACAAACGAGGCGCCCTCTCGCCGTTGGAGATCCATCGCATGATCGACGGCGGCGGGTACGCAACCTTCACGGGCAGGCGTGGGATGTCGCCGATCTGCGCGTGCTTGCGACTCGAGACGGACGCAGAGCGCGACGCGATCGCGTAGCGCATCGAAGACCTCGAGCGCGTCGGTCAGCCGATCATTTGCGCGATGCGTTCTCCGACGTTTCCTCCTCCGCGTCCGCCCGCAGCCCGTCGGCGACGTGGCGCAGGTGGACGAGCTCCTTCTCGTACTCGCCTTCGCGGAAGAGCACCGTGTAGAAACCAAACGCGCACATCAAGATGCCGGTGACGAGCGCACCGACGCCGAACCAAACGCCCCATAGGAATCCGAGCGTCGATGCGAGGAGAAGGCCGACGAGGGATCGCAAATAGCGGGGGCGGTTGACCGCGATGTCGCGCCGCCGGCGCTCGAGCTCGACAATCCACGCTTCGTATTTCGCGAGTTGGTCGTTCGCATGCCGCGTCGTGGTCCGCAGAGACGGATGCGTGCTCTCCATCATCGCAGCGTAAGCCCGCGGACGGGGCAAGAAGGGCGATCACGACGCGCGCGCAGGCGAAACCATCGATCGCGGCGCACGAGGCGGCGGTGCGGCGGGGGCACCGGTCTCACGAACGTGAGCACGCTCGCCGCGCGCATGTGCTCCGCCACCTCCGGATTGCGTGCGATGGCTTCGAAGGCCTCAGCGCTCTCACTGCGCGTAGTTGGTGACACGCGTGCAGTCTACGCTCTTGTGAATATTGGCGGAGAGGTAACCGGGCTGTTTGCTCATGACACCTTGCGTCGCCTTGACCAGAACGTCGACAAGCTCTTGCTGGCGCTCGGGCGCAACAGTGAGGACATTGATGAGCGTCACCAGTTGGTGCTTGGTGGGTGAATAGGTAACAGCGCCCGTCTTGAGCATCTGCGCAGCCGCGTTTGGGTGTCGCTTCTTCCTCAATTGCACTTTCTACAACAGGCAAATAGCCCTATCGCCCTGCGCCGGTGGCATCAATTCTGGACGCCCGCTCTATTTTTGATCGATTGTCGTGATGCACGATCATCCGCGCCATTCGGCGCGATCGAGGAGATGTTGACCGATAGGGTAAAAGCGGTTCTCGCACTTCACCTGTTCTTGCGTGTCGCTATTCAGATTGCGATGTAGCGCGCGATCGGATTCGTGCGCACGGGACATCTCTGGGCGGTGAGCACGGTGAAGTGTTGGTCCGTCGTGTCGCCGCACGTGCAGGTCACTCGAGGCAGTCGCTCCAAGCGGCATTCGGGTGTCAGACGCGACGACTGCATTCGTTGGGAGTACACTCAATGCGTGGAACCCGTCCGCGCGCTTCGCCGTAGAATCTTGCTCGTCGACGACGACAGCACGGTGCGTGCACTTCTTCGGAGGATGCTGGGCGCCGCGTACGATGTCCTCGATGCCGAGAGCTGCGATGCGGCGTTGGAGCTCGCCTCCGCCGAGCTTGGCGCCATCGACCTTCTCTTGACCGATGTCGTCATGCCCGGCACGTCCGTGAGCACGATGGTGAGTCGCTTGCGCGTCTCGCGTCCCGAGCTGCGCGTCCTCTACATGTCGGGCTACGGCGCGGACATCCTTCCTCGACACGGCATTGCCGCGGAGTCTCCGTTTCTGCCGAAGCCAGTCACTCCGCAGGGTCTCCGCGCCAGCATCGAGCACATGCTCACGCCGGAAGCAGCGCCATGATGGTCGCCATCTCGCGGTTCGCCGTGAGGAACGGCATGGAAGGCGACGTGCGTGTCGCCTTCGAGAACCGACCGCGGTCCGTGGACTCCGTGGCCGGCTTCCTCGGCCTCGAGGTCTTCCAGACCGGCGCGACGTTCGTCCTGCTCACGCGGTGGACGGACGAGGCCACCTTCCGTGCGTGGCATGCGAGCCCGTCGCACGCGACGTCGCATGCGTTCATCCCCGCGGGTCTCAAGCTCGACCCGTCGCAGACGCTGCTGCTCGTCGGCGACCGCATCGACGGCGCGACCTCCGGCGCCGGTGCCGGAAACCTCACGAACGATCTGTTCCTCTTGCTCGCCCGCCTCCTCCAGGACGGCCGCGCCCTGCACGCCGCGGTGGTGGATGGCGACGGCCGCGTCACGCAGGCGAACGCTGCGTTCTCGGCCTCCGTCGGCCGCGAGGCCGCAGGCTACGACCTCGACGCCTGTCTCGCGCCGGGCAGCAGCGAGGCGCTCGCGACGCACCTCGTTGGGGATCTTGGGGCGCAGCTCCTCCTCCACCTCGTGCCCCCCGGAGGGCAGCCGCGAAGCTTGCGCTTCTTCGTGCGGCGCCTCCCGGTCGGCTTCGCGCTTGTTGGCGAGCCCGCGTGGGACGACGAGCGCGCGGTCGAGGAGCAGCTCGTCGCGCTCACGTCGGAGCTCGCGGTCCTCGTGCGGGAGAACGCGCGTCAGACCCGCGCGCTCGAAGCGGCGAACCGCGAGCTGAGGGAGGCGCACTGGCACTTGGCGAAGATCTCCGAGGTTCTCCCGATGTGCATGGCGTGTCGCCACGTGAAGACGGGCGCGGGTACGTGGGAGGACGCTGCGACGTTCCTCACGCGACAGGCCGACTTTCTGAGCCATGGCTATTGCGCCCATTGCGCGCAGAAGCTCACCGCCGAGCTCGAGTCGTCCTGATGGCGATGCCCCTCGCCGCACGAAGCGCCCTCGCGGACGCTCTTCTCACGCGCGATGCGCTCGCTGGAGCCGTGACCACGGCGTTCTTCTCGCGTCACCCGGAGTGGGAGGCTCGCTTCGGCGAGCTCGGCCGCCGGCGTTGCACCGAGGACGCGCGCCTCCACGTATCGTTTCTCGCCGGCGCCGTGCAGGCCGGCCAGGCCGAAGTCTTTGCGGACTACGCGCGCTGGTGTGGTGACATGCTCGCCGCGCGGAAGATCGACCGCGCCCACCTCGTCGAGCACTTCGAGCTCCTCGAGGAGCACTTGGAGCTGCCGGGTGAGCAGCAGGCCTTCGTCGCCTCGATGCTTCGTGCCGCACAGGCGGCTCTCTCCGAGCCGAGCGCGCCCACGTCGGCGCCACCCGACGAGCGGACGCCGCTTCGCCTCGCGTATCTCTCCGCGGCGCTCGCAGGCAAGCGCGCCGAAGCGTGGGAAGCGACGCGCGAGGCGCGGGCGAGGGGACTCGAGGTCGTCGACATCTACCGCGACGTTTTGATCTGGACGCAGCGTCGGCTCGGCGAGCTGTGGTCGGCGACGAAGATTTCCGTCGTCGGCCTGTCGCAGGTGGTGATGGTCATGGCCG
>CAXSGV010000426.1:0-6533 GCA_964236615.1 uncultured Polyangiaceae bacterium
TTTGGGTTCCGACGGGTGACGAACTGTGTCTCGTCACCCGTCGGAACCCAAAGGTGGCCACCGAGCGCCAAGGTGAACGGGTCGCCGTACTCGCCAACGAGACGAAGGTCGGCCGCGATGCGCAGGTCGCCAACGCCGCCGCTCGTAGGAGCCACGTAGGATTTGCCCGCCGCAACCTTGCTCTCGCCTTCTTGTGCGAGAGCGAGCGGCAAGCTGAGTGCGAGACGCAACCGATCGAACAGAACAAGCGAACCGCCGACGTGCAGATAGAACTGGTGCTCGATGACCGTCGTGTTCTCACTGCCATCGGGGTTCTCGAGGACATACGGCTTGTAGCCATAGTCACCGATGACGCCGAGGGCGGGGCGGAACTTGCCCCGCAGATCGAGCGACTCGTTCGCGAACCAATCGCTCCCGCGCTCCGAAGGCTCGAAGCGATTGAGCGCCGTAGGCGGAGTCGCGAGCGTCTGCGCGCTGGCAGAGCTGCTCCATGCAAGTGACGCAACCGCCGCGCAAAACGCGCGGGTACGGCCCGAAAAAATGGTCTTCATGGGAAGCTCGTCTCCAAGAAAGCGTGGCGGTCTCCCGCAATCGCTCGATGAGGCGAGGGATCAGTAAGGTTGATGCCGTAGCCCACGCGACGGTTCTGGTTCCCGCAAATCAGCCGGACGTCCACCCCCTGTCCAAGACACCCCCCGCCCCCGCCCCGCGCCCCTCCCCGTCGACCCCGGGTTGCAGGCGTTAGCCGGCTAACGCTTGCAACATCATGCGGTTGGGGAGGGGTGTGGTTTTCTCGCGGGGCATGAGCGGGCGCGGCACGTGGCGTGCGAGGGCGCCGGAGGGAGAGGTGTCGCCATGCACAATGTGTTGTTTTCGTTGAAGCGCGCATTTCATAAGAGTGTTCAGGCGGGGCTGCGGCTGACGAGGCCGTTCGGGCTTACGCCGGCGCGGTTCGATTTGCTGTATGCGCTCGCGCCAGCTTCGACGAAGGGGCACTGGTCGCGGCAGTTTGTCCTGCGGTACCGGCTCGGGGTGTCGGCGCCCACCGTGAGCAAGATGGTGACTTCGCTCGAGCAGCTCGGGTTGGTCGTGCGGCTTCGCGACGAGAAGGGGAGGTCGTGCGGCGTCAAACTGACGAAGGAGGGCATGGAGCGGCTGGCGGAGGCGATGCGCGCGCTGCTCGTGAGCGGCGTCGTGCACCGGAGGGTGCGCTCGTTCTGGCCTCGCAATCTGGACCTCAATGCGAAGGCGGCGATCGCGGCGCTCGAGGCCACCATGCGCGAGCTCGTGGAGACTCTCGGATGCCTGCGCGACAGGCTCCATGATCGCGCGACGTTCAAGTACCCGGAGTTCGTCTCGCGTGCGCAGCGCGAGTGCTCGCTCGCCGCGGCAGGCCGAGCTTAGAGCTTTGCCATCTTCGTACGGCCGAGCGCGATCAACGGTCGCTCGGGCTTCGTGTCGAGCTCGCCTAGGCAGGCGCCTGACCCCCGCTCGAGATCGCGGCACGTCTGCGGTCGCGTGTCGTAAGCGCTGCAGAACATCTCGCCTGTGCGCTGGTCGATGCGCAGCGTGGCGCAGTGACCGTCGAGCATGCGCATGTAGGCGCGGTTGCCGTCGAACCACACGAGCTCGTCGGCCCGTTCGCCTAGACGTGCGTAATCATCGCCCGTGACGCGGACGTAGGTCTGCAACCGTGAGAAGCAACAAGCTCCGCACGCGAGACAGTCAGGAACAGGCGTAGTCAGACCGGGCTGGGCTCAATGGGGCGTCGGCGCTGCCGGCCGGAGAGATCGGCGATCAAGGCGAGGAGCTCCGTCGGCGCAACCGGCTTCGTGAGGTGCATGTTGAAGCCATGGAGGAGGGCCTTCGTACGATCCTCCGGCCGTGCGTAGGCGGTCAGCGCGATGGCAGGTGTCGCGGCGACGCGCTTGTCGGTCGAAGCGCGGAGGCTCCGTATCAGCGAATAGCCGTCTTCACCGGGCATGCCGATGTCGGAGACCATCACGTCGGCGTGAAATCTCGTGAGCGCGTCGAGCGCATCGCGCGCGCTACCCGCGGCCTGTACCTCGACGTTGCACGTCTCGAGAACGACGACGAGCAGCTCACGAGCGTCGTCATCATCGTCGACGACAAGCACGCGAAGGTCCGCGAGGGTGTCGACGAAACTGCCGATGTCACCGGTTGGCGGGGTCGTGGCGGTGGGCGGTTTTCCCACGCCGAGGGTGCTCGACACGAGCGGGCTGACGGGGACACGCACGACGAAGGATGCGCCCGCCCCGGCGCCTTCACTAATCGCCTCGATCGTTCCGCCGTGGAGCTCGGCGAGGTGCTTCGTGATGGAGAGACCGATGCCGAGCCCGCCATAGGTGCGCGTCGCCGTGGAGTCGGACTGGCGAAAGGTTTCGAAGACGTGAGGCAGAAAGTCGGCCGCGATGCCGATTCCGTTGTCGACGATGACGAGCTCGATGTCCGACTCCACCCGCCGGAGCGTGATGTGGATCGCGCCGTCCTTCGCCGTGAATTTCACCGCGTTGGTGAGCAGGTTCCAGACGATTTGCTGCAGGCGGTCGCCGTCGCCCCGCACGAGCGCGTTCTCGCGATCCATGTCGACATGGAGAGAGATCCGCTTCGCTTCGAGCGACATGCGCGCGTCTTCGACCGCAATGTCGACGATGTTGCTGAAGTCGACTTGGGACGGGTTGATGCGGATCGCACCGGTGATGACCCGGCTGATGTCGAGCAGATCGGCGACGAGCTGGCTCTGCGCATTGGCGTTGCGCTCGATGACGCCATAAGCGTGCTCGAGCTTGGCCTGCGTGAGGTTTCCACTTCGCACGAGGCGCATCCACCCGAGGATGGCGTTGAGTGGTGTTCGTAGCTCGTGCGACACCATGGCGACGAACTCGTCCTTCGCGCGCGTCGCCGCTTCGACGCGAGCGCGTTCGACCTGCGAGAGCTCGTAGAGCCGCGCGTTGTCGATCGCTGCGGCGGCGCGACCCGCCAGCTCCTCTGCGATACGGAGATCGTCGACGTCGAAATGGCGTCGTGACTCGCTGTAGGCGAGCGTGATCGCGCCGAAGACGGTCGATTGAACGCGCAGCGGGACGACGATGAACGAGCAGGAGCCGATCTTCCGAAGGAGCTCGAGGTGCTCCGAGCTCTGCGCCGACTGGACGAGCAGCTCGTCCGAGACGTTCTCGAGCATCTGCGACTCACCCGATCGCAAGAGCGCGGGGTAGCCGACGCTGGAGCTGGTAGGGGAAGGGAAGCGTTCGAAGGTCTCGCGAAGCATGGCGACCTTCTCGGGATCGATGTGAGCAATCGGCATGGCGCCGGCGCCCACGCCCTCGAGATGAATCACGCACCAGTCCGCGAGGTTCGGAACGATCAACCGCGTGAGTCGCGTGAGCGTCGAACGGTAGTCGAGCGACGACGACAGCAACTTTCCGGCCTCGAGAAGGAACTCGAGATCGGCCTTTTGGATGGCGATTTGCTCGTCGTTGTAGCGGGCGAACTCGGTCGCAGCCTCGGCGATGCCGACGTTGAGGCATTTCGCGAGCACGTCGAACTCCTCGATCGAGATCGTGGTTCCGACCATCCGCGCGGCTTCGAGGATCGCGTGGCGCAAGATGCCATATTCCCGGACCACTGCTTCGAGGTCGTAGCCGAGCGTCCACCGTTGGCTCCCGTGGCGGCGCGCTGTGCTGCTCACGTCGATCGCGTCATGGCTGAAGCGAACGTCGTCACCCCCCAAGAGCTCCTCGAGGATCTCGTCGAGGAACTTCGGGATGTGATCCACCAACACGGAGCTCGCGAGCCCCGGCGGTGCGAGCTCCTTGCCTTGAACCGTGTTGACGAATCGCGTGACGATGTCGTCGCGGTAGTCGATCAACAGTTCTTTGAGCGACACGGGCATGGAGCGGGCAACGGTTGCGATGCCGCCCCGACCGCTTGCGTTGTCGTACTTTGTAACCTTACTTGGATTCGTCGGCGCCGATGCGCGATCGGGGCCTCCTAGGGCCGCCTCGACGACGGCGCCGGTGGCAAAAACTGCCGATTCAAGCCGCGAGACAACCACGGCCTCGCGAAGTCGTCCGGCGTGAAGGCCGTGCGCTCGAGCAAGCCCGCGGTCGATGCTCTCATCGCGAATGTTCCGCTCGGCACCTGCATCCTCGGGGTCCCAAAGTCCCCTGACCCCGTTACGGCTGAAGCGGCATCGGAACGAGCATGAAGCATTTCCCGTCGTCTTTTTTCGTTGTCGCGCTTGGCGCGACCCTCGGTTTTGTCGCTTGTAGCGCGGGCCCCGCGCGCCAGAACGCCAAGCAAGCGCCGCTGCCCGACGCCGGCACCGATCTGACCTACAACCCGAAGCTGCCGGGTCCGGGCGATTTCGACGATCGGTACATCGCGCTCGATCTGGGCGACACCGCGAAGACCTGTTCCATCCCCACGACGCGCTTTCAGTTCGACTCCACCGAGATGAAGCCCGACGAGCGCGCGCAGCTTCACGCCCTCGCCAGCTGTCTCATGAAGCCGGAGCTCCTGAAGACCGAGATTTGGCTCGTGGGTCGCGCCGATGCGACCGGCACGGCGCAATACAACGAAGAGCTCAGCGCGAAGCGCGGCGAGCGCGTCAAGAAGATCCTCGTCGAGGAGGGCGTGGCCGCGGCGCGCATCACGACGACCAAGCGTGGCGAACGCGACGCGATTGGTAGTAACGCCGCGGCGTCACCCGCCTCGCCTGGCTACGACCGTCGCGTCGACATCATCCTCGACGGCGATCACACGCCGAGGAAAGCGCCGGAAACCCACGGCGACAGTCCGACCAACCCCGGACCGCACTGATCGCGCGCTAGCTGGCCTTCGCTCGTCTACCGGCGATGAGCATGCTTCGGATGCGCTCGATGTGAACCTCGGTGTCCCTCTCACGCTCCTGGGTGGAGAGCGGTGACTTTCCGCGTGCTCGCATCGCTCGAAGCATGTTCCGCCGCTCTTCGAGCATGCGAAGCGTGATCCACAATGTCTCCTCGATCTTGCCAGACTGCTCGGACAACAACGTCGCGGCCGAATAGGAATGCCCCGTGTGGCACCGGTAGCGCAGCGTCTTCGACTCGGTGACCTCCCACAGTACTCCGCCGCAGCCGGGGCAGTTGTAGGGCACCTGCCGGCCGAGTCGATTGACCGATTTCACGTCGCTGAGCACGCGCTCGGCGATCGTGGCCTCGATCAAGATGTCTTCCGGAATCGCTCTTCTCTTCCCCCCGCGCTTGCGCGCGAGCTTGTCGAGCAACGCGCCCATCTGGCGCAGGGGCACAGAATGATCGACCTTCGTGTCCAGCGCGCTCTGCGGCATCTGGGCGTAGGCCGCATCGCGCGGCTCCTGCACCACGGTCGTTCCGCCGCAGCGTCGCACTGCGACCGTCCCTTCGGTGCCGTCGTCGAGCAGCCCCGTCAGCACCAAGGAGATCACGCGGGGACCATGCCTCACGGCAGCCGAGCGAAACATCGGATCGATTGCGGGGCGGTAACGATTTTCGCGGGCACCCTTGGTGACGAGCAGGGTCGTCGCCTTCACCAGAAGGTGATTGTCGGGCGGTGCGACGTAGATGTGGCCAGCCTTGAACCGCTCGCCGTTGCGCGCGAGCTTGCAGCGGAGCGCGCCGCTGTCGTTGATCGCTTGGACCAGGACGCGGCCGTCGTTGTCCGGCCGCATGTGTTGCACGACCATCACGGGTGCTGGGAAGCTTTCGGGTAGCTGCGCGAAGAGCTGCTGGAGTGCGGCCATTCCGCCGGCGGACGTACCGATCACCAGAATGCGCTTCGCGCTCGCGGAACGACGGGGAAGCGTGGCCATTGCTGGAGCTTATCGCGGCTATCGACCAACTGCCGCCAGAGCGTTCGAAGAAGGAACGGCCTGACGTCGAGGACGGACGATCCCGTCCAACGCACTAGCCTCTGCGTTGATTAGCGCTGAATCAAGATAGAGGATCTCTGGCGGTGGTAAGTAGGTCGACCAGAGTTGGATCGCCAGCGAGGCAAGGCCGACTCCCCGCCGATCCAGTCGAGGTCGCGGCAGCTCGCGAGGAGGGCCGATTTGTCGCGAAAAGCGGCGGATGTCTCGCGAGGTGCCGCGAAGCGCGGCGAGCGCGGCAAGGTAGCACGGACGTCCGCGGCGACCCCTGCGCAGGCCCGGAGCGGCATCGATGTTGCGATGGTCCCTCTCGTGCACATCCCCTCTGTCTCCCGGTCCCCGATCTCGCGAATTTGGTTCGCGCTCGCGCTCGCCGCTTTCGTCGTCGCCTGCTCCTCGACGGATGAAGGCGTCGCGGGGGACGACGTGGAGGGCGACGACGAGGTGCAGTCGTCCAGCGACGAGCTCACGAGCGCTGGGCCTTGCGCTGGGCGCGCCATCGATCGCGCCGTCCATTGCGCGCGGAACAAAGGCGCGCGTGTCCTCAGCTACTACCGCAGCCCTGCCGATCAGGAGCGCGTGCGGCGTGAAAATCACTGCACCAACCGCTGCACTGGAATGG
>CAXSGV010000427.1:0-6522 GCA_964236615.1 uncultured Polyangiaceae bacterium
GGAGTGGAAGTGGATGGGCACGCCGGTCTGGTCCCACGGCGGGATCGTCTGCACCGGTGAGTCCTACAAACAGGTCGTGAAGATGACCTTCGCCAAGGGGGCCTCTCTGAAAGATCCTTCGCGTCTCTTCAACTCCAGCCTCGACGGCAACGTGCGACGCGCCATCGACATCCGCGAGGGGGAAGCGATCAACGCGCCCGCTCTGAAGGCGCTCATCCTCGCCGCCATCGCGCTGAACCTCGGAGGCAAGAAGGCCGCGCCCGCAAAAAAGAAGGTGGCGCCTGCCGCTTCCGCGAAGAAGGCGGCGCCTCCCGCTCCCGCGAAGAAGGCGGCGCCTCCCGCGAAGAAGACGGCGCCTGCCCGCAAGAAGACGGCGCGCTGACGCCTTCGACCTCCTACTCGGACTGCTCGACGGGGCGAACGTCGATCTCCAGCGTGCCGCCGAGGATCGCCGCGTAGCCCCGGCATAGCTCGATCGCGTCGTCCATTCCGGCGAGCTCCATCACGGCAAATCCGCCGATCAGCTCCTTCGACTCGGCGAACGGACCGTCGACCACGCGCATGTCGTTGCTCGTGAAGACGAGGCGCTTTGCCTGCGTGCTCGGCCGCAGCTGGTGCGAGCGCTGGAGCACGCCGGCCTTCGTCATCTCCGTCTTCAAGTGCGTCAGATCGGCTCTCTGCGCCGGCGTCAGCTCGGCCGCTTCCTTCTCGATCAACAAGATCTGGAGCGGAGGGTTCTCGGGCATCGGCATCAGCCCGATGTCCCACGCCTCGTTGACCTTACCGAGCTCGATCTCCCCGTTGCCGAGGATCTTCCCGTAGCGCTCCGCCCAGCCGATCGCTTCCTCGCGTGTCTTCACCTTCAGGAGCAGCAGCGCCGCCGGCAGCTCGTGCTCTCCGGGGTAGGGCCCGTGCTTCAGACTGCTCTGCCCGTCGCGGAAGGTGAGGCGCGTGCGCGTCTTGCTCGCACCGAGGCCGGCGCCGTCGATGAGCCGTCCCGCCTTCGCGTGGTCGCCGATGAACGCGCCCATCTTGTGGATAAGGTCCATGGGCGGCGCGAGGCCTGCTTCGGTGCCCGGATCGTTCTTGTGCATGATCAGATAGCGCATGTTGGGGTGCTCCTTCATGGACACGACGATTGGTCCGCTCGGAGATCGACACGACGTTCGATCTTTTTGCAAGTGCCCGAACGCGACGCGCGGCGACGCGCCGAAGCCGCCCCTGCGATCGGAACGATCCCAAGTGCGATGCGAACGATCGCGATCGTTCTGATCGCACATCGGCCTCTGTTCTGAACACGACTGCGGTCATGCAGCTGCGCGAGTGCGCGAAAAGGCGCACAGCGTCGATGCGCGCGCGCGTTACGCCGCCGGCACGCGGAGTGCAGTGCGCCGCCAACCATGAAACGAACATCCTTGTTGGCAGCCCTTGTCGTAGCTTCGACTGTCATCGCCTGCAGCGGTGCTGGACCTGAGTCGGACGGCCCGGACGTCACCGCCGATCAGCTCAGTGGAACATCCAGCAGCCGCGCGGTGAGTTGGCATTACGTCGACTCCATCGGTCATTCCGTGGAGGTCGATCGGCGAGTCGGCGGTCGCGTGTCCGTGGAATTCACCGGCGCCGCGCTGCCACTCGCGACGGGAAAATCCACGCTGCGAGCGGCGAGCGTCGAGCTCGAGCTGCCCGCGTTCGATGATCCGAGCACGCTCGTCAAGCGAACGTTCTTGGTTCGCTTCGAGACGTTCGACGGCGGGAATTCGTACAGCGCGCAGAGCATCTGGGGTGCACAGGGATCGGTGATCGATGCTTCGCTTCCGAATGCGAAGGGTCTCTTCGACGCGACGTACGACGCGGCGGCGCAGACGACGCGGCCAAGCAGCGCCTACGCGCGTCCGGTCACGCGCGTCGATCTCGCGCTGACGAAGCAGTCCGCGGGCGACTTCAAGGTGGCAGCGAGCGTGTCCGGCTACGAAGAGCGCGATTTTGCGCGCCACTCGACGACGGTCTCGAACGAAGCGTCCGTGGCGAGCGACAATCCGAACGGCGATCCGCCGGTAACCGACGCCTCCGCGGTGAACGACGATCCCGCGTCAGCGGACGACGTCAGCATCGACGCGGCCGGCGATCCCGAGGACACGCAGCCGAGCAAGGCGGGTGAGGCGAGCCGGACGAGCGAGACGATGGCCGTGAAGTGCGGCATCTACAAGGTCGACCAGACGTTGGACGCGATCTACTACCGAAACTGCCGGTCGAAGGCAGTGAAGATCCACGTCAACCGCAAGTGGCAGCTCGATTGGACCTTCTGCATTCCCGCGGGACACACGCAGAAGATCTCGGATGCGTGGCGTTACCGCGGCTACACGCTGCTGAAGGTCTACGACGGCAGCTACTGCCCCTGATCCCAACGCAGCGTTCGTTGCTTCGCCGCCCACGCCTGACCTCGCGTCAGTCGTGGGCGTCCTCGTGTGCGCGCGACTCGCTCTGCAGCGACACACCCGCGGAGCCTTACGTCGGTCATCGCGGAGTTGCGCGGCTGCTTGAATGGTTAGGGGACAATTGGCAACGCCTCCTTATGGAGGCTCAGCAGAAATTGCTCGAGTGAATCGTTGATCAGATAGAGATGTTCACCGAGCGGCGAATCGTGGATGTGAAAATAGACGCGTTCTGCGTTCTTCTCCCCGAGTCCGACCGCGAGATGATTTCCGCCTCCGTCGTCGGAGATCGGCAGGATATCGACGGGCAATGCGTCTCGCGTGTCCTCGAACGTCTCCGGCAGCTCGTCGCCGTCGAAAAACCAACCCACCATGACGTCGGCTCGGTACCGCGGGTCGAGGTAGAAGATGCTCTCCGAGAACTCAAAAGCGTCGAGCCGGTCGAACAGCCACCGCAGCAGACCTGGTATTGGCGCTCCGACCTGCGCGGCGATGGAAGCCCAGACCTCGTCGCCAACGCGGGCGCGGGATGGTTGGTCCTTCCGCTCGAGACCGATGGCCCTGAGATGTTGGTCGATGTTCTCGTAAGTCATGTTTGGCGGCCTCAGTCGGTGGGGTCTTCCGGGTGCTGGACGATGAACCTGCCAGTGCCATTGCGCGATTCGACTCAAACAGTGCAACGCGAGTCGCCCGAGCTCGTCGCGCTCCGTTCCGCTGCATTCCCGACTACGACCTCCGCTCATGACGGCGACCGCGACGAAATCGCTCAGCGTACCGTCAGGCCGGCGATTGCGTCCGAGATCCGCTTCGCGGACACGGGCACCGGCGTCTTAAGCTCGGGCGCGAACACGGCGACTCGCAGCTCTTCGAACATCCAGCGAATCTCGAGCACCTCGGCTGCCTCGTCATCGCGCGCGCGTTGCCGTTTGGCGAGGAAGGTCGTCCACAATGCGGTGATCGGCGCGAGCTTGTCGGCGTCCTTTTTCGGGTCGGTGACGGCGCGGAGCAAGCGCGTCTGGGCAGCACGAAGGTAGCGCGGGTAGTGCTCGAGGCGCGCGACCGGAGCCCATGCCACGAGATCAGGCGGGACGAGCGCGTCGACCTGAGCGTGCAGATCGAGGAGCGCTGCGCGTCCGCTCGGATGCTTGGCCGCCGTCTTCAAGGCCGCGAGCGTCTTGTCGAGCTCGAGAGACGCGATGCTCAGGTTCTGCGACCACAGACGAAAGAGCCCATCGAGCTTGGGGATGCCAGCCGAGAGCCGCGCCTCGAAAGCCGCCTTGTCCCGCGGGAGTGGCGCGTCGCCTTCGAGCTGGAAGGCACCATCGACGATGCGGGCGAGGAGACGCGCGTGAAACGCCTCGTTGGAAGCGCGCGTCGGCATCGCACCGCTCGGCGAAGCGAGCGGACGCGGAAGACGCGGCGAAATCGCCGACAGCTCACGGCGCGCGGCGAGTGTGAAGAGCCGGCGCACACCCTTGCGTGAAGCCTCTTCGGCCGCCGCCGACGACTCGAGCAGACTGAGATCGACCGACTTGCCGTTGTCGACGAGCGCTGGATACGTGCGAAGGTCGACCCCGGTGACTCGGCGCACCACGAACGCAGGTAGCTCGCCGAAGTCCCATTCGGTGAGCCCTGCACGCTCCCACTTCCGATCCGCCGGACCTTCCGGCGCTGCGCTCTTCAAGGCGGCGCGTGCCTGCACTCCGAGGTACCGCTGCAGCTGCGCGAGATCGCGCCCTTCGTGGACGACGCGGCCGCCTTCGCCGAGCACTTCGATCAAGAACCGCAGGTGGCGCGGTGCGTTCTCGGGATGAAAGAGGTCGGGTGTGATGCGCGAGCCGGTCAGCGTGGAGAGCGCCTTGGCGAGGGCGGGCATCATTGGGCCTTCGAACGCGGTGAGCGCACCTGCGAGCGTGCGCGCTACCTCGTTCACGGTTCCGCCCGCTTCGGAGACCTCGCGGCGCAGCGCTTTCGGAAGATCGTGCAGGAAGTAGGCGATCTTCTCAGCCTGCCAGCCGGGCATCGTCCAATCGAGCTCGCCAGGATCGAGCTGCGGCAAAAGCCCGAGCGGGATCGCGAGCGTCACGCCGTCATCGTCGGCCGACGGATCGAATTTGTAAGTCGCAGAGACCTCCGCGCCGTGAAGTCGCAACGTGTCGGGAAAGTCTTTCGGGTCGAGCGCGCTATCGCCCACGAGGACATCGGCGAGGGTGAGCTCGAGGATCGCGCGATTGTCCTTCTCCGCTTCCTCGCGCCACACCTCGAAGCGCTGACCGTTCACGACGGTGTCGGGCACGCGCTGATCGAAGAAGGCGAGCAGCGCTTCGTCGTCCGCCATCATGTCGCTCATGCGCGCTTTGTCGCGGAGCTTGGCGACGGACTCGAGGAGCGCGCGGTTCTTCTCCTGAAAGGCACCGCGCGATCGGTACTCGCCACGCACGAGCGCATGATCGAGGAACATCTGTCGCGCCTGCGCGGGCGCGACGGTCGCGTAGTCGACGCTGCGGTCTTTGGCCACCGTGAGGCCGAGGAGCGTGACGTGCTCCTTGATCGTCGCGCGCGCCGATTTTTCCGACCAGTGCGGCTCGGAGTAGCTTCGCTTCAGAAGGTGGGGCGCCGCGTCGACCAGCCACTCGGGATCGATCTTCGCGGCCATGCGCGCAAAGAGCTGCGTGGTCTCGACGAGCTCGAAGGCCATGATCCACGCCGGAGGCTTCCGCGCGAGCGACGACGATGGATGCAGCGCGAAGCGCGTTTGCCGTGCGCCGAGGTACACGCGCGCCTCGGAATTCCAGAGACCGACCTTCGAGAGGAGACCTGTGAGGAGCGCGCGATGGAGCGCGTTGTCGTCCTTGGCGCCTGGCAGGATCGCCGCGGCGGCCTTCGATTTGTCGAGCCCGATCTCCTTGACGATGTCCTCGAGCTGGCGATGGATCTCCGTCCACTCGCGCACGCGGATCCAAGAGAGAAAGCTGTCGCGGCAGACGCGCCGCAAGTTCGCGTTTCCCTTCTTCTCGGCGTCCCTCACGAAGTCCCAGAGGCGGAGCAGGCTCAAAAAATCGGAGCGCTCGTCGGCGAAGCGGCGATGCAAATCGTCCGCCTTCTGCCGCTGCTCGCGCGGTCGCTCGCGCGGATCTTGAACGTTCAACGCCGCTGCGACGATGAGCACCTCACGGAGGCAGCGCTGCTCGGCGGCCGCCAAGATCATGCGCCCAATGCGCGGGTCGACGGGGAAGCGCGCCAGCTGCTCGCCGAGCTTCGTGAGCTGCCGCTTGTCGTCGATCGCGCCGAGCTCTTCGAGGACGCGGTAGCCCTCGGTGATCGCCTTGCTTTGGGGCGCGTCGAGAAACGGAAATTTCTCGACGTCACCGAGCCCGAGCGACTTCATTCGCAAAATGACGCCGGCAAGGCCGGTCCGCTTGATCTCCGGATCGGTGAACGCCTGCCGTGAAGCGAAGCTCGGCTCGTCGTAGAGGCGTACGCAGACACCCGCGCGCACGCGGCCGCAGCGCCCTTTGCGTTGATCGGCGCTCGCTTGCGAGATCCCTTCGACCTGAAGCCGCGTGATCCCGGAGCGACCGTCGTAGCGCGAGAGACGCGCGAGCCCCGTGTCGACGACGTAGACGATGCCGGGAATCGTGACGGAGGTTTCGGCGACGTTGGTGGCGAGGATCACACGGCGCTGCGCGAGCCGCGTGAACACGCGCGCCTGGTCCGACGCCGACAGCCGCGCGTAGAGCGGCTGGATCACCGTGTGTCGTAAATTGCGAGCGTTCAGCGCGTTCTCGGTGTCGCGGATCTCGCGCTCGCCCGGCAAGAAGACGAGGATGTCGCCTTGCGGATCGAGTGTCGTGACGTTGGCGACGGCGTCCGCGACCGCCTCCGGGAGATCGATGTCCTTCAGCGGGGGCTCGTACAAGACGTCGACCGGGTAGGTGCGTCCTTGGACCTCGATGACGGGCGCACCGCCGAAGAACGCCGAGAAGCGTTCGGTCTCGAGCGTCGCCGAGCTGACGACGACCTTGAGGTCGGGCCGCTCGGGCAGGATGCGCTTGATCCATCCGAGTAGGAAATCGATCGTCAGGCTGCG
>CAXSGV010000428.1:0-6520 GCA_964236615.1 uncultured Polyangiaceae bacterium
CGGTGATGGCCGCGTAGAGGATCTGGCGGGCGCGGTGGCTCAGCTCGGGAGGCTTCGACATGGTGGAATCGAGCGGGCGACTCCGAGGGACTCTAGCATGGATTGCCTTGGAAACTGGCGCGCCGGGCCTCCCCCGGTTAGCCTCCGGCCGATGCGCCTCCCCTCCTCACTGATCGCGCTCGCAATCGCCGCGGGCCTGGGGATCGGAGCGTCCGGTTGTGCGCCGCGCGCCATCTCGCCCGGGGCGACGAACAGCGTGGTCGCGGCCGCCGTCACCGACACGAACGAGGGGCACGAAGAGCAGCACCTCGCGAGCGTGGGTCAGCCGCTCGATCCGAGCACCGCGCCCGCCGTCCGTTACGGCGCGCTCGACAAGGCGGCGTGCGAAGCCGAGCTCGGCCGGCGCGCGATCCCTTTCAGCTCGGTTTCGGAAGCTCTCGGCGTCCTTGCGCCGGTGCGCGTCAACGGCACTCTCCACGGCGTCCTCTACCGCTTCACGTTGCCAGCCGCGCAGCGCGCCACTTCAGTCTACGAGGTCATCGACTGTCGCCTCGTGCTCGCGCTCGATGACTTCGCGCAGATCCTCACGCGCTACGACGTTGTCGAAGTGGTGCACCTCTCGGCTTGGCGTCCGCCGCCCGTCAAGCGCTGGCCCGAAGGCAAGCTGGGCACGCGTCACCCTGGTGCGCTCGCGATGGACATGGCGGTGTTCCGTCGCAGGGACGGCACCGAGCTCAGCGTCCTCAAGGATTTCCACGGCGCGATCGGTGCGCACACCTGCGGGCCCGCGACCGGCCCGCGCCCCAAGACTGCCGAAGCCGACGCGCTCCGCGGCATCGTGTGCGAGGCCGCCGACGCCCGCCTCTTCAACGTCGCGCTGACGCCCGATTACAACCGAGCGCACAAGAATCACTTCCATCTCGAGGTCACCCCTCACGTGAAGTGGTTCGTCGTTCACTGACCGAAGGCACGCACGTGAGCGAACAGCCGAGCGATCACCCCATCCGAGGGGGCGACGCCATCAAGTCCGGGGAAATCTTCGGGCACCCCGTCGGCCTCTACGTCCTCTTCTTCACCGAGATGTGGGAGCGGTTCTCGTACTACGGGATGCGCGCGATCCTCGTCTTCTACATGACGAAGTACCTGTTCTTGCCCGAGCACGCGGGTGGCGTCGTCGGCCACGGCGCGATGGTGCACGCCATCGAGTCGGTCTTCGGACCGATGAGCCCGCAGGCGCTTTCGTCCCAAATCTACGGCATCTACACGGGACTCGTGTATCTTACACCTGTCTTCGGCGGCATCATGGCCGACCAGTGGCTCGGCCAGCGCAAGACGGTGATCGTCGGCGGCATCTTGATGGCAATCGGCCACTTCTTGATGGCGTTCTCGTCGCTTTTCTACGTCGCGCTGTTCGTGCTCATCCTCGGCAACGGCGCGTTCAAGCCCAACGTATCGACGCAGGTCGGCGCGCTCTACCCTGCCGGCGATCCCCGGCGCGACCGCGCGTACAACATCTTCTACGTCGGCATCAACCTGGGCGCGTTCCTCTCGCCGATCGTCTGCGGCATCCTCGGCGAGACGTGGGGCTGGCACTGGGGCTTCGGCGCTGCCGGCGTCGGCATGGTGCTCGGCCTGCTCCTTTACGTCTGGGGCCAGAAATACCTGGCGCCCGACAACATCATGATTGAGGCGAAGACGAAGGCCGACGTGCCGGTCGACAAGCCCGTGAACAAGCCCTTCACCTCGGAGGAGTGGCAGAAGGTCGGCGCGCTCGTCGTCCTCTGTCTGCTCAACGTTCTCTTCTGGGCAGTGTACGAGCAGCAGGGCAACACGCTCGCCCTCTGGGCCGACGGCAACACGAACCGCAAGATGCTCACGGCGTTCGGCAGCAACTGGGAAATGCCGGCGTCGGTGTTCCAAGCGGTGAACCCGTTCTTCATCGGGCTCTTCACGCTCTTCATCAACCCGCTGTGGGCGTGGCAAGCCCGGCGCGGCACCGAGCCGAACAGCGTCGCGAAGATGGCCATCGGCTGCTTCCTCCTCGCGGTCTCGTTCCTCATCATGATCGGCGGCGCGCGCGTGTACGAGTCGGGCGGTCTCGCGAGCGCGTGGTGGTTGATCGGTTGCACCGCGCTGCTCACCGTCGGCGAAATCTACCTCTCGCCGGTCGGGCTCTCGCTCGTCACCAAGATCTCCCCTGCCCGCATCGTGTCTTTGATGATGGGCATCTGGCTCCTCTCGAGCTTCTTCGGCAACTACCTCTCCGGCTACCTCGGCACGTACTGGGAGAAGATCACGCACGAGCGCTTCTTCCTCTGGATGGCGGGCCTCTCGGCGATCACCGGCGTCTTGATGATCCTCTTTTACATCCCGCTCAAGCGCGCCATCGGCGACGAGAACGAAGCCGTCGAGCGATGATCAGGCGCCCGTAGGCTTCGGCGGCGTAGGCGGCGTGCCGCCGAGGCGCGCGAGGGTTTCGAGCATGTCGGCAGGGAGAGGATCCTCCCACTTCATCGCGCGCTCCTCGTCTTCCGCCGCCGCGGGGTGCTTGAAGCCGAGCTCGGCGGCGTGGAGCATGAGGCGTGGCGCCGGAATCAAGACGCCGCCGTTGGTCTCGTAGCGCTTCGTGTAGACGCGCTCGCCGACGATCGGGTTGCCCAGCTCACTCAGGTGAATGCGGATCTGGTGCGTGCGACCTGTCTCGAGGCGGCACGCGATCAAGGTCGCGCCCTGGAGCTTCTGCAGCGCCTCGACGTGCGTGATCGCGAGCTGAGGCTCGCCGTGCGTGCCGACGCGACCACGACCGCCGCGCGCTTCGATGGAGCCTCGACGACCGTCGCCTCGATCCTCGACGAGGTGCGACCGGATCGTCTGCGAGCGCACGACGCCGTGCGCGATCGCCAGGTAGCGCCGGTGCACGGTGTGTTGGCGGAACTGGAGGCCGAGCGCTTTTTTCGCCGTCCACGTGCGCGTGAAGACGATGAGGCCGGTCGTCTCCTTGTCGAGTCGATGCACGACGCCGACGCCCGCGCTGACGACGCGCTTCTTGTGCGTCTTGTCTTTTTCGCGGCGCGCCAAGTAGGCCTTCACGCGCTCGTCGAGCGGGACGCCTTGCTCGGTGGCGTCGAACGCGACCGTGCTCACGCCCGCGGGCTTGCGCACGACGATGACGTGACCGTCGCAGAAGACGACCTGCTCCTTTCCGAGCTCGTGCTCGCGCGGACGACGCGGGGCGGTCATCTCGAGCGAGATCGCGGCCCCCTTGCCGACGCGGCGCGTGGCCTCGGTGACGGTCACGCCGTCGACTTTGACCTTGCCGGTGGTGATGAAGCCGCGGGCCTTGCCCCACGAAACTTCGAAGAGCGATCGGACGACGGCATCGAGCAGCGAGCCGGCCAATGAGCCGTCGACCACTTTATGCGGGAGTTCTGCAAATGTTGACACGTTGGGTCACGCCTCTGACAATCGTGGAGCCGTTCCAGGTATCGTACCCCTCGGAGACCGTCCACCGTGCCCAAGACCCTGCTCGCTGTCGATGACAGCGCGACGATGCGCAAAGTTCTCGAGATCACCTTCAGTGGGGAGGACTTTCGTGTCGTTACGGCTGAAGGGCGCGATGCCGCCCTCGGCAAGCTCGGCGAAGAGCCGTCGGTCGTCGTGATCGACACCGCGCTCGGCACGGAAGACGGCTACGCCCTCGCGGCCGAGATCCGCCAGAAGGATCCTCGCGCCGTCATCATCCTGATGGCCAGCCGGTACCACCCCTACGATCAAGCGAAGGGGAAAGACTCGGGCGCGGACGACTTCATGGATAAGCCGTTCGACACGCAGCAGATGATCGACAAGGTGAAGAAGAGCCTGCTCGCGCGCGAAGGCGGACAGCCCGCCGCCGCCGCTGCCCCCGCTGCCAAGCCCGCTGCCGCTGCGACTGCCCCGACGCCCTCCCCTCGCCCTGCGGCCGTTGCGCCCGCGCCGGCTCCCGCCAAGGCGGCTCGCCAGCCCACGCTCATGTTCGGCGGCGATCCGCTGAACCCGGGTGCTCCCGGCGGAGCGGCGCGCATGCCCGATCCGAACAAGCCCTCGGCGCCGCACGTCGCCGCCGCGCCGCCCGCAGCGGCAGCGCCTGCACATGCTCCAGCGCGCCCCGCAGCGCCCGCCGTTGCAACCGCCGTCAACGGTGGGATGCAGAGCAAGCTGAACGATCTCGGCCTCTCCCCGCAGCAAGCCGATGCGGTCATGGCGCTCTCGCGCGAGGTCGTCGAGCGTGTCGTTTGGGAGGTCGTTCCCCAGCTCGCCGAGGCGATCATCAAAGAAGAGATCGCTCGCCTCACCCGCGAAGCCTGATCTCAGGCGGCTCGGGCTACGGCGCGCGACGGCGCGCTACGGCGCGCTAGAGCATGCGGCCCCCGCCGTGGTAATTCGAGGGGGCCATGCGAGAGATTGATAAGGGCTACGACCCGCGCGAGGTCGAAGAGACCTGGTACGCGTTTTGGGAAGAGAACGGCGTCTTCGAGGCGTCGGACGATCCGAACGACAAACGGCCCGTCTACGTCATCCCGATGCCGCCGCCCAATGACACGGGCTCGCTGCACATGGGCCACGCGCAGCGCTGCACGCTCGAAGATGCGCTGACACGCTGGCACCGCATGCGCGGTTACAACGCGCTCTGGCAGCCGGGAATGGATCACGCCGGCATCGCCACGCAGACCGTGGTCGAGCGGCAGCTTCAGCGTGAAGGCAAGACGCGCCACGATCTCGGACGCGCCGAGTTCGAAAAGCGCGTGTGGCAATGGAAGGCCGAGAGCGGCGGACGCATCGCGCTCCAGCAGCGCGTGCTCGGCGCGTCGCCGGACTGGCGTCGCAGCAAGTTCACGATGGACGCCGACCAGAGCGTCGCCGTGAAGGAGGCCTTCGTGCGCCTCTACGAAGACGGCTTGATGTACCGCGCGACGCGGCTGATCAACTGGTGCCCCGAGTGCCGCACCGCGCTCTCCGATCTCGAGGTCGAGACCGAAGAAGGCGCCAACGGCGAGCTCTTCGAGTTCGCCTACAAAGTCGAAGGCGATCCCCACGAAGAGATCATCGTCGCGACGACGCGCCCCGAGACCATGCTCGGTGACACCGCCGTCGCCGTGCACTCGGCCGATCCACGCTACACGCACTTGATCGGCAAGAAGCTCGAGCACCCGTTCCTTCCGCGGAACGTCCCCGTGATCGCCGACGACATCCTCGTCGATCCGAAGTTCGGCACCGGTGCGGTGAAGGTCACGCCCGCGCACGACTTCAACGACTTTGCGACCGGCAAGCGGCACCACCTCGAGGAGATCAACATCTTCAACCTCGACGGCACGATGAACGAGAACACCGGCGAGTTCGCCGGCCTCGATCGCAAGCGTGCGCGCACCGCCGTGAAGGCCGCGCTCGACGCGAAGGGTCTCGCGCGCGGCTCCAAGCCACACGTGCTCGCGCTGCCGCGATGCCAGCGCTCGGGCGGCGTCGTCGAGCCCATGATCTCGACCCAGTGGTTCCTCAAGATGGAGGACATGGCGAAGATGGCCCTCGAGGCCGTTCACACCGGCAGGACCGAGATCATCCCCGCCGAGTGGGTGAAGACCTACGACCACTTCTTGAACAACATCCAGGACTGGTGCGTCTCGCGTCAGCTCTGGTGGGGTCACCAGATCCCGGCGTGGCACGGACCGAACGGCGAGATCCGCGTCGGGCGTGAGCGGCCCCCGGAGTGCGCGGACGAGACTTTGTGGACGCAAGATCCCGACGTGCTCGACACCTGGTTTTCGAGCGCGCTCTGGCCCTTCGCCACGCAAGGCTGGCCCGAGACCACCAACGCGCTGAAGAAGTTCTACCCCGCCACCGATCTCGAGACGGGCTACGACATCCTCTTCTTCTGGGTCGCCCGGATGATGATGTTCGGCCTTTATTTCATGAAGGAAGTGCCGTTCAAGCGCGTGCTCCTCTCGGGCCTCATCGTCGACGAGACCGGCGAGAAGATGAGCAAGGTGAAGGGCAACGTGATCGATCCGCTCGATCTCATTTTCGGCGCCGAGCTCACCGACATCGTGAAGAAGACGCTCCCGGGCGCGCCCGAGGCCGAGGCCCTGGCGAAGTTCAAGAAGGCGTACCCGTCGGCGATCCAGATGGGCAAAGCGTTCCCTGCGTTCGGCGCCGATGCGCTCCGCTACACGCTCGCGACGTTCCCTCCGACGAGCAAGCGCATCGCGCTCGCGCCGAAGCGCATCGAGGGCTACCGCTTCTTCGTCAACAAGATCTGGAACGCGACGCGGTTCTCGCTCGAGCACCTGAAGTCGGTCACGTCGATCGACGAAGGCGCACCGAAGGCGACGACGCTCTTCAACAAATGGAACCGCGCTCTCCTCGGCGGCGCGATCACGGTGAACTCGTCGCTGAGCGCCGGGATCAGCGGAGCCCAGGTCTCGTAGCTGCCGGCGATTCCGTGCAGGAGCAGGAGCGCCGGGCCTTCCCCCGCGCGGAGGAAGCTGAC
>CAXSGV010000429.1:0-1691 GCA_964236615.1 uncultured Polyangiaceae bacterium
GGCCAGCGTCCATGACGACTGCCCTGTCGTCGAGCGGGCTCGCCGTGCGCGAGGCGTCGCTCGAGGAAGGGCGCGCGCTCGTGCGCCGCGGTGAGGTCGTCGCTGCCATCGACGCACGTAGCGATGCCATCGAGCTCGTGACTGATCCGACGCATCCCGCCGAAGCCACGGTCGTCGAGCTGATGATGACGCGCGCGCTCGCGAGCCAATGCGCCGCGATGCCGACGGTAACGCGAACGCTCTCGAGCGCGCCGGGGGGCACGCGCGCACCCACTGGGTTCGCCATGGCATTTCCGGCGGCGGTGCTTTGGGGGCTGATCGGATGCGCGGGAACCTTTGCGTCGGCGATGGTCAGCGAGCGCAAGCGCGGAACACACCAGCGCCTTCGCGCGGCGCCGATCTCGAGCGCCGCGCTGCTCGGTGGAAAGCTGCTCGCGTGCTTGATCGCGTGCGTCGTAGACGCGGGTTTGATCCTCCTCATCGCGCGCCTCTTCTTCGGCGTGCACGTCGAGCGCTTCTCGAGCCTCCCGCTTGCCATCGGCGCCTGCGCGGTGTGCTTCGCCGGTCTGACGGTGCTGCTCGGCGTCATGGGCAAGAACGAGCAAAGCGTGGGCGGCGCCGCGTGGGCCACGTTGCTCCTCTTTGCCATGATCGGCGGCGCGATGGTCCCGCTCTCGGTGATGCCCTCGTGGCTCCGCACGCTGTCGGCGGCGAGCCCCGTGAAGTGGGGCATCGTCGCGCTCGAGGGGGCGACCGTTCGTGGCCTCTCGCCGCGTGAGCTTTTGCCCTCCTGCGCCGCGCTGGTCGCCGTCGGCCTCTTGTCGCTTGCATCCGCCGCTGCGCGGAGCCGCGCGACATGATTCGCGTGCTCTTCCTTGCCGAGGCCGTCACGTGGTCGCAGATCGTTCGACTTGCGGTGCTCGCGGGCGGCCTCGACCCCCGGTGTTACGAGGTCACGTTCGCCTCGGCGGCCTTCGACCCGCGGCTTTTCGACGGGACGGCGTTTTCGCGCGCGACGATCTTTTCGCTCTCGCCGGCCGAGGTCGACGCCCGCGTCCGCGGCGGCGGGCGCATCTACGATCGGAGGACGCTCGCGCACTACATCGACGAGGAGCTACGCCTCATCGACCGCGTGCGGCCCGATGTGGTCGTGAGCGATCTTCGCTGGTCGACGACCGTCTCGGCGCCCGTCGCGGGGGTGCCGCTCGCGACCCTCATCGACGCGTACTGGTTTCGTTCCGTGGAACACTTTCCGATTCCCGATCACCCGGTCGTGCGGTGGCTCGGTGTCGAGCGCGTGTCCAAGGGGTTCGCGATGGGTTTGCCGTATGTGCTCCGTCATTTTGCGAAGCCGGTGAACGAGCTGCGACGGGCGTACTGCCTGCCCTCCCTCGGCGATCTGCGTGACGTTCTCGGGTTCGGCGATCGCCTGCTTTTTCCCGACGATCCAGCGATGGTGAGGTCAGACCGCGCCGGCGTTTACCTTGGTCCTCTCGCGTGGGCCCCGCGCGAGCCGTTGCCCGCGTGGTGGAGCGAGGTCGGGGTCATGCGACCGCTCGTCTATGTGACGATGGGCTCGTCGGGCACGCTCGACGTTTACGTCGCGGGTCTGGCGCCGCTTCTTGTCGCGCGTGCCCGCGGCGTCGACGTCCGGGTGGTCGCCGCCACCGTGGGCGAGGAAATGGGGTTTG
>CAXSGV010000429.1:1701-4295 GCA_964236615.1 uncultured Polyangiaceae bacterium
CATCCCCAAGATCCTCGACGCCGTGGCGACGCTCGACGTCGACGTCGTGTTGTCCACGGCGAGCCGCTTCGTGCCCGAGCAGGTTCCCCCGAACGTCCGCGTCGTCGAGGTGATCGCGGGCGACGCGGCCGCCAGAAGGGCGTCGGTGGTCGTGTGCAGCGGCGGTGCGAGCACCGGCTGGCAGGCGCTGGCGGAGGGCTGTCCGATCGTCGGCATTCCGTCGAACCTCGACGCATGCCTGGCGATGTCCTGCATCGAGGCAGCGGGCGCCGGCGTGATGCTGCGCGCGAGCGCGTCTGCTGCCGAGCTGCGTGCGGCGATCATGCTAGCTTCCGACACCGCGATGCGGCGTCGCGTGCAGGCAATCGCGAGCTCGTTCGCCTCGCTTCGGCCCCACGAGCGCTTCGACGAGACGCTCGCGTCGATGGTTGCCGGTTGTCGACCGAGCAAGGCGGCGGTCCCATGCGCTTGATGTACTATGCAATCACCTTGGCAACTCTCGCGCTAGTGGCGTCGGCATGCGGCGCCGCGCCGAAGCGCCTCGCGCCGGTGCGCAATGTCGACGCCACCACGCCGACCGCCGTCTTGCGCATCGAGGTCTCAGGTGTGCGCGCGCACGCGGGTCACATCGTCGCGGCCGTGTACGACGACGCAGGCGCGTTCCCTCACCGTGAGCTTGCGTTCCGCTCGGCGTCGGTCGCGGCGACGGGAAACCCGGTCGTCGTCGAGCTCGCCGCGTTGCCGCCCGGTCGCTACGCGGCGGTCGTCTACCACGACGCCGACGACGACGGCGATCTCGACACGAACCTCGTCGGCTACCCGACCGAGCCCTTCGGCTTCTCGAACGACGCCACGCTCGCGACGTTCGGCCCGCCCGACTTCGACGCGTGCGCGTTCGAGGTGAAGTCCCCTAGCTCCGCGATCAAGCTGTCGCTCGGGAACCGAGACTGAGCTGAAGCTCGACGCCCCACAAAACTACGAGGAGGCCCCGGCGGCACCGCGGCCGAGTCGCGCGTGTTCCTCACGCGCTTCCTCTGAGTCAGGTCACCGCCCGGTGCTCCTCGGTTCGCCGAGGTAGCCAAGGACGAGGCGCACGAGCTCGTCGCGGAACGCCGGCTTGGTGACGGTCGACGGCGAGAGCTCGAGCGCGCCGTCGATGGCGCCCTTCACGGAGGTCGTCACGACGAGAGCCATGAGCTCGACCTCTGCGTCGGAGGCGGACGGCATGTGAGGCCGTAGCATGGCGGCAAACGCGGTGATGATGCGTCGCACGGTGCTCCGCACGAGACGGACGCCACCGTAGCGAGGCAAGTGCGCGTGGAGCGCGACCCCCAGGGTGGCATGACGCTTCTTGTAGCGAATGAGCGCGTCGACAATCGCTTCAACCTGGCCTTCCAGCGGCAGCGCGAGCGCTTCGATGGCCGCGCCTTGCAAGGCTGCTTCGAGCAGAGACATCTCGCGCTCGAGCAGCGCGAAGAGCAAGGACTCCTTCGCCGGAAAGTACTGGTAGAGCGTGCCGACCCCGACGCCGGCAACCTCGGCGACGCGCGTGGTGGTGAGCGTGTCGAAGTCGCCGTCGACCAAAACCCGAATCGTGGCTTCGAGAATGGCGTCGACGGTCGCCTTCGACCTGCCCTGTACCGGCTTTTTTCGTGGCTCGAACGCTTGCATGGTCGTCGACTCCGAATGCGAATGGCAAACCCGAAGGATGCTTCACATATTGACGCACATGAAAGCATTCGTCACGGGCGCAACTGGTCTGCTCGGAAACAACCTCGTTCGCGCGCTTCGGGCTCGAGGCCACGAAGTGGTGGGCCTCGTACGCGACGCAGAGAAGGCGCGTCGTCAGCTCGCGGACACGGGCGCGACGTGGGTCGTCGGCGACATGCGCGAGCCGGAGAAGCTCGCCGCTTTCCTGGATGGCGTCGACGTCGTGTTCCACACCGCCGCGTACTTTCGCGAGTACTACCAACCCGGCGAGCACGCGGAGGCGCTCGAATCCGTGAACGTCCGCGGCACACTGCGGCTCATGGAGCTTGCGGACGAGCGGGGCGTCGGCAAGCTCGTTCACACGAGCTCGAGCGGGACGATCGGAGCAAAGCCGGACGGCGCGCCCGGCGACGAGGACACCGCGGCGCCCGCCTTCGCTGCAGAGAACCTCTACTTCCGGAGCAAGGTGGAAGGCGTCGCAAAGCTACGCGCGTTCACGCCGAAAAACGGAATGGAGGTGATCGAGGTTCTCCCTGGCTGGATGTGGGGACCAGGCGACGAAGCGCCGACCGCGTCGGGTCAACTGGCGCAGGATTTCCTCGCGCACCGGCTCCCTGCTATCCCGCCCGGCGGTGCGAACGTCGTGGACGCGCGTGACGTTGCAGAGGCAATGTTGAAGGCCGCCGCGCACGCGAGCCACGGCGCCGCGACGAGCGACCATCCGCAGAACTGGCGCCTGGTGACAAAAGGCATCGCAGTGAAGGGTCGCTCAAAAATCCGAACTGAACAGGCGTCCATGCCGCGGGCACGCTAACAAACCAGCGCGCGCGCCTATGGATTCCGCCGCATCCGTGCCATCTCCGGCCGCGCCGCCTCGATGCGGT
>CAXSGV010000429.1:4305-4820 GCA_964236615.1 uncultured Polyangiaceae bacterium
TGACGTTGCAGAGGCAATGTTGAAGGCCGCCGCGCACGCGAGCCACGGCGCGCGCTTCCTCGTCGCGGGGCCGTCCAAGTCGCTCGCCGAGATGATCGGCTCGCTCGAGCGGGTGAGCGGCGTGCGTGGTCCGCGGCTGCAGCTGCCGTACTTGTTCGCCCTCGCGTTCGCATTCGCGAGCGAAACCTGGTCGCGGCTCACCGGTCGCCGCGCGATGATGACGCGCATGGGTCTGAGGACGATGAACACGTCGCCGCGGGTGAGCTCCGCGCGCGCCGAACGCGAGCTCGGCGTTCGGTTCCGCCCCTTCGACGAGACCGTGCGCGACGTCGTCGCGTGGTACCAGGGCGGGCACCCGCGACTCTGACGAAAACTGCCGCAATCAAGTCGCGCGCGCTACCGCGGGAACGTTACCGCCTCACTTGCAGACGATGACCGTGTCGACGAGGAGGTCTGCGGGATCGTAGACGCTCGCCGAGTCGGGACCGACGTGCCACACGGTGTCGGGCTGCACC
>CAXSGV010000429.1:4830-6513 GCA_964236615.1 uncultured Polyangiaceae bacterium
CGCGAAGTCGATGTACGGGCGAAATCCGCGAGACAGACCGGTCGTGAAGTCTGCATTCGTGACCTTGCCGCCAAACCCCGTCGCGTCGTTCGTGACAGTGCGGACGAGCGAGCGCGCGGCGCCTGGCGCATCGCGGTAGTAGTAACGGACGACCGCGGGCGAGACGGTCGCGTCCCACTCGACTTCCCAGACGTGGAACGCCGTCACGAGGTTGGCGAACGGTCCCCCGCCATTGTTCGTGGTGTGAATGCCGTTGCCGAACCAGCTGGTCGCGTAGAACTTGTTCGGGTCGTTCGCGACGCCCTTCGTAGCGTCCCACCACGTTTCGATGAGATCGAGCTCGGTGTAGTACGCGCCGCCCTCGGTGTTGCGCGCCCAGAGCGCCGGAAACATCCCGCGCACCGGAGCCGGCATCTTTGCGAGGAACGCCATGACGCCCTTACCAGGCGCGTAGTCGCCGACGGTCTTGAGCCACCCACCCGAGTAGTAGTTCGTGCCGCCGCCACACTGCGCGGGGTTCTCCGGCGTGGTGCGATTGACGTACGGGTCGGCGCAGTGCCGCTTCGATGCGATGTGCAGCATGCCACCGGAGACGGTCACGTTCTCGCGGCGCATCGTCGTGAGCTGCGTGAAGGTACCGCCACCCGTGCGTTGATCGACGACCTGCCACTTGGCGGTATCGACCGCCGTGCCGTCGAAGTCCTCGCGGAAGACTTGAGTGCCGAATCCGGAGGGGCAGGCGAGCGCCGCGGGAGGGGGAGGGGTGACCGTCGACTCGGTGTCGATGACGAGCGTCGGCGGGTTGGCCGTCGATCGAGAAGAGAAGTCCGCGCCGTCGCCGGACGTGGGGACGAGCGCGAACCCGTAAGCGCCAGCTGCCTTCACGCGCGCGGTGACGTCGAACGACACCCAGGTCCCCGTGGCGACCGCGCCCAGATCTCCGTAGCTGCCAGAGTACGCGGGAGCGTTCGCCCAGGTGATGCCCGTCTCGGACCACGACGTCGTGGTGTCGGTGAGCTTCGGGCCGTCGGGTGTGGGATCGGTGACCCAAAGACGCACGACGGCGCGCTTGATGGTGCCGGAGAGCGCGGGTACGTCGAAGCGAAGGTACGTCCGGTATTGCGCGGGAGAGGTGTCGACGAGGAGCGCAGAAGCAGTGCCGAAGTTCGTGCTCGGCTTCGTGCCGTCGACGTACGCGTCTGCGGTCGCAGGAAAGCTCCGCGTCGTGATCAGCTCACTCGAGCCATTGGCAACTTCCTCTTCGGTCGGCTCGCCTGCTCCCGAGCATCCGGTCCCGAGGCCGATGACCAGGGCACCCGTAATCGCTCCGAGCCTTGCTGCGTTCCTCGCCTGCGTCATGTGTCACCGCCTTTCATCGAGGTGCAGTTGCAACTCGGAGGCCGCGCGCGACGACGGCGAAATACCTGTCAAAGCGCGGGTGAGGAGGTGGGGTGATTTCGGAGATCAGGGCGTCGCCGAGCGCGGATCATGGAAACGCGGCGCGCCGTCGGTGAGAAACAGGTACGTCGCAATACCGAGGCCGACGATCGCGACGCCCAGAGACACGTCCGCCAATAGGTACTTGGTCTGCGCCGAGTCGACGGCCGCCGACTCGCAGCGAGGTGCACATCGGTCGAGCTCGGCCACGTCGCCTCGGCCCGACAGGCCGAATCCGGTGAACCC
>CAXSGV010000430.1:0-1719 GCA_964236615.1 uncultured Polyangiaceae bacterium
ATCTCACCACTGCAGGGAAGCGCCGCCGCGTCCGCCGGCTTCAGGGGCTTCACCGTGAAGAGGATGCCGAGCGGCACCTCCTTCGATTCGACCGTGGTGTCGGCGAGGACGATCGGGCAGCGCCCGTAGCCGCCGCCACCCGAGCCATTGCCCTTGTGGGCGATCGTCTTCGGGTCGACCTTCGCCGCGTCGAGCACGCCCTTGGAGCGCTCGCGGATGTCCTTCATTGCCGCGTCGTCCTTCCCGACGATGGTGACCTCGACGCCCTCCTTCGAGTCCTTCACGGTCGTCGTCGCGCCGGTGACGGCGCTCGGGCAATGCGCCATCTTCCCCTGCCCTGCTTCTTTGGCGTTGGGGTCCGCCATCTCCTTCTGACGATCGCGCGCTTCGCGGCGAACCCAGTCGAGCTCCTTTGCGTCCTTGGGCTTGACCGCGATCTCGGTGCCGCCCGGCACATCCTTCGCGTCGACCTGCGTGTTGCGCATCACGACGACGCAGCGCCCGAAGGTTCCGCCACCCTCGCCGCTGCCATTGTGCTTCACGTCGGGCGTCATGTTCTTCGCCGATTCGGAAAGGAACTTCGCGCGCGTGCGGATCTCGGCGGTGGACGCCTCGTCCTTCGCGAGCACGGTGATGACGATGCCGTCCTTCGAGTCTTTGAGCTCTGTGGTCGCGCCCGTGACCGAGCTCGGGCAGTGCGCCATCTTCCCTGCAGCCGCGCTTGCGTCGGCCGATGCGCTCGCCGCGGGTGCGGAGGCGGAGGCCGACACGACGGCCGTCGGCGCAGAAGGGGCCGTGACGGGCGTCTCCGTCTTCGGCGTCTCTTTGGGCTTGTCGCAGCCGACCACGAACGCCGGTGCCGACAAGACAACAGCGAACACGAACCCAATTCGATTGATCACGGAGACCTCCCTAGGAAGCGCGCTCGAGGAACAGGCGCGCGCGGGAGGCTAACCCAACATCAAAAACATCGCGAGATAGTCGCCATGGCGCCACCAGGCGCGAGAGCGGCGCGCTACTTCGACGCCGGTGAGCTGAGAGCCCAGGTGACGCCGAAGGGATCGGTGAGCTGGCCGTAGCGATCGCCCCAGGGGGCTACGTCGAACGGCAGCTTCTCCTTGCAGCCTGCTTCGACCGCGCGGTTCCACCACGCCAGTCCGTCCGTGACGACGAGCTGCATCACGTAGCTGCCCGAACGCTCTACTGGCGGGAGCCCCATTTCCGGAAAATTGTCGGCGAGCATGAGCGCGCCGCCGTTGATCTCGAGGTGGCAGTGCATCAGGCGCTCGCCGTCCTTCCCCGGCATGCGGGCGATCTCGGTCGCGGCAAACGCCTTTTGGTAGAACGCCGACGCGTCGCTTGCGCCATCGATCGTCAGGTATGGCACGACCCCACGTGGCATTGCCGAAGAGGCGCGCACCGCCACATGGCCCTGCGGTGGATGCATCTCGGATACTTCAATGAGCTCGAGCACGCCGTCGCCCATCATCGCAAGCGTCGCCTTCGCGCTGGCAATCGCCTCCTCCTTCGACGCGTGCTCTGCGAGCGAATAGCCGCCGCCGGTCATCCATCCGTCGTCGCCCTGCGGAGGATCCTCGACCGAGAGCACGCCGCCGCGGCACGTGATACGCGCGGCAGACGTGGCGCGTTTGCCGAGGCCCCCCGTCGCGAGCAACGCGCCGGAGGCGATGCGCTCCTGGATCGACTTGCGCATCGCGG
>CAXSGV010000430.1:1729-6503 GCA_964236615.1 uncultured Polyangiaceae bacterium
CTTTGGCTTCGGTGTGCTGGTGCCTGGTGTGGTCGACACGATCTGAAGAAAGCGCATGCGCCGATTCTCGCACCAAGTCGCGGTAAAGAAGGTCAGAGAACGCCGCACGATGTCGAAGGCCGAGGGGCGCCCCGCGTGCTAATCGTCGCGCATGCGTTCCAGTGTTCTCGGCATGGTCGTCCTTGGCGCAGCGACTGGGGCCATGTCGGCCGCGTGTGGAAGCAGCGGCGGCAACGCCGGAACGAACGACGACGCTGCCGACTACCCGCCGGGAATCAACGACACGGGCTCGGGTGCGGGCAGCGGCGCCGACACAGGTCTTCCGTGCAACGTGCAAGCCGTGCTCGAAAACCGATGCGTCGGGTGCCATCGGCAGGGATCGCCAACGCCGCTCCTCACCTACGAGGATCTCACGAAGCCTGCGCCCAGTGACAAGAGCAAGACCATGGCGCAGTTGGCCGTCGAGCGCATGAAGAGCGATGACAAGCCGATGCCGCCGAAGCCGGCGCAGCGCGCAGTCTTCGACGAGATCGCAGCGATCTCGGGATGGGTCAACGCCGGCGCGCCGCGCGGGACGTCGTGCACCCCTCCCGCCGGTGGCGGCGGCGCCATCAACACGCCGACGACGTGCACGAGCAACAAGACGTGGACGAGCGGCAACGCGAAGTCTTCGCAAATGCATCCGGGCAACGCGTGCATCAGCTGCCACTCTGCGAAGGGCGGCCCGGCCTTCACGATCGCAGGAACAATCTATCCGTCGGCGCACGAGCCCAACGACTGTTACGGCAAGGATGGCGCGGGCACCCTGACCGTGACGCTCATCGACGTGAACGGCGGCGTCATCACCTTGAAGGCCAACGCCGCGGGAAACTTCTACTCGGAAGAGGAGCTGTTCCCGCCCCTCCAGGTCTCCATTTCCGACGGCACGAGCTACCGCACGATGAACGCACCGCTCACCGCCGGCGACTGCAACTCGTGCCACACCGAAAAGGGCGTCAACGGCGCCCCCGGCCGCATCATGGCGCCGACCCCATAAGGCGATACGCGCATGCAGCGCTGGTGGTGCTTTCAGCGCGTAGCGCTTATGTGCTTCAGCGAAGCATCGCGCGGCATTCGCCGATCGGGCCTTTTTTGCCCTCTTTGATGCACGACGTGAAGGCCTTGCGCGCGTCGGCGGTGCGGCCCTTCTCCTGGTAAGCGGCGCCGAGGAGCAGCCACGATTCACCGTCGGTTGCGTCGAGCGCGACCGCGCGCTCACCCGCCTCGATGGCGGCGGCAATCTTCCCGCGCTCGAGCATCGTGCGTGAAGCGCGCTTCTCTTCGAGCGCGGTCTTCGTCGACGACGGATCGGTCGGCGTGGCCACGGCGGGCGTCGCCTTCGCGGGCTCGGCCGGCGCGTGGGTCTCGACTGTGCTCGGCGCCTTGGCATCGGCCTTGGCTTCGACGGGAGCCGCGATCTCCGCCACCGGCGGGACGTCGACCGGGATCGCCGGTGCAGCAGCCTTGGGGGGCTCGGGCGCGCTTTCACGCGCCGCTACGGGCGTCGCACGCGGCTCCGCGGCGGCGACGGGCGTGGGATCGGAGTCCTTGTGAGCTCCGCCAACCGACGAGCGGATCATCGCCATCGCGCAAACGGCAGCCGCGACGGCGACGGTGGCCTTCACGTACTTGGAGAAGCGCTCGCGACGCGCGCGAACATGCGGCGTCATCTTGTGCGAGATCGGGTCGGGCTCGTCCTCGTCGTGGTGCGCGGCGGCGCCGAGCGTGTGGATCGAGCGCGGCGCGCTGAAGAAGTTGTCGTCGAGATCGACCACGGGCACGGCCGGCGGAATGCTGATCTCGTCGGGATCCATGAGGCGCGGTGCAACCTCCATCGCGGCCAACGTCGGCGCGGACGGGGGCGTGCTGTCGATCTTCGCAGAAGTCGCGACGCCTCTCGTCGAGGCGCTCGCCGTCACGTCCGGCGGACGAACGCTCGACGTGCGGTTGCTCTTCTTGGACTTGCTCGAACGTGCCTTCTTCTTCATCGTCCCTCTAGCCCCCGCTCCGCTGCGTCGTCTTTTGAAACTTGCCCCGGTACAGTGACATGGCCGCGTCTAAAGCGATCTGTTGGTACGGTCGATTCCCATCGAGCTCGGAAAACGCGTCGGCCGTCGGCGCATCAAGCAAGCATGACGCCACACGTCAAGGCGTGCGAATTTGAGCTTTTTCACGGCTTCACGTCAACGGGTGCACGACAAAAGGATCCGAATGTTCACGCGCTGGACCACGTTGACACGCTCGCGTTGGCTGTTCGAAGGTAGGGACTTGTAGGTTGGAAAATCACCAGACGTCCAAGGCACCGCGGGGTGTTACGGCCAGCGCCGTCGCGAGTGAAGCCGCGCGGCGCGGTCACCCGTGGATTTGGCAGCGGGGAATCATCCGCGGGCTCGAGGGTGCGGCAGCAGGCGAAGAGGTCCGCGTCGTCGGCGACGACAAGGTCGTCATCGGCCATGGAGTCGCCGATCCAGGCTCGCCGATCGTCGTGCGTATGTGGACGCGCGGCGACCAGCGCGTCGACGCTTCGCTCTTCGAAGAGCGCATCGCTCGCGCGATCGCGATCCGCGCGCGCATCTTCGCCGACGGCAGGACGACGGCTTACCGTCTACTTCATGGCGAAGGCGATCGCATGCCGGGCTTCGTCGTCGATCGCTACGGCAACGCGGCCGTGCTGCGTGTCGACGGTGAGGCCGCGCGCGTCCGCGAAGACGAGATCGCGCGCGCGCTTTGGCCTGCGCTCGAGCGTCTCGGGATCGAGTCGCTCGTGGCGCGCGATCCACGCTCGACGGCGCGCCTCCTTCGCGGGCCGATGCCGCCCGACCGCGTCGATGTCTTCGAGCACGGTGTCCCGTTCGTCGTCGACCTCCTACGCGGTCAGAAGACCGGCGCGTTCCTCGATCAGCGGGAGAACCGGCGGCGCGTCGGTGAGCTCGCGCGCGGGCGCACCGTCCTCAACCTGTTCTCGTATGCGGGCGGCTTCTCGCTGCATGCGGCCCTCGGTGGTGCCGCAAAGGTGACGAGCGTCGATATCGCCGGGCAAGCCCACGCCGCCGCGCAGGCGAGCTTCCGTCTCGCAGAGGTCGATCCCAACCTGCACGACTTCGTCGCCGCCGACGCGTTCGTGTTCCTCGAGCAAGCGAAGAAGAAGATGGCGAAGTGGGATCTCGTGATCTCCGATCCGCCGAGCTTCGCGCCAAACGAGAAGGCGGTTCCACGCGCCATCACCGCGTACCGAAGCTTGCACCGCGCGTGCGCCGACGTGCTCGCGCCTGGCGGGATCTTCTGCGCTGCCTCGTGCTCGAGCCACATCGACGCCCGCGCCTTCGCGAGCTCGCTCGACGACGGTGCGCTCGGAACGAGCGAGCTCCGGCTGCTCGAGATGTTCGGGCCGCCCGCCGATCATCCGACCTTGGCGGCGTGGCCCGAAGGGCGCTACCTCAAGTTCGCGGTGCTCGCATGAACGCGCGATCGGAAGCCGAGGCCGAGGCTCTCCGCGAGGCAAAAATCCTCCCCGAGATTCACGACGTGCCGAACGGCGCGGGGTGGACCATCTCACTCAAGCGCGTCGCCCCAACCGCGCCGTCCGCCGATGGACGCGGGCACCGTCCGGTGCTCATCGTTCCCGGCTACGGGATGAACTCCTTCATCTTCGGCTTTCACCCACGGGGGCTCTCGCTCGAGGCCTACCTCGCGTCGCGGGGGCTCGAGGTCTGGAGCGTCGACCTTCGCAGTCAGGGCCGCTCGGTCCGAAGCGGCGGCAGCGACGAGTACGGTCTCGCCGAGCTCGGGATCGACGACGTCGGCCTCGCGGTGCGGCACGTGCTCTCCGCCACCAAGACCGGCAAGGACAAGCTCGATCTGATCGGCTGCAGCCTCGGCACCGCGCTGACGTTCGCGTACTTGGCGTGCGTTGCGGATCCGCCGGTCGGCTCGGTCGTGAACCTCGGCGGTCTCGTGACTTGGGTGAAGGTCCATCCTGCGGTGCGCGCGGCCTTCTACTCGCCTCGCCTCGTCGGGATGATCCACATCAAGCACACGCGCAAGCTCGCGGGCTTCGCGCTCCCCGTGCTCGCGCGGTTTCTGCCGAAGGTGCTCTCGGTCTACATGAACACGGCGAGCACCGACACGTCGCACGCCGAGACGATGGCGAAGACGGTCGAAGATCCGAACCCCTTCGTGAACCGCGAGATCGCCGAGTGGATCGCGCGGCGCGAGCTCGTCGTTCGCGGCGTCAACGTGTCACGTGCGATGGCAGCGATGACGTACCCGTTCCTGTGCGTCATCGCGAACAACGACGGCATCGTTCCGCCCGAGACGGCGAAGGATCCTTACGACACCATCGGCTCGAGCGACAAAGAGCTCCTCGCCGTCGGCGATGCCGAGCGGCCAATCGCGCACGCCGACCTCTTCTTGTCCACCGGCGCGCAGGAGAGCGTGTTCGCGGTGATCACGACATTCTTGCTGGCGCGGAGCTGATCGGCGCGCCTCAAGGCAACGGGATCGGCGGCGTGATCGCCGCGAGCTTCTTCACCCATTCCGGACACGCGTTCATGGGGCGCTCGCACTCCTTGTTCGCTGGCACCCACGAGGTGCACGTGGTCTCGAGGAGCTTGAGCGACTCGGCCGCGGACTTGCCCCACGCGCGTGCACACACGACCGCGGCGGCGAGCGCTTCGGAGTCGCCGCCCATCATGGCGCCCGCGGGCGTGGCGCTCGGGCACTCGGCCAGGAGCCG
>CAXSGV010000431.1:0-3390 GCA_964236615.1 uncultured Polyangiaceae bacterium
CCGGCGGATCGCGAGCGCGCCGACGATCGCGCCGAGCGCGGTGGCGACGAGGGTGCCGAACAGGATGGCGAGCCCGGGCGAAGTGCCCCACTCCTTCGCGGCGTAGGCGGTGCCGTACGCTGCGGTTCCGAGGAACATCGCGTGTCCAAAGGAGAGGAGGCCAACGTAGCCAATCAGCAGATGAAACGCGCACGCGAACAGGGCGAAGCACAGCGCCTTCATCAAGAAGACGGGGTAGACGACGAACGGCGCGACGAGGAGCAGCGCGATCATCACCACATACGGAACGCGCTGAAGCGTCATGCGGGCGCCTTCCCGAACAGGCCTGCCGGCTTCGCGAGCAGGACGATGGCCATCACGACGAAGACCACGGTTTCGGACGCGGGCGGGTAGACGACCTTCGTCACCGCCTCGACGAGGCCGAGCGCGAAGCCCGTCACGATGGAGCCCAGAATCGAGCCCATTCCGCCAATCACGACGACGGCGAAGACCACGATGATCTGGTCGGCGCCCATCATGGGATTCACGCGGTAGATGGGCGCTGCGAGCACACCGGCGAGGGCCGCGAGCCCGACGCCGAACCCGTAGGTGAGCGTCGTCATCCGCGGCACGTTGATGCCGAACGCCTGCACGAGCGCGGGGTTCTCGGTACCGGCACGCAGGTACGAGCCGAGCTTGGTGCGCTCGATGACGTACCAAGTCGCGGCGCAGACCGTGATCGAGAACGCGACCACCCACGCGCGGTAGTTGGGTAAGAACATGAAGCCGAGATCGTGACCGCCCTCGAGAGCTTCGGGAATCTGGTACGGCAGGCCAGACGACCCGTATTGGATCTTCAAGAGGCCCTGCGCGATCAGCGCAATGCCGAACGTGAGCAGCAAGCCGTAGAGCGGATCGAGTCCGTGGAGACGGCGCAGCATCGTGCGCTCGAGCGCGACGCCGATGACGCCGACGGCCACCGGAGCGATCACGAGTGCGGGGAAATACCCGATGCCCGCATGCTCGAGCAGCAGGTACGCGACGAACGCGCCTGCGGTGTAAAACGCGCCGTGCGCGAAGTTGACGACGCCGAGCAGCCCGAAGATCACCGACAGGCCGAGGCTTAGCAGCGCGTAAAACGATCCGTTGATGAGCCCGATGAGGAGCTGCCCCTGCATTACTTCTTCACGAGCGGGCACTCGCTCTCAGCGAGCGGGCGGAACGCGACGTCAGCCGGGATCTCGCGACGAAGCTTGTAGTAATCCCACGGCTTCTTCGACTCCTCGGGCTTCTTGACCTCGTAGAGGTACATCGGGTGCACCTGTCGCCCGTCCGCGCGAATGGTCCCTTTGCCGAAGAGCGGGTCGTCGGTTCCGAGCTCCTTCATCTTGGCGACGACCGCTCGGCCGTCGGTGGGATCCTTCACCGCGGCGGCGGCCTTCAAGTAGTGCAGCACCGAGGCGTACACGCCGGCTTGCACCATCGTCGGCATCTTGCCGTTTCGCTTCTCGGCGAACTTGGTCGACCAGCCGCGGGTGCCCTCATCGTGGTCCCAGTAGAACGCGGACGTCAGCAAGAGGCCTTGCGCCGCCTTCAACCCGAGCGCGTGCACGTCCGTGATGAAGACCAGCAGACCAGCGAGCTTCTGTCCGCCGCGCACGATGCCGAACTCGGAGGCTTGCTTGATGGTGTTTATGGTGTCGCCGCCGGCGTTGGCGAGTCCGACGATCTTCGCGTGCGACTGCTGCGCCTGCAGGAGGAACGACGAGAAATCTGGTGCGTTGAGCGGATGGCGCACCGAGCCGATCACGCTGCCTCCGCTGGCGCGCACGACGGTCGTGACGTCCTTCTCGAGCGCTTGCCCGAAAGCGTAGTCGGCGGTCAGGAAGAACCAGCTGTTGCCACCCTCCTGCACGACCGTCTTGCCGGTTCCGTTCGCGAGCGCCCACGTGTCGTAGGTCCAGTGCACCGTGTTCGGTGTGCACGAGGAGTTGGTGAGCTCGGCGGTGCCTGCGCCCGAAACGAGGACCACTTTGTTCTTCTCGCGCGCGAGCCCGCTGACCGCGAGAGCGACCGCCGAGGACGGTACGTCGACGATCGCTTGGACGCCGTCGACGTCCATCCATTGCCGCGCGAGGTTCGAGCCGACGTCCGGCTTGTTCTGGTGATCGCCGGAGACGATCTCGATCGGGACGCCGTTCACCGAGCCGCCGAAGTCCTCGGCCGCCATCTTGGCTGCGAGCGTGGAGCCGGGGCCCGCGAGATCCGCGTAGAGCCCGGACATGTCGCTGAGGACGCCGATCTTGAGTGTGTTGCTTTTGCTCGCGGTGGTGGCGCCCGAGCCTTCGGTCGAAGGGCCCGATTTGCGCGAGCAGCCGAGGGGCGCAGCGATGGCGACGGACACAGCAAGCGCGATCATTGATCCGAAGGACGTCTGCATCATGGGGCCGCTTCCCTTGCGTTGGTTACACACCGAGGTAGCCGCGGAGCTTATCCCAAAGCTTCGGCGTGCCTCGTGCATAGGGCCGGCGCATGACTTCGAAACCACGCGCTTCGGCCCGCCTTTCTCCACTTGCGTCGCCATTCGTTCACACCCTCATCGGAGGCGTGGTTATCGGTGCGCTCGCCACGGTCGCCACCGCGTGCGGCTCTACCTCGGACAGTACGTCGCCGATCCTGCCAGGCGAAGCTGACGCCGCGACCAGCGACGCGGGGACGCACCCGGCGGAGGACGGCAGCGCGCCGCCGAACGACGGTGGCGCGCCCGACGCGACGAAGCCGGTGCCGGCCGTCGACGCGCAGTGCAGCGTGGACTTCTGCTGGCAGGCGCCGCTACCGAGCGGCAACACGCTGAGCGGCCAGTGGTCGAGCGCGCGTAACGACGCATGGTGGGTCGGGCGGCGTGGGACGCTCCTCCACGACGACGGTGCGAAGCTCGTCGCCGCAGCGTCCCCGACCAAGGAGAACCTCTTCGCTGTCAGCGGCACATCGAGCAGCGACGTGTGGGCGTCGGGCGATCGTGGGGCGCTGCTGCATTTCGACGGCACGACGTGGAGCGCAGTCCCCACGGACTCGCTGAAGGAGGGCAACGTCGTGCTCCAACTGAACGGCATCAAGGCCGTCCTACCAAACGACGTCTGGATGCACGACTACAACCGCGCAATCCACCGCGTCGGCACCACCTTCAATGCCATTGCGCTACCGGGTATTCGCGCGATGGGCATGGCGCCAGACAAGACCATCTGGGTGAACGCCGGTTACCAGATGCACCGTTGGAACGGCACCGCCTTCGAGATCGTCGATTCGACCGGGGTCTCGGGCTACGCCTACGAGTTTTACTTCGCGGCGCCGAACGACGGCTGGGCAGCGACCTCGACGCGGCCACCCGCCTGGCGTACCGCGACCGGGCGC
>CAXSGV010000431.1:3400-3904 GCA_964236615.1 uncultured Polyangiaceae bacterium
TCGATGCCCAGGCGACGCAGCATGTGGGTCGCCACGGTCTGGTTGACCAGGTCGGTGGTCTGGTCGACCGTCACGGTGCCGGGGATCGGCGAGACGACGACGATCTCGGGCTCGTCGGGCACGGACATTTGGGTCGACGGCTATGGCGGGCTCTTCCACTTCATCGGCGGCGCATGGTCGAAGGTCGCGAACCCCGAGATCGAGGCGCTCCCCAAATCCGAAGCCGCGGTGCGCAGCATCCGGCTTCAAGCGTTTGCCTCCAACGACGTGTGGCTCGGCGGGTACGGTGGTCGGCGCTTCCACTTCGACGGCACGAGCTGGACGCGCGTCACGCCGCTATCGACCGCGACGCTCTCGGTGGTGCTGCCACTTTCGGCGAGCGACGTCTGGGTCGGGAACGCGGCGGGCGTCGCACACTTCGACGGCACGGAGTGGAAGACCGCGACCGCTCCGTCGGCGTTCAACAGCGCGACCTCGGTCTCGCCAACGCTCGCGTGGTCGACC
>CAXSGV010000431.1:3914-6488 GCA_964236615.1 uncultured Polyangiaceae bacterium
AGTACAACGCCGGCACGTGGTCGCTGGTCGCCGGCGTCACCGCCGACTTCGTATGGGCCGCGTCCGCGACGGACGTGTGGGCGGTCTCGGCGGCGTCGGCCACCGCGCAGCGCTTCAATGGGAGCACGTGGGCGCAGGTCACGCTGCCAACGGCAAAGCCGACCGCGCTCTTCGGAACGGCCGCCAACCACGTGTGGGTTGCCGGTCCCGACGCCGGCGACGCCAACAAGCCGAAGGCCTGGCGCTGGGATGGCGCTGCGTGGACCCCGTTTCAGTCGAGCTCGGCTTACTCGCCGATCGTCGGCTTCGCCGGCACCGGACCGACCGACATGTTCGCGCTCGTCGATAGCGGCAACCAGACGGCATACCGCTTCACGGGCACGTCCTTCGCGATCAAGTCGCCGTCGGCGTTTGGCTCCGTGGGCGCGCTATGGTCCCGATCGGCGACCGAGACGTGGGCCGTCACCTCGTCGGGTACCGTTGCACGGTGGGACGGCACAGCGTGGAGCGACGTCGACAGCCCGACTGCAGTCTCCCTTGCGGGCGTCGGCGGAACGAGCACCGAAGGGCCGTGGCTCGTGGGCGCCGCCGGTGCCGTGCTGAAGAAGCGCTGATGCGCGTCGGTTACACGCCGAGGTAGCCGCGAAGCAGATCCATCTTCGCGTCGAGCTCCGAAGACATGAAGGCGTCCACCACGAGGCCGCTCTCGATCACGTAGTGGCGGTCGGAGATCGCGGTGGCAAAGCGAAGATTCTGCTCGACGAGGAGGATCGTGAAGCCCGTCGCCTTCAGCTTTCGCAGCGTCGCGCCGATCTGCTCGACGACGACTGGTGCCAGGCCTTCGGTGGGCTCGTCGAGAAGAAGGAAGCGCGCGCCCGTGCGAAGGATGCGCGCGATCGCCAGCATCTGCTGCTCACCGCCCGACAGCTTCGTGCCCTGGCTCGATTTCCGCTCTTTCAAGTTGGGGAACAGCGCGTAGATGGCGTCGAGATCGAGCCCACCCGGCTTGACCACCGGCGGCAAGAGGAGGTTCTCTTCGACGTCGAGACTCGCGAAGATCCCTCGCTCCTCGGGGCAAATCGCGACGCCCCTCCTGGCGATCTCGTGCGACGGCAAGGCGATGAGCTCGCTGCCCTCGAAACGCGCCGACCCCTGACGCTTGTCGACCATGCCCATGATCGATTTCAGGGTCGTGGTTTTGCCGGCGCCGTTGCGTCCGAGCAGCGTCACCACCTCTCCGCTCGCCACGTGGAAGTCGATGCCGTGGAGCACCTGCGATTCCCCGTACCAGGCGCGCAGGGACTTCACCTCGAAAAGCGGAGCGTCAGGCGTGTCAGGCATGTCAGGCATGTCAGGCATGCGCGCTCCCCATGTACGCGCTGACGACGTCGGGATCCTTCGATACCGTCGCGTAGTCGCCCTCTGCGATGATCTCACCGCGCCCGAGGACCGTGATCGTCTGCGAGAGGTTCGCGACGATCTTCAAGTTGTGCTCGACCATCAAGACCGTGCGCTTCTCGGCGACGCGCTGGATGAGCGCCGCGATCCGATCGACGTCCTCGTGACCCATGCCGGCGGTGGGCTCATCGAGGAGCAACAGCTCGGGCTCGAGCGCCAACGACGTCGCGAGCTCGAGCGCGCGCTTCTGTCCGTAGGGAAGCGCGCTCGCGACCTTCTCGGCCGCGCCTTCGAGCCCGACCGATGCGAGGAGCTCACGCGCGCGCGCATCGAGATCGCGGAGCGCGCGTGACGAGCGCCAGAAATCGAACGAGCTGCCGTGATGTCGGCGCTGCAGCGCGAGGCGCACGTTCTCGAGCAGCGTGCAGCTCGGAAAAATCGCCGAAATTTGAAATGAGCGAACCATGCCCTGGCGCGCGAGCGGCGCCGGAGCGAGGTGGGTGATGTCCTTGCCGTTGAAGAGAATGCGGCCGCGCGTCGGGGTGAGGAACTTCGTGAGCAGGTTGAAGCACGTGGTCTTCCCTGCCCCGTTCGGGCCGATGAGCGCGTGGATCGTCCCACGCCGGATCTTGAGCGTGACGTCCTTGACCGCGACGAAACCAAGAAACTCTTTGGTCAGGCCTTCGGTTTTCAGGATGAGGTCGTCTTCCACTCGCGGATCCTCCCTGCCCAGGTCCTACTAAAGTTCATGATGCAGCGCGGCACGACTGGTGTAGGGTGCGCGCGAAAATGCGAATAGCGGTGCTTAAAGAGGCCGTGCCTTGGGAGTGTCGGGTACCCATCGTGCCCGATTCGATCAAGCGCCTGGGGCAGAAGAAGATCGAGGTCGTCGTCGAGCACGGCGCCGGCGAGCGGGCGCTTGCCTCGGATGCGGACTTCGAGACTGCCGGCGCGAAGATTCTACCCACCGCGGCCGAGACGATCGCGTCGGCCGACTGCGTCATGCGCGTGCGCATCCCGACGCTCGATGAGGTGGCCCTCCTCAAAGAGGGCAGCACGCTGATCGCGCCCATCCAGCCGCTCGTGAACGACGCGCTCGTCCGCGCTCTCGCCGCGCGCAACATCACGAGCTTCGCGCTCGACGCCATTCCACGCACGACGGTCGCCCAAATGATG
>CAXSGV010000432.1:0-1724 GCA_964236615.1 uncultured Polyangiaceae bacterium
GTCGATCCCGCTGTTGGCATCACGATCGCCACGCGGGTCGGCCAACGCGTCGCCAAGGGCGAAGAGCTCGCGCGTCTCCATGTCCGCTCGCGCGAGGCCGGCGCACCGATAGCGGAGCGCGTCCGCAGCGCGTTCAAGATCGGCGCAGAAGGCGTCACGCCGCTGCCGCTGGTGATCGCGCGCATCGACGGCGCCACTTCGTCGTAGCGCTCGAAATAGCGCTATTTCAAGCGCGCGCCGGGTGCGACGTCGCCGTCGACGGTCGCCAGGTGGAGCGCGTCGCTGGGCCCGGTCGCGAGCAGCATCCCGTGTGAGACCAGGCCCTTGCCGAAGTCGCGAGGCTGAAGGTTCGCCACGACGACCACGCGCCGGCCGACCAGCGTCTCCGGGGTGAAGCTGAGCGCGAGGCCGGCGATGATCGTTCGCGGCGACTCTTCGCCGACGTCGACCGAGAGCTGCAGAAGCTTGTCCTTCTTCGGGACCTTCACGCACGTGACGACGACGCCGACCTTGAGCTCGACGGCCGCGAACTGGTCGTAGTTGATCGACTGCGATGTCGCCGGCGCTTCGACTGCCGCGTCGGCGGTGAGGCGCATGGTGGGCACGCCCGAGGTCGCGGGGGCGGGTTCTTCGATCGAGGGCTCTTGCGGTTCGGGCTTGGGCACGAGGCGATCGAGTAGCGCCTTTCGCTGGTCCTCGTCGAGCGTGGGGAAGAGCGGCGTCGACGGCGCAAGCGCTTCGCCCGCTGGGCGCGGCGCGAACTTCACGGGCCAGAGATCGGCACCGATCTCCGTGACGAGCGGCGCCAGACCAAGCTGCGCGCGGAGGGCGTCGCTCTTCGTCGGCATCGCCGGCCACATCATGATGCTCACGATTCGCAGTGCTTCGAGCAGCGTCGCGAGGATCGTAGCGACGCGCCCAGTGTCGCCAGCCTTGGCTGCGGCCCAGGGCGCGGCCTTGTCGACGTACTGGTTGGCGGCGCTCGAGATCGCCCACGTCGCTTCGAGCGCACGGTGAGGCGCAGTTTCGAGCCACGCCGCGCGGGCACTTGCGATCGACGCGCCGATCACCTGCACGAGCTCCTTTTCGAGCGGCCCGATCTCGCCGAGGTCTGGCGTCTTGCTGTCGGTCATCTTCACGCAGAGGCCGAGCGTGCGCGCGAGCAGGTTGCCGAGGTTCTTGCCGAGGTCGGCGTTGTAGCGCTCGAGCAGCGCAGCATGATCGAAGTCGCCATCTTGCCCGAACGCGATCGCGCGAAGCAGGTGGTAGCGGAGCACGTCGGTGCCGAGCTCCTTCGCAAGTCGCAGCGGATCGACGCCGTTTCGAAGCGCCTTGCTCATCTTCTGTCCGTCGATCGTCAAAAAGCCGTGCGCGTAGACCTGGTTCGGCAGCTCGTCTTCGCGGTAGCCCGCGGCGAGCAGAAAGGCCGGCCAATACACCGTGTGAAAGCGAAGGATGTCCTTGCCGACGATGTGCAGCACCTTGCCCTTGGGGGGCCAGAACTTCGCCCGGTTCTCGCCGCTTCCGAGCGCCGAAATGTAGTTCGAGAGCGCGTCGAACCACACGTACATGACGTGGCCCGGGTGATCGGGAACCGGGATGCCCCACTTGAAGCTGGTGCGCGACACACTGAGATCGCGGAGGCCACTCGAGACGAAGCTGATGACCTCGTTCCGCCGCGAGGCCGGCTCGATCAGGTCGGGGCGTCGCTCGAAAAGCTCGAG
>CAXSGV010000432.1:1734-6481 GCA_964236615.1 uncultured Polyangiaceae bacterium
TCTCGGTCTTGAACGACTCGCAGCCGACGCAGTACCAGTCCTCGTACTCGCCTTCGTAGAGGTCGCCGTTCTTCTCGATCGTGCGCCAGAGATCCTGAGCCCAAGACTCGTGGCGCGCTTCCGTGGTGCGGATGAAGTCGTCGGCCTCGACGCCGAGGAGAGGCCACGCGGTGCGGAAGGGCGCGCTCATCTCGTCGACGAAGGCCTTCGGTGTGACGCCGCGCTCGATCGCCAGCCGCTCGATCTTGAGGCCGTGCTCGTCGGTGCCGGTGAGCATCCGCGTCTCGTCGCCGATGAGCACATGGAAGCGGCGGAGCGCGTCCGCGACGATCGTCGAGTACGCGGTCCCGAGGTGCGGGACGTCGTTCACGTAATAGATGGGGGTGGTGACGTAGAAGCTCGCCATGGCGGCTTCTTCGATATCAGAGCGGCTTCGGCGCGACGAGGTCTGCTTGGGTGAGGCCGGCGCGCGACGCCCGCGGTGCCTTCGCGAGCGCCTGCCGGAGGGGGAGCATGAACAGGCGTTCTACGCCCACGCGAAGCTCGCGCGGGGGTGGTCCATCCGGGAGCGATTGCATCAACTTGAGATCACGCACCAGCGCCGCGCTGCTCGAGGCGACACCCGCCCCGCCGTGCCCTCCGGACGCGAAGGTCGAGAGCTCGGGCGGCATGGGCGCTACCAGGACGAGCTCGCTCGTGCCCTGGCGAACCCAGGTCGCCTGGTAGATGGTCGCGATCTGTCCGACCGACTCGTGGAACATGAAACCCCGCCACTCCAGCGCGGACTCGAGATCGAACACGCGCTGGCCGACGCGGAGCTCGGTACCTTCGAGCACGAGCGCTTCGCCACGCGAGCCGGAGAGATAGAGACGGTCGAGCGCGCCGGGCGAGCGCCGCTCGACGATCGCAAGGAGCTCGAGCGCGTGATCGGGCCGGAGGGAAGCATCGTCACCGTAGGACACGAGCGCATCGCTCTCGGGGACGGTGGCCGCGCGCTCGAGGAGCCGCTTCGCGAGCGCATCGTCCTCGGGCGAAGAGAAGCGCACGGTGAGGTAGCGCGTCTGCTCCGGCGTGGTGAACGCGAGGAGCGCGCGCTCGCGCACGTGGTTCGAGAGCACGGTGAGCCCGAACGCGCCACGCCACTCGGCGAGGGCAAGGGTGCCTGCTGCGTCTTGCCGCACGAGACCGCTCGCGTCGGCGGAGACAGAGCCACGGGGTGCGAGCAACCGTCGCGCGCGCAGCACGGTGACGAAGCGGAGGGTCGCGCCGAGGGCGATCGCGGCGAGGACGATGCGCTCCGCCAGATCGAGCTGGAGAGCCAGCGTGAGAGCGACGAGCACGACGATCGCGCCGAGCACCGTCGCGTCGCGGCGACGCGAGATCGCTTCACGCCCACCACCGAGCGGCCAAGCGCGGTTGTTCTCGCCGTCCACAAAGCCGCCTTGCCGCATGAAGAACGCCCTGCCTTCTTCATTAACTAGCATCGCGCTTTGTCCTTGGCCCATGGAGAACGCCGCGAGCGAAAGGCGGCAGAACGACGCCTGGTAGGGCCCCTTGGGGGAAGGTGATGCGCGAAAGGCGCGCGAGGGACTACGCTTCTGGCTCGCGTTTCAGTAGGCTTGCCGCGCGGACAGCCCTTCGCGCCTGATGTCGCGGTTTCGCGAGTGGGGCATACTACGCGGGAGTCATGGTCGATCAGGCGGACGAGAAGAAGAAGGGGACGGAGACAGCGCGGCCGCCGAAAGGCGACGAGGCGTCGGACGTCTTCTCCTCAGCGACGGTCGTGCGTGAAACGCCGTCCGACCTCAAAGACCTCATCAAGCAGTCGAACGAGGGTGGGAGTCGCCCCATGACGATTCCCCCGAATTCGCCCGTCCCGCGGGATCCGACGGCGGGCGGCACGAAAGGTTCACCGGCGTTGCCCTCGGCAAATGGCAACCCGAGCATCGGCAAGCCGAACGACATTTCGCAGACCGCGAAGACGTCGCCGCCCCCGAGCTTGCAGAAGACCAACGAGCCTCCGCTCTCCGCACGCAAGCCGGAGCCCCCGAAGAAGCCGGGTGTGCCGAACAAGGTCGACGATCTATGGGAAGCGCTGCTTCCGAAGCGCTCGGCGGACGACGATGACGATGACGACGACGGAGGCTCGGGCTCGGCCAGCGGCCACGCCGCCGAAGACGTCACGAAGATGCTGATGGTACCCGAAGGGCTGCTCCCCGAAGATCCGCTCGAGGCGCTTTCGCCGGACGCCCTACGCCGCATCGCCGAGGCCCAGCCTTCGATCGTGGTCGACGCTGCGGTCCCCGCGACGCACTCGACCGTTCCGCCGAAGAAGCCCTCGGGTTCGCCTCCGCACATGTCCTCCGAGCCGCCACCGAGCGCCGCCAAACCGCGCGCGACGAACGAGGACGATGAGGGCATCGTCACGTCGCCCGGACGCAACGTTCCCCCGAGCGACCGCCAGCGAGCTCGCTCGATGGCGATCGCGATCGCAGCGCTCGTGCTTCTCGCGATCGCCGTCTACTACGTCGCCCGCTCGTAACTCATGGTTCGTGCGCAGCGCACGAACCTAGAGTTACGGTCGACGCTCGTGGGCTCCCGCCCCTCGAACCTTCGGTTCGAGCCTCCGCGGTGTCGCCTTCGGCGAATCGTGCTGGGCGCACGACGCGGAGAGACTCGTTACTTCGAGCGGGGGTCGGACGGGGCCGGGTCGTCGGCGTCGAGGGTGCCGTCGCCGTCGAGATCGCGGACGGGCGGCTTGAAGCCCGAGACGCGCGGGACGACGCCGTCGAAGCCGTCAGCGATGAAGCGCGTCACTGTGTCTTGCAGCTCGCGGTACGACGTCGTGATCTGGAACTGGTCTGGGGGGTCGAGACGCTCGAACGGCGTGACGGTGTCGAAGCGTCCGTAAGGGATCGCGTAGGAGCGCGTCGCCTTTGCTTTGACGAGGTCGTAGCCGTGCTGCGAGGGCGACGTCTGGACGACGACCGCGGTGACGCCTGCCGAAGGCGTGTCGTGGATGGCGCCTGCGGCATCGGGCTGAACGTCGGGGAGAGGGACGCGGCCAGGATTGTTCGCGATGTTCTTCACGTCGAGGATTCCGGCGTTGGATCCGACGTTCGGAACGGCGAGCCCCCAGCCACCTGCACGCGCGAGGGCCTCGTTCGCTTCGTTCGAGACGAGCTCGTCGTAGATGACCTCGACCTGGAGAATGTTCCGCGCCTTCGTGGGTGCGCCCTTGAGAGGCTGCGGTGCCTTGACGATGTACGAGGCGAAGGAGAGGGGATCACCAGGATCGGTGATCGTTTGCACGATGCTCACCATCGGGTGCGATTCGTTGAACTTGTCGCCATTGAACCCGAAGTTGAGGCCGCCTGCCGCGGTGAGCTGGAACGAGATCGCAGGCGCGTGCGCGGCGAGCTCGAGCACGAGGCCAGCGCCGGCGACGTTGAGCGTCCACGTCGACACGGTCGGGATGATCGAAGCCGAGAGCGCACCCTCGATGCCGCCGAGCGAGTCGCCCGTGTACGCGACGCGTGTGGGGTCGATTTTGGGTGTGACGGCGCCCGTCTTCAACGCAGAGAGATCGGCCGCCGGGTTCTGCAGCGCGCGGACCAGCTGCGCTGTGTCGAGCGCCGACTGCCGGAGCTGATCGCGGAGCGCGCCGATGTTCTTGAGGCCGCCAAAAAAGTCGAACGAGCCGTTGCGTGAGCCCGCCTGGTCGACGTCGGCGATGCCGTCGGGACCCTTGTATTTTGCACCCGGTGCTCCTTCGGAATCGCTGTGCGCGTCCTTCTGGTAGGTCGACTCCGGCGCGCGCGCACCGAAGGTGACGCTGTCGATCGCGACCGTGATCCAGCCCTTTTTGCAGAAGGTGTTGGCGAGATCGAGGAGGTAGTCACGCGAGCCGGCGAGGCCATGCTGCAAGATGACGACGGGGTAGCCTTCGGGCGGCATCGGCGTCGTGGGGATCGCGAACGTCGCCCAGATTTTGACATCGCCTGCGCGAACGATCTTCGCGCCTTCGTACTTGAAGGTCGCGTGATCGATCGTGTCGTAGCCGCCTTTGTCTTGCAGCCAATTGGCGGCAGTGAAGACCGATGTTCCGATGGCTTCGATGGCGTCGTGCGCGCGGACGGGAAGCGCGGCATCGGGATCGTCGGTGCCGTCGGGGAGCTTCTTCTGCGGATCGGCGACACCGAGCCAGTCGTCGAGCGACGCAGTGAAGCCGGCGGGCAAAGTGCCACCGGTTGCGACGCGCGCGAACTTCGCGTTCTGCATCGGAAGCACCGCACCGGCATCCCAGACGAAGGCGGGCGGCGGGAGGTCTTCGAGCTCGTCGCGAAGAGCGTAGAGCTCGTGCGTCATCTTGTTCGTCGTGTACGGCGCGATGGCGACGATCTCGGACTTGTCGCTCGCCATCGCCGCGCCGACCGCGGCCTTCACCTTGTCGATGGCGGGGCCGTAGACGGCGGCGAGTGGGCCGCTCTTGTCGGTCATCAGCTTGGTGAACTCGGCGCTCGCGACGAGGTTGCGCCCGCTCTTGTCCTTCACGCGGCTCGTGAGGACCGCGGCGTACTGGTGACCTTCTTCCAGCACGATCCCGCGCGCTGGGCCGATCGCGAGCATCGGGCGGGCAGTGGAGGCCATCGGAGGGGGTTCCTGGGTTGTGGGGAAGGCCTTCGCAAGCTATTTGCTGATGACCGGGGCGCGTTCGTCGGAAAGTTTCGCGGGCGCGGAAAGTTTC
>CAXSGV010000433.1:0-6476 GCA_964236615.1 uncultured Polyangiaceae bacterium
TATTCCAAGATTGATGCCGCGCACTTCTTCCGCGCTTTTTGCGGTATTCCGCGCGACGAAGCGTCGGCGACCCTGACAGCGGCGCCACGGGCGGCTAGCCTCCGCGGCCATGTTCGACCGCGCCAAGGACGTGTACGCCAAGACCCTCGACGAGATTCGTGAGGCCGGGCTCTTCAAGACCGAGCGTCTGATCACGACGCCACAGAGCGCCGAGATTGCGGTGGGCGGAGAGCGCGTCCTCAACTTCTGCGCGAACAACTACCTCGGCCTCTCGTCGCACCCGGACGTGATCGCCGCGGCGCACCACGCCGTCGACTCGCACGGCTTCGGAATGAGCTCGGTGCGCTTCATCTGCGGCACGCAGGATCTCCACAAGGAGCTCGAGGCGAAGATCAGCGCGTTCTTCGGAACCGAGGACACCATCCTCTACAGCTCGTGCTTCGACGCGAACGGCGGTCTCTTCGAGACGCTGCTCGGCGAAGAGGACGCGATCATCTCCGACGCGCTGAACCACGCTTCGATCATCGACGGCATCCGCCTGTGCAAGGCCGAGCGCCATCGCTACGCGAACGGCAACATGGAGGAGCTCGAGCAGAAGCTCGAAGCGACGAAGGGTAAGCGCCTTCGCATGATCGCCACCGACGGCGTCTTCTCGATGGACGGCTACCTCGCGAAGCTTGATCGAATCACGGAGCTCGCCGAGAAGTACGACGCGATGGTGATGGTCGACGACAGCCACGCCTCCGGTTTCATCGGCAAGACCGGCCGCGGCACTCCGGAGCACTTCGGCGTCGCGAAGAAGGTCGACGTCATGACGTCGACGCTCGGCAAGGCGCTCGGCGGCGCGGCCGGCGGGTTCACGACGGGACGGCGCGAAATCGTCGATCTCCTTCGACAGCGCTCGCGGCCTTACTTGTTCTCGAACTCGATCCCACCGGTCATTGCGGGCGCGTCGATCGCGGTCCTCGATCTCCTCGGCAAGAGCACCTCCCTCCGCGATCGCGTCATGCAGAATGCCGCGCGCTTCCGCGATGGGATGAAGAAGGCGGGGTTCACGATCAAAGAGGGCATTCACCCGATCGTGCCGGTGATGCTCGGCGACGCGCGGGTCGCGCAAAAGCTCTCGCAGGAGCTCCTTGGCGAGGGCATCTACGTGATTGGCTTCTTCTACCCGGTGGTACCGAAGGGCGAGGCTCGCATCCGCGTCCAGCTGTCGGCCGACCACACGCCGGAGCAGGTCGACCGTGCGATCGCGGCGTTCACGCGCAGCGCCACGCGACTGGGTATTCTCCCGAGCAGCTGAGCGCGCGAAGGATGGGCGTGGCATCGCTCTTGAAGGGCGATGCCGCCATGACGAACGCAACCGGCACGATGGGCAAGAAGCAGAACGGAAGCAGCGCGGGGGGCGACCCGAAAGAGAAGGGCAAGAAGCCCCCCTTCGACGAGAAGACGCAAGACGGACCGGGCACGAGCGCAGACATGAACGTCACGCCCGACTACGGCGAGGCGACGTACAAGGGGTTTGGACGGCTCGCCGGCAAGGTCGCGCTCGTCACCGGCGGCGACAGCGGGATTGGCCGCGCGGTCGCGCTCGCGTTCGCACGCGAGGGCGCAGACGTCGCCATCAGCTACCTCTCCGAGCACGACGACGCCGAAGAGACGAAGCGACTCGTCGAGGCGGCGGGCAAGAAGGCACTGCTCATCCCCGGTGATCTCGTGGAAGAGGCTCACTGCCGGCGGGTGATCGACGAGACGGTCAAGACCTTTGGCCGCATCGATCTCCTCGTGAACAACGCGGCGTACCAGGACAAAGCGGTCGAAAAGTTCGAGGACCTCGATCCGGCGCGCATCGAGCGCGGCGACGAAAGGCGCGATCGTCACGTTCACCAAGGGGCTCGCGCAGGAGCTCATCAAGCGTGGGATCCGCGCGAACTCGATCGCGCCGGGACCGGTGTGGACGCCCCTCATCGTTCAGTCGTTCGACGAGGAGAAGATCGCGGAGTTCGGCAAGGATTCGCCGATGGCGCGCCCTGCGCAGCCGGCGGAGCTCGCCCCGTCGTTCGTCTTCTTGGCATCGGACGAGTCGCGGTTCGTCAACGGAGAGGTTCTCGGCGTCACGGGCGGTCTCCTGCTCGGCTGAGAGCCTTTCCGCACACGACAGCGTGGCGATCTGCCGCAGCGCTGCACCCGACCACCGCCAGGAGAAGCACATGATCACCACGAAGGATTGGACGAGACGGGGAGCTCTCGGCGCGATGGCAGGGGGTGTCCTCGCGGCGTGCAGCAAGAAGGACGCGTCGCCCAAGAGCGCGGCGGAGCCGCAAAAGAGCGCGGCGGAGCCGCAAAAGAACGCGGCGGAGCCTCCGAAGGAACCGCGTCCCGGCGCGCCTCTCGAAGGCCAGACGAAGCTGCCGCCAGGCGGCGTCATGCCGATGCGTAAGCTCGGTCGCATCGGGACGAGCGTGTCGTTGATCGGTCTCGGCGGCTTTCACATCGGCATTCCCAAGGACGAGAAGGAGGGAATCCGGATCATCCACGCCGCGATCGATCACGGCGTGACGTTCATGGACAACTGCTGGGACTACAACGAAGGCAAGAGTGAAGAGCGCATGGGCAAGGCGCTCGCGGGCGACAAGCGCGGCAAGGTCTTCCTGATGTCGAAGATCGACGGCCGCACGAAGGACGCCGCGGCGCAGCAGATCGATCAGTCGCTCAAGCGCCTCGGAACCGACGTCATCGATCTCATGCAGGTGCACGAGGTCATTCGCTTCGAAGATCCAGCGCGCGTGTTCGGTGCGGGGGGCGCGATGGAAGCGCTCCTCGCCGCCAAGCAGGCCGGCAAGATCAAGCACATTGGGTTCACCGGCCACAAGGATCCGGACATTCACCTCGCGATGCTCGCCGAGGCGAAGAAGCACGGCTTCACGTTCGACAGCGTGCAGATGCCGGTCAACGCGATGGACCCGCACTTCAAGAGCTTCATCACGAAGGTGATACCCGTGCTCGTCCAAGAGAACATCGCCGTGCTCGGCATGAAGTCGATGGGCTCGGGGATCCTCCTCGAGTCGGGCGTAGTCACAGCGCGGGAATGCTTGCAGTTTGCAATGAGTCAGCCCACCTCGGTCGTCATCACCGGCTGCGAGACGGTGGGTGTGCTCGAGCAAGCCGTCGAGGTCGCGATGACGTTCAAGAAGATGGAAGAGCGCGACATGCAGGCGCTGCTAGACCGCACGAAGCAGGCGGGGAGCGAAGGCAGGTTCGAGCACTTCAAGACCAGCCAGCAGTTCGACGGGACGACGAAGAACCCGAAGTGGCTCGAGCAGGCCGTGCTCTAGCTTCCACGCCGTCAATCGAAACTGAGCCGAGTAGGTCGCGGCGCCGCGGCGCGTGAACGCGTCTACGCTCGCGGTATGTCCCGTCGCCTCGGCGCTTCGCTCGTCCTCGGTTGCCTCCTCTGCGGGACCGCTCGCGCAGACGACGCGGTGGCCGTGGGGTATGTCGATGCACTGGCGCGTGCACGCGCGTCATCCCCCGAGCTGGTGGCAGCGCGCAGCAGAGAGCCGATGGCAAAGGCCGACATCGGAATCGCCGGCACGTACCCCAACCCGAGCGTGTACGCAGGGACGTCGACCCAGGCCGCGCGGCTCGGGGTCGGCGCGTCGATTCCACTCGTCGTGTTCGGCCAGCGTGGGGCGGCGATCGATGCGAGCCGCGCCGACTACGAAACGGTCCGCGCCGACACCGGCCTCGTGTGGAACGACGTGCGCGCGGCCACTGCGCGCGCGTACGTCTCGTTGTGGCTCGCTGAGCGCACTGCGGGTGCCCGCGGCGACGCGGCAGTCGTCGTCAAGCGCCTCGAGGACGCGGTGCGTGGGCGAATCGACGTCGGTGTCGCGCCGGAGGTCGAAGGCCTCCGCGTTCGCGCCGAACGCCTCCGCGCCGACGCGGACGCCGCGGAAGCCGTGGCGCTCGTCAGCGCTGCGGGGAGCGACCTCGCGCGGTGGATCGGCGTGCCCGACGGCGCCATGCTGCGCGCGAAGGACGATCCGCCAGCCCCGGCCTCGCCTCCCCCTCTCGCTTCACTCCTCGAGCGCGTCGAGCAAGCTCCCGCCGTCAAACGCGACAAAGCGGACGAGCGCGCGAGCGATGCCCGTGCACACCGCGAGCGCGCTCTCGTGCGACCGCTCCTCACGCTCGACGTCGGCGCCGACATCGCCGATCCGAGCTACGCCGGCCCCAACTACCGCGCCCAGGTCGGCATCGAGGTGCCGATCTTCAACCAGCGCGGCGCGTACATCGAGCGCGAGGTCCACGCGGCCGAAGCCGCTCGCGCGCGAGCTTCCGCTTCCCGCGCCCGCGGGACGGCGGACGTCACCATCGCTTACCGCACGTTCGTTGCGATCTCGGCGCGCATGAAGGCGCTCGAAGAGGGCGTCGTGCCTGCCGCCGAGGCTGCCGCGAGCTCGACCGAAGAAGCGTACGCGCTCGGCCACTCACCCCTCATCGCGGTGCTCGACGCGACGAAGGCGCGCATCGAGGCGCGGCTCTCGCTCCTCGACGCCCGCGCGGCCCGCGCTCTTGCGTGGGTCGATGTCGAGCGCGCCGTGGGTGCACCGTGAGCGATCGTCGACACGCCGCGTGCGTCTTTCTCATCGCCATGACACCGCTCTTCGTCGGCTGCCACCACGTCGCGGCCGAGAAGGAGCCCGACCCGATACCGGTGAAGTGCATCACGTCGCACCCCGAAGCCGTGGACGAAACCGTGTCGCTGCGCGGGCGCGTGCAGCCGCCTCCCGGTGGCGATCTCCCGGTGGCGTCGCAGGTCGGCGGCCGCATCGTCAGCGTCGCCGGCCACGAGGGGCAGCACGTGACGAAGGGCGACATCATCGCCAACATCGACGATGTCTCGACGCGCGATGCGTCGAAGCAGGCGGAGGCGGCGCTCGCGCAGGCGCAGTCGGCGGAAGCCAACGCCAAGGCAACCCTCGAGCGCGCGAAGGCGCTCGTCGCCCGCGGGATCGCCGCCAAGCAGGAGCTCGACGACGCGACGGCACGGGCCGAAGCTGCGCACGCGGGCGTGACGTCAGCCTCTGCGGGATCCGATCTCGCGCGACGCACCCTGGCGCGGATCCAGGTGCATTCGACCTTCGACGGCATCGTCACTCGCGTTTGGCGCGGTCCCGGTGCGATCGTCGACGGCACGGCGGCGACCCCGATCATTCAGCTCGCGTCGACCGGCGCGGTCGAGTTCGTTGCCGAGGCCACGGAGGAAGAGCTCGGCCGAATCAAGGAAGGCCAGACCGTGAAGGGCTCGTTCGAAGCGAGCCACACGCCCTTCGAAGGGATCGTACGCGCACGGGCAAGCGCGCTCGATCCGGTGACCGGACTCGGCGTCGTACGCATCACGCTCGCTGGCGACACGACGGTCCCGATCGGCGCGTTCGGGCAGACCTCGATCCTCATCGCGCACCGCGAGGGCGTGTCCGTCCTCCCATCGACTGCGCTTCGCGGTGCGGTGGCGGACGGCGCGCAGGTCGCCGTATGTAAAGACGGCAAGGTCACACTGCACACGGTAAAAATAGGCTGGCGTGACGATCAGCGACTCGAGATCCTCGAAGGCATCACGCCAGCCGATCGCGTCGCCGTCGAGCACGTGCTCGGGCTCGACGAGGGCACCGCGATCGCCGAAGCGAAATGAGAGCGCTCGCGTTCTTGCGCCGCCACGCGACCGTCGTTTGGTTTGCGACGGTCGTGCTCGTCCTGCTCGGAGTCGCTTCGGCGTACGCGATGCCGAGCGGCATCTACCCCGAGGTGGAGTTCCCGCGCATCGTCGTCGTCGCGCGGACCGGCGGAGCGCCCCCGGACGTTTTTCTCACGCAGGCCACACGCCCTCTCGAGCAAACCCTGACGACCGTTCTCGGGGTGCAGCGCATTCGCTCGAAGACGATCCGCGGCGCGACCGAGATCTCGCTTCAATTCGCGCCCGACACGGACATGTGGCGCGCGCTGCAGATGGTCGAGTCTCGCGTCGGCGAAGCGCGATCGGGGTTGCCGCCGGACGTCGAGCTGATCGTCGAGCGCGTCACCACTGGCTCCTTTCCCGTCGTCACCTTCAACGTGTCGGGCGCGGTCGACCCGCGCGAGCTTCGCGAGCTCGCCGAGCTCGTGGTGCGGCCGGCCCTCGCCAACGTGGCCGGCGTGGGTCGCATCGAAGTGCTCGGCGGCGACGTGCGCGAGATCGAGGTCATCTTGCGACCGGAGATCCTCGCGAGCCTGCACCTCACGCCAAGCGACGTGGCGGACAAGCTGAGCAAGGGGATGGGCCTCACCGCAGTGGGTCGCGTCGATCGCGATCAGCAGCTCGTCACCGTTCTCGGCGACGCACAGCCGAAGACACTCGCGGCGAACCGCGAGATGCCCATCGTCACGACCCCCGACGGCGCCGTGCTGCCCGGATCGATCGCCCAGGCCGTCGG
>CAXSGV010000434.1:0-6473 GCA_964236615.1 uncultured Polyangiaceae bacterium
ACAACTACGCGGTCGACTTCATCGAGGCGACACGCTGGATCAAGGCGAACCTGCCGCACGCGAAGGTCAGCGGCGGCGTGTCGAACGTGTCGTTCAGCTTTCGCGGCAACAACCACGTGCGCGAAGCGATGCACTCGGCGTTTCTCTACCACGCGATCCAGGCCGGCATGGACATGGGCATCGTCAACGCCGGCATGCTCGAGGTCTACGAGGAGATCGCGCCCGAGCTCCGCGAGCTCGTGGAGGACGTCCTTCTGAACCGCCGCCCCGACGCGACCGAGCGCCTCGTCGACTTCGGCGAAAAGTTGAAGGCCGCGAGCTCGGGCGAAGAGGCGAGCGAGAAGAAATCGGAGGAGTGGCGCAGCGGCACGGTCGAGGAGCGTCTGTCGCACGCGCTCGTGAAGGGAATCGACGCCTTCATCGACGCCGACACGGAGGAGGCGCGCGTGAAGCTCGTCCGCCCGCTCTCGGTCATCGAAGGTCCGCTGATGGACGGCATGAGCGTCGTCGGCGATCTGTTCGGCGCCGGAAAAATGTTCCTGCCGCAAGTCGTGAAGTCGGCGCGCGTGATGAAGAAGGCCGTCGCCTACCTGTTTCCCTTCATGGAGGCCGAGAAGGCCGAGATGGCGGCGTCCGGTCAGGTCGTGAAGACGCAGGGGAAGATCGTCCTCGCCACCGTGAAGGGGGACGTGCACGACATCGGCAAGAACATCGTCGGCGTCGTCCTCGCCTGCAACAACTACGAGGTCATCGACATGGGCGTCATGGTCTCATGCGAGAAGATCCTGGAGCGGGCACGGAGCGAGAAGGCGGACCTCATCGGTCTCTCCGGTCTCATCACTCCGTCGCTCGACGAGATGGCGCACGTGGCGCGCGAGATGGAGCGTCAGGGCTTCAAGCAGCCGCTCCTCGTTGGCGGTGCGACCACCAGCCGGGCGCACACAGTGGGCAAGATCGCGCCCTTCTACAGCCAGCCCGTGGTGCACGTCCTCGACGCGAGCCGGGCGGTACCCGTCACCACGACGCTCCTCAACGACGAGAAGAAGCCGGAGTTCGTTCGTCAGCACCTCGCGGACTACGAGCAGCTCCGCCGCATCCACGCGTCCCCGAAGCACGCGCTCCTCTCGCTCGAGGCGGCGCGCGCGAACGCACCCGTGATCGCGTGGCGCGGCGAGGACGTACCCACGCCCGAGGTCACGGGCGTTCGCGTGCTCGAGGACTTTCCGCTCTCGACCCTGCGCGACTACATCGACTGGACGCCGTTCTTCCACACGTGGGAGCTGCGCGGGGTCTACCCGCAGATCCTCGAGCACGAGAAATACGGCGAGCAAGCGCGCACGCTTTTCACGGAAGCCAACGCGTTGCTCGACGACATCGTCTCGAAGAAGCTCCTCCGCGCGCGCGGCGTGTACGGCATTTTCCCGGCGAACGCGGTCGGCGAGGACGTGGAGCTCTACACCGACGAATCCCGCAAGGAGCTGCGTACGCGGTTCTCGTTCTTGCGGCAGCAGACCGATAAAAAGGGCAAGAGCGAGCCGAGTCGAAGCCTCGCTGACTTCATCGCGCCGAAGGGCTCGGCCCTGCCCGATCACGTGGGCGCGTTTGCGGTGAGCACGGGGTTTGGTCTGAAGGAGCTCTGCGATGGCTTTCGCGCCAAGCACGACGACTACAACGCCATCATGGCGGAGGCGCTCGCCGATCGCCTGGCGGAGGCCTTCGCCGAGTGCCTTCACGAGAAGGTTCGCCAGGAGTGGGGTTACGGCGAAGCGCTCTCCCCCAGCGATCTGATCGCCGAGAAGTACCGCGGCATTCGTCCCGCGGCGGGCTACCCCGCGTGCCCCGATCACACGGAGAAGGGCACGCTTTGGAAGCTCCTCGACGTGGAGAAGAACGCGGGCATGATCCTCACCGAGTCGTTCGCGATGTGGCCGGGCTCCAGCGTCAGCGGTCTCTACTTCGCGCACCCGGAGTCCCGCTACTTCACGCTCGGCAAGATCGATCGCGATCAGGTCGAGGACTACGCGGCGCGCAAGGGCATGACCGTGGGGGAGGTCGAGCGCTGGCTCGGTCCGAATCTGAGCTACGAGCCCAAGGCTTCGTGATCCGCGTCACGCGCGACATCGTGCGCGAGGCGCTCCTCTTCCCGCAGGTGAAGAACGGGCGTGGGTTCGGCAACGCGACCTCGCGCGCCGCGGCCACGGTGCTCGCCATCACGTTCGATCCAGAGCCCCACGTCGCGGCGATCCTGCGCTCGGCGGCGCTGCTCGATCACGCGAACGAGGTCGCGTTCCCGGGCGGCAAGATGGAGGAGAGCGATCCCGATCTTCGCTCGGCGGCGCTCCGCGAGCTCGAAGAGGAGCTCGGCATCCAAGCGAGCGACACCGAGGTGCTCGGGGCGCTCTCGCCGATCCCGGTCATCACCGGGAAATACATCATTCATCCCTTCGTCGCCGAGCTCGCGCCTGGCGTGAAGCCGAGGATCGCGTCGACCGAAATCGCGCGGCTCTTGTCGATCCCGATCTTGCCGTGGCTCACCGGCGAGCGCGCTTGGGTCGAGGTGACCGTCCCGTTCGGCGAGGGCGAGCTACGCCTCCCGCACTACGAGCTCGACGACTGCATTCTCTACGGCGCGAGCGCGTACACCTTCCACGAGCTGCTCACGAAGATCGCGTCGGCGCTGAGGGTGCCGCTGCCCCCGCCGCGTGTGTCGAAGGAGCTGCCCTGGAAGCCCGTGATCTGATCTGACGTGCTGTCGCACGCGACGCCCGGTCGAGAGTGGATTTGCCAGAGTGTCCCGGGGACTCGCAATCGCATGCACGGCCATGCGCGGGAAAACGGCCGCCGACGCGTTGGCACTCGCGCTGCATTGCCGCCGGTCGTGCAACGACTTCTCTACCGCTGGTTCATTCAATACAACCCGCTCTACCTGCTGAGCGCCGTCCTTGTCCTTCTGGGTCTCTTCCTGATGGCGCGCGGCCTCACCAACGACGCGTCGCTGTGGGGAAGCTTCGGCGTGGGGATCGTCACCGAGCTCTACGCGGCCGCGCTCATCGGCGGCGCGGCGTTGCTGACTCGCATCGGCTTGCGCCGGTCGGCCGTGTGCGTCGCGCTCATCGCGGTCGTGTACCAGGGCGATCTCATTCTCAGCACCGAGATGTACCCGCTGCTTCCACGCCTCGGCGCGCTCGGGAGCGCCGTGTGGCTCGCCGTGTTCGTTGCGAAGCTGCTCGCGCTCGCGTGGGCGCTCGAGCTGCGCCTCTCGTTCTCTGCCATCGCGATCCCTACGTTCGGAGCGCTTGGCCTTGCCGCGATCCCATACTGGGCGAGGACCGTCGCGGCGCAGACGTTCACGACGATCGTCGCCGTGTGGCTCTTCGCGCTCTTCGCAGCCGGGCTCTGGACGTCACGCCGGGTCACGAGCCGTGTCGCTCTCGATGCGTGGGGCGACACGGTGCTCAGGCGATCGACGCGCGCCACCTGGTTGATCTGGGGAGGTCTAGCCATCGGCCATGTCTTCTTCTGGATCGTCCAGTACGACGTGCACGGCGTCGTCCTCGTCCCCATGGCGGCGCTCCTCGCGACCCGCTGGCTGGAGCGAGAGCGCAACGTCGTTGCCGTGGTCGCGGCCACGTTGGTGCTGACGGCCGTGATCGTCCCCGAGCTGTTCGAGCTCACGTCTGCCATGGGCGCGGCCGTCTTCGCACTGCATGCTCTCGAGAAGCGCACGGCGCCGAGGCACGTTGCCTGGGCGGGGTACGCGGTCTTCCTCGCGGCGTGGACCTCCTCGTGGTCGGGCGGCGCCTGGCCGCAGCACATCGTCGTTCTCGACGTCGCGCTCTCGGTGGCCCTCGCGCTTTTCGTGTGGCGACGCGGCCGGCGGAGCGTGTTGTGGCCGCTCTTCGCCAGCTACCTTCACTGGTCCATTCAGACGCGCGTCGTTCGCGTGCCTCAGTCGACGCTCTCGTGGGGCATGACCACCGTCGCCGTCGGCTTCGCGCTGCTTCTCGTGTCGCTGTTCACGAGCTGGCGCCTCCACAAATCGCGCTTCGTGTTGCAGTAACCGCGCGTGAGGACGAGACTCGCGTCCCAAGAATCCGCGGACATACCGGTCGCCCGCGGCGATGTTAGTATCGATGTATGCGAAGTCCGCCGGGGGGCGCATGCGGTCGCGATCCTCGCAAGTCCGTTCGCGGCTCGGTGTCGCGCAGACTCGGCGCCTTCGCGGTTGTCGCGCTGGTCACGGGGTGCTCTCTCGTCACGTCACTCGACGACCTCACGGGCGCCAGAGCGGAGCTCGACGCGAGTCTCGACGTGCAGGTCGCCGACGTCGGTGATGGCGGGGTCCCCTACTTCGATGCCGAGGACGGCGCCGACGCCGCGGACACGAACGACGCTCTCGCCGACGTCGTCAGCTCCAACGACGCCGGCCTCGATGCGGCGCCGCCTCCCGTGGCCTGGCGCGCGTCGCTCGGCGTCATCGTCCCCTACGTCGCGAACCCGACGACGACCTCGATCACGCTGAACCGCCCCTTCGGGACGGCGGCGAAGGACGCGCTCATCGCGGTCCTCGCGGTCGGGCGCACGGGCGGTCCTCTCCCGACGTTCACCGTACCGGCCGGCTGGAGCCTCGTGCAGCGAAACGATTACACGGTCGACATCTCGCTCATCGTTTACGTGCATACTGCAACATCCAGCGAGCCCGCCTCGTACACCTGGGTGAGCAACACAGGCGTCGAGGGGCAGGCATGGATCTCCGCCTACACGGGCGCCAACAATAGCGTGCCCGTGGGCGCCTACACGACGGTCGCACGAAGCGGCGGCGTGACTCAGTACACATCGCCAACCGTGCCTGTCGGAAGGCCGGGAACTTTGCTCGTCCTCCTGATGGCGGGACACGCTGCGCCCAACTCGGTATGGAAGGCGCCCGCCGGAACGACGGAGCGCGTCAACCTGGTCTACTCCAGCCGGTCGGCGTTCCAGAGCGAGAGTGCGGCGGTAGGGTCCGTCGGCGGACCGTTCACTGCGAGCACGTCCCTCTCCGAGGACTACGTGCTCACCGGCTTGCTTGCGTTGCAGCCTTAGGAGCGGGCCGCGTCATCACGATGTGGCGGACACCGGGGCGCGTCGCTGGCAGCGCGGGCAGAAGATCGTGCTGCGGCCGCCTTGCACGATCTTCACGAGCGCCTTCTTGCAGCGCGGACACGGCTCGCCCTCGCGCCCGTAGATGGCGAACGGGTTCGGGGCGTTTGCCTCCTCGACGTAGACGATCTTCGTCTGCCCTTCGGGCGTGAGAGCGAGGGTCGCGTGAATGGTGTCGAGCAACGCGGTCGCGAGCGCACGCACCTCGCGCGTCGAAAGGTCGGAGGCCATGCGCTCCGGGTGGAGCTTCGCGCGGAACAGCGCCTCTTGCGCTTGGATGTTCCCGATCCCCGCGAGCAAGGTTTGATCGAGCAGCGTCTCCTTGATCGTCTTCTTCTTCCGTCGTGCAAGCTTCGTCGCGAGCACCGCGGCGTCGATTCCATCGAGCAACGGATCGGGCCCGAGCCCCTTCCAGGCGCTCAGATCTTCGCGCGTGACCACGAACCGTCCGAAGAGGCGCGGGTCCGTGTAACGCAAGCTCGAGGTCTCCGTGCCCCGCGCGAGATCGAGCCGCACCTTCTCGAACCTGAGCTCAGCCGCGTCGACCGTCGTCGCTTGCCAACGCCCCGTCATCCCCAGGTGCGAGAACACGAGGCCCGCCTTCTTCGTGTCGTCGAGCGCGATCCGTAGCCATTTTCCGCGGCGCGCAACGGAGAGGACTGCGCGACCGGTGAGCGCGCGCACGATCGCCGCTGCCTTCACGCCCTCGTCGAGGATGCGTGCGTCGGCGACGCGCACGCGCGTGATCGTTTGCCCTTTGGTCGACAGCGCAAGCACGCGTCGCGCAAACTCGACTTCGGGGAGCTCCGGCATCGCGCTCCTTTGCTACTCTCCCCACCGCGTGTCGTCGAGCGTGTGGCCATGGGGGGCTGCTGCCGCCTGGTGCTTGTTCGCCAGCGGCGTCGCGAGCGCACAACCAACGTCACCGAGCGCGCCACCCGCATCGAGCGCACCGAGCTCCACGGCGCCGGCATCCACCTCCGACGTCGCTCCGCCGAAGCTCGTCTCTGACCCGACCGTCGCCTACCCCGCGGGCGCGAGTGGTGATGCGACGGTGGTCCTCGTCGTCACCGTGAACGCCGATGGCACCGTGCGCTCGGCCGCGCCCGAGGTGGAGAACGAGCCGTTCTCGGTCGTTGCTGCGAGCGAGGCCCTCGGATGGACGTTCGCGCCCGCGATGCGCGCCGACAAGCCGATCGCGGCGAAGGTCCGCATCGAGATCGTCTTTCGCGCGCCCCCACCGCCACCGGCCGATGTTTCGCCGCCGGCGGTCGACGTGAAACGTGGCTCGGGCTCTACGACACTACCCAAGCCCAAGCCGCGTCCCGAGGAGG
>CAXSGV010000435.1:0-6444 GCA_964236615.1 uncultured Polyangiaceae bacterium
TTTGTGTAGTGTTTTAATGTGTTGTAGTAGAAGGTTTTTGTTGAGGTTATGTTTTAAGGTGATTATTTTGAGGTTCTCGCCAAGCTCCGCACCGCGCTCGCCGCGGGTGCCGCTCCGGCGTTGAGCCACGTCGTCGGCGAGGTCCTTCCCTACCTCGCGCGCGCGAAGGTCCTCGAGCCGCTCGACGCCTACGAAGGCGCGAGCTCCATTCCGTTCGTGCCTGCGCTGGGGCAAAAGGGCGCGTACGAGGCCGGCGATCGCGAGCCGCTCTTCGGCATCCCGTTCAACCGATCGACGCCCATCATGTACTTGAATGGGCGGATCATGAAGGAAGCAGGGCTCACGGCGCCCAACACCTGGGGCGAGCTCACGTCGCACGCCGAACGTCTCACGATCCGCGAAGGCAAAAACGTTGCGCGCTGGGGTTACGAGGTGCCGATCTCCTGGTGGTTCTGGGTCGCGATGGTCGGCCAGGCGGGCGGCACGCTGTTTCCGAACGACGGCAACCGCGCGCCTACGCTGGGCGGCGACGCAGGCGTGAAGGCGCTCCGCTACTGGCAAGATCTCGTGCACGCGCGGCACGTGATGCGTCCCCCCGCGGGCCGCGACTACAACGCGTGGCAAGCGACGAATCAGGACTTCCTCGCCGAACGTGTGGCCATCACGTGGACCAGCACCGCGTTCCTTCGTTACCTCGAGGACAACGCGCGCTTCCCCGTGATCGCAGCGCCGCTTCCGCGCGACGTGAAGGCCTCGGTCCCGACCGGTGGGACGTTCTTCGTCGTCATGAAGGACGCACCGCGGGAAGAGAAGGAGGCCGCGTGGAGCTTTCTTCGCTTCATGTGCGAGCCCGCGCAGACCATCGAATGGTCCACGCGCACCGGCTACATGCCCGTGACCGAGCCCGCGGTGACCGAGCTCCGTGGCCGCGGCTGGTACGAACAGCATCCGAACGACGAGGTCGCGCTTCGGCAGCTCGCCGACGCGACGCCGTGGCCCTGGTCTCCGAACCTCTTTCGCGTACAGCGCGACGTCGTTGAGCCGCGTCTCGAATCGGCGGTATTGCAAAACCTCGACGCCGCCACCGTCATGAGCGAAGCGCGCGTGGCCGCCGCGAAGGAGATCTGAGCGTGCGCCCCCGCAAGGCGTGGCACCCGTGGGCGATGCTCGCGCCTTCGCTTGCGCTGCTCGTCGTCTTCTTCGTCTACCCCGTCGGCGTCGCGGTGAAGCAAAGCTTCTACGCCTGGGACATGCTCACGCCGCCCGTGTACGTCGGCGGCGCGAACTACGCGGCGCTTGCGGACAAGAACGAGCTCGCGCGCATCGTTCTCCGCACGCTCGGTTTCAGCGTGATGGTCGTATCGGGATCCATGGCGCTCGGCCTCGGGCTCGCGCTCCTGCTCCAGCGTCGCGGCCGCTTTTTCGGCTTCGTGCGCGCGAGCATCTTCAGCGCGTACGTCGTGAGCTGGGTGGCAGTCGCCCTCCTTTTCTCGTGGCTGCTCGATCCGGACGCCGGCGCGGTCGCCGGGATCTTTCGCGCGCTTCACTTGCCGCGCGTGGGCTTCCTCACCGATCCCGATGCTGCGCTCGCCACACTCGCGGGCGTGACCGTCTGGAAGATCACCGGCTACGCGATAATCGTCTTCCTCGCCGGCCTCGAGTCGATCCCACCCTCGCTCAACGAAGCGGCCTCGCTCGACGGGGCCGGCGCCGTCGCGCGCTTCCGCTTCATCACCTGGCCGATGCTGCGGCCGACCGCCGCGTTCGTGGGTACGACCAGCCTCGTGATCTCGTTTCAGGCCTTCGACGTCGTGCGGATCATGACCCAAGGTGGACCTGCCAACGCGACGACCCTCTTCGTCTACGCCATCTACGAGCAGGTCTTCTTGAATCTGAGCGTCGGCAAGGCGAGCGCACTCACGGTGGTCTTCCTGGGCGTCCTCCTCGTCGTCACGGTTCTCCAGCTCCGCGCTTGGCGAGCGCGCGACGAGGCGGTCGAATAGACAAGCGATCAGACGTGCGCGGAGCGGAAGAGCGCGAAGGCGCCAAAAAAAATGCATGGCTCGGTTCCCAAACCAGGAGGCTCGCGAGTTAACCGAGGGAGACCTACGATGACGCCTTCCTTCAAAAGCTTCCGTCCCCTCGCTGCGGGCTTGTTTTCCGCTGCAATCGGGCTTGCCTGGCCGCTCGCGGCACGCGCCCAAACCCCTTCGGTGCCGCACCCCCACGCCTACGGAATCATCGTCGGCAACAACACCGGCGGCCCGGGGCAAACCGCGCTTCGCTACGCAGAGGATGACGCCACGCGGATGGCGGACGTCCTTCGCGACGTCGGGCGCTTCGGCACGACCGATCTCCGCGTGCTCGCCCATCCCGACGGCCCGAAGATCCTCGCGACCATCGACGAGGTCGGCCAGAAGGTCCGCGAGAACCAGCAGCGCGGCGAGCAGTCGGTCGTCGTGTTCTATTACTCGGGTCACGCGAAGGCGAACGCGTTCACGCTCGGCGACGGCGAGCTCCCACTCGCCACGCTGCGTGAGCGCCTGCGCCAGATGCCCTCGACGCTCACCCTCGTCGTCCTCGACGCGTGCCAGTCCGGCGCGTTCGCGCGCACGAAGGGCGCCGAGCCCGCCGCCGACTTCTCTTTCAACTCGGTCTCGCACCTCACCACCAAAGGGATCGCGGTGATGGCGTCGAGCACGGGGCAAGAGCTGAGTCAGGAGTCCGACTCGCTGAAGTCGTCGTACTTCACGCACCACCTGATCGTCGCGCTGCGCGGTGCGGGCGACGCGGACGGTGACGGGCGCGTCTCGCTCGATGAAGCTTACCGCTACGCCTACCGGCGCACGCTCGCAGCCACGGCGCGCACGCGGGTCGGCACGCAGCACGTGACGCTCGAGACCGATCTGCAAAAGGCGCCGGGCGCGGCGCTGCGGCTCGCGCTTCCCTCGGGGCAATACGACGCGACCCTGCGCACGAAGGGCAAGGCGATGAGCTGCCACCTTGCGCTCACCGACGGCCGCGTCACGGCGATCGATCTCGGCGCCTGCAACGAGGTCGCCGCCTCCGGGATCGCGAAGGGCGACACCGACGACGAGATGGCGTTCGCGGCATCGGAGCCCGCGCGCGAGCCCGACCACGCGAATGCAACGGCACCTTCCGCGACGCCGCTCCGGGAGATCGATCGGTGGGGCGTCGAAGCCACGACTGGTCTCTTGTGGCGTAGCTACGACGCGTACACCCAGCGCCTCGACGACTTCGGCTAGCCGTCGGCTTCGCTCGGCATGCAAATTCGCTTTGGACAGGTGGACCGATGAAGACGAAAGATTGGCTGCTTCGCGGAGCAATCGTGGTGGCGGGCGCAGCCTGCATGGCGCCGGGTTGCAACGGCGACGTGCTTTCAGATCCCACGTTTCACCTCTGGTGCGGGGAAGACCTCTGCAGCTGGAAGACCGACGCGGGCTCCGTGCGCCGCGTCCCGACGTGGCACGCGAACGACTACGGCGTGGAGCTCGTCGACACGCCCACGCAGATCTCCCAGGAGACGACCGAGGGCTCCGAGTGCATGGAGTTCTCCGCCGTCGCCGACGTCGAGGCGCGCGCGCAGGTGAAGATCCAGGTCGACTTCAACTTCGACGGCGTGCCCGACTTCGACGAATCGATCGACGAGACCCACTGGCGCCCCACGAAGAAAATCATCCACACGCCGATGGGTCATGGCGGGCACTTCCGCTTCATCATTCGCAAGGAGGGCACGGGCCGCGCCGTGCTCGCCGAGATGCGCCTCGTGCGCGCGACCTCGTGCACCAACCCCGTCATCGAGCTGAAGGATCTCGCCATCGGCGACACGTGTGCGAACGATGCAGAGTGCAAGGAAGGCCTCTGCGACACCGTCTCGGCCCCCCAGTCCGACGGCGGCGTGGCGGTTCTTCCTGGCACGTGCGGCGCCTGCTCCTCGACGGCGCGTCCTTGCGCCAATGGTGCCGTCTGTGAAAAGCCGAGCCGCTCCGAGCTCGATCTCTCGGCCACGGCCTTCTTCTACGATCCCCGCCCGAATCTGTGCGCGCCAGGTCGGGCCAAAGGGCCGGCGGGCGAGCCCTGCGTCGCCAATAGCGACTGCGCGAGCAGCGTCTGCGAAGGCGTCGTCCTTCACCCGAATCCCGCGTGCGACGGCGGGGTTGGTCTCGCCGGCATTGCGTGCAAACCGACCGGCGTACGCGCGGGCCGGTGCCGGTAGGCTGGGCAATGTATGCAGGCTTACGAGCGCTACGGGCGCGCGCTCATCAGGAAGGCGGAGCGCATCCTCCGCAGCAAGGACGATGCGCGCGACGTCGTGCACTCGCTGTTCGTCGAGATGCTGCAGTCGGGCGATGCGCCCGAGGATTTGCCCTATCTGTACCGCGCCGTGACGCACCGCTGTCTCTCGTTCTTGCGCGACGAGAACAACCGATCGCGGCTGCTCGCGCAGCACGACGACGCCCTTCGTGGGCCCGCTCGAACGCACGTGGATGACCGCGTGATCGACATGGACATGCTCGTGAAGCTCGTCGCTCAGCTCGACGAGGAGAGCGCGCAGGTCCTCGTGTACCGCTACCTCGACGAGATGACGCAGGAGGAGATCGCTTCGATGCTCGGGCTCAGCAGAAAGACGATCGGCAAGCGCCTCGACGCCATCACGGACGTCGTCGCGCGCTTGAGCGGTCCGCCCGAGACGGGAGCCTCGGCATGAGCCAGTGCATCTCGACACCGGTCTCGTGGCTGCGCCTCGAGCAGTACGCGCTCGGCGAGCTTTCCGCCGCGCGCGTGGAGATCGGCTCGCACCTCGCCGCGTGCCCGGCCTGCGCGGCCTGCCTCGCGCGCATCGAAGCCGACGCGAAGCTCGAGCTCGCGCCGCTGCCGTCGACGCTGCCGTCCGCGAAGGCCACACCGCGCGCGCGACGCCCCGCGCGCACTCTACGCTTCGCAGCGATTGGGTCAGGGCTCGCGCTCGCCGCCGCGTCCGTGCTCGCAATCGGGCGCTGGCAACCTACGGTCGATCCCCGCGGTGACGGCGAAGGCGTGCGCGTGAAGGGTGACGCCATCGCGTTCACGCTCGTCCGCGACGACGAGACCATCTTCGCGGAGGCCGGCGGGACCTTCCGCGGCGGCGACCGCTTCAAGGCGCTCGTCACGTGTCCGCCCGGCGCGCGCGCGCATTTCGATCTCGTGGTCTACGACAGCGCGGGCCCGAGCTTCCCGCTCGCGCCGGCACCGACACTCGCGTGCGGCAACGAGGTTCCACTCGCGGGCGCGTTCCGCATCACGGGTGGCGAGAGCGTGAAGGTGTGCCTCGTGTGGAGCGACGCCCTGCTCGATCGCGGCGAGCTCGCGCGTCTCTCCTACGACGACGCAGCCAAGCGTGGCGCGTGCAAGCTGCTGACCGTCAGCCCGTAGGCGGCCTGCGGCCGAGAAGCGCGTGCGCGTGCACGAGGAGGTCGTTCGCGGCGCTCACCATCTCGTGGATCGCGTCGACCTGCGGCGTCGTCGGCGGGCCCGGCGGAAGATGAACCTCGATCGCCGTGAGGCGCTTGTCGGCCGCTACCAGGAGGTGGGTGATGCGCGAGATACCGCTCGTGATCCCATCGCCATCGCCGAGGTCGGTGTCGGTGTCGCTGTCGGAATTGTCGACGACGTCGTGGTCGTTCCGCATGGGCTCGTCCTTGTTCCGCTCGTTCACCGCGAGCACGCGGCCATTTTGCGCCAGTGCCCGCGCGTCGTCACCTTTTTCGAGGTGCTCCGCGGCGCACGGACTTGTGTCTCCTTCTAGACATAGCAACCGACGTGGTGGACGGCTGGTACCATCGCACCGATGTCCGTCGGCAACTCCGATCGGCCGGCGCCGGATCCGACAACGCCCACCGCGGCCTCGCCCGAGGAGGTTGCCCGCCCACCGCGCTACGCCATGGTGCGCGAGCTCGGTCGTGGAGGCATGGGCCGGGTCGACGAGATCTTCGATCACGTGCTCGGCCGCGCGGTTGCCCGGAAATCCCTTCTGCCTGAGGCTGACGACGCGCTCACGGCGCTCCTGGTCGCGGAGGCACAGACGTGCGCGCAGCTCGAGCATCCGTCGATCGTCCCGGTCTACGATCTGGGAAGGACCGACGACGGGCACCCCCATTACACGATGCGCAACGTGCGCGGGCGCACGCTGCGCGACGTCCTGAAGGCGACGCGCCCCGCAGTCGACACATGGCCGCTGCCGCGCTTGCTCGGCATCTTTCGGCAGGTGTGCCTCGCGGTCGACTACGCGCACAGCCGCGGCGTCATTCACCGTGACTTGAAACCCGACAACGTGATCGTTGGCCAGTTCGGCGAGGTCTACGTCCTCGACTGGGGCATCGCCCACGTCCTCGAAGGCAGCGACGTCCAGCGGGCCGAGCACCGTCACGTGATCGCGGGCAGCCC
>CAXSGV010000436.1:0-6419 GCA_964236615.1 uncultured Polyangiaceae bacterium
GAACAGCGCGGCATCCTCGGCGCCGTCGAGCAGCGCGAGCTTGCGCTCCGCCGTGCGCACCGTCGGGTTCCCGTAGCGTCCGTATTCTTCGCGCTGGATGCGCCCGTCGAAGTGATCCTTGATCTCCGCGCTCGACTCGAACGCGTAGGTGGCGGTGCACGCGATGGGGACGGTGACGGCGTCGAACGCCTCACGACGCGGATGGCCGCCGCGAACGGCAGTCGTCTCGATTGATTGGGCCATGGTCGGGACACTTTCCCGCCCACCTGTCGAGTCGCTGTTGGATGCGCGCAGCGCAGCTCGACTCCAACGGCTTAGGGTGGTGGGGAACTTGTAACGCGCGCCACCCAAGGTGAGCGAAAGTCCGCGCGGCTCCCCAAACAGCGAGAGGAACGCCGAGGAGCATGAAGGACGGTCTCGCGACTGTCAACGCGCCATGCGTTTGCGACGAGCGCCGGGCACCTCTTGCTGTGCGAACCTGCCCGGGGCAAAGTCGACGGGTGGGGGTAATGACGATGGAGACTGGAGATTCGGCCGACGAGCGTCATGGCGGGCCCAGCCTCGACCATTTTCGCGAGCTCTTACAGGCGCACATGGTCAAAAAAGGTCTGCGCTCCACGGACCAGCGCCGCCTGATCGTCGAGACCTTCTTCTCTGCGCCGAACCACGTCAGCATCGAAGAGCTGCTCGCTTCGGTGCGCGCGCAGGATCCGAAGGTCGGCTACGCCACCGTCTACCGCACGCTGAAGCTCCTCGCCGAGTGCGGCGTCGCGTTCGAGCGTCGCTTCGGTGACGGCCTCACGCGGTACGAGCTCGCCGACGACCACTCGCACCACGATCACCTCATCTGCGTCGAGTGCGGCGACATCACCGAGTTCGAAGAGCCGCGCATCGAGACCATCCAAGAAGAGATCGCCGAGCAGCACGGCTTCGAGCTCCGCAGCCACAAGCACGAGATGTACGGCGTGTGCCCAAAGTGCCAGAAGAAGGCCCGCGACAAGGCCGCGCGGCCACGCAAGAATTGATTATTTCGCGTAATCGATGGCGCGGGTCTCGCGCACGACGGTGACGCGGATCTGGCCGGGATAGGACAGCTCGTCCTCGATGCGCTTCGAGATCTCGCGGGCGAGAAGCGCGGCTTCGGCGTCGCTCACTTCGCTGGGCTCGACCATCACGCGCACCTCGCGGCCCGCTTGAATGGCGTAGGCGCGCTCGACACCCGCAAACCGCGTCGAGATGCGCTCGAGATCCTGGAGACGCTGCACGTAACCTTCGAGGACCTCGCGACGCGCGCCGGGGCGTGCGCCGGATAGAGCGTCAGCTGCGGTCACGAGGTTTCCGATGATCGTGAGCGTGGGCTCGTCGTCGTGGTGGCAGGCGATTGCGTTGGCGACGGTGGGATCCTCGCCGTACTTGCGTGCGTACTGGCCGCCGATGACGGCGTGCCCGCCCTCTTGCTCGTGGCTGACGGCCTTGCCGATGTCGTGGAGCAGCCCGGCGCGGCGCGCGAGAAGCTCGTCTTGTCCGAGCTCGGCGGCCATCATCCCCGCGAGGTAGCCACACTCGATCGAGTGCTTCAGAACGTTCTGCGCGTACGAGTAGCGGAACTTCAAGAGGCCGACGAGGCGCGTGATCTCGGGGTGCACGCGCGTGATACCGAGCTCGAGGAACGCGGCCTCGGCATACTCGCCGAGACCCTTCTCGACTTGCTCCTTCGCGCGCGCGACGACCTCTTCGATACGTGACGGCTGAATCCGGCCGTCGGCCACCAGCGCTTCGATGGCGATGCGCGCGACCTCGCGGCGAACGGGATCGAAGCCGGAGATGACGACGGTCTCGGGCGTGTCGTCGATGATGAAGTCGACGCCGCACGACTCCTGCAGTGCGCGGATGTTGCGACCTTCACGACCGATCAAGCGCCCCTTCATGTCGTCCGAAGGCAAGTGCACCGAGGTCATCGCGCGGTCTTGAACGTGCTCGCCGGCGTAGCGCTGGATCGCGATGCCGATGATGCGGTGCGCCTTCTTCTCCGCCTCTTCCTTGGCGGTGTCCTCGATCGCCTTGGCCTCGCGCGCCGCGTCGCGGCGGACCGAGTCGAGGAGCTCGTCGGTCATCTTCTTCTTGGCATCTTGGCCGCTGAGGCCGGCGAGGGCTTCCAGCTTGGCGCGGCGGTCGTCGACGAGCTTGATCGCGTTCGACTCGAGCTGCTTGATCGTCCCTTCTTTGGCCGCCACGTGGCCTTCACGCTTCGCGATCTCCTGTTCACGATCGCGAAAGCGCTCTTCGAGGTCACGCTTGGCTTCGAGCTTCGCCGCGACGGTGGCCTCTTCGACGGCGCGCATCGCAAAGGCCTGCGCTTCCATCGACGCCTCTTTGCGTGCGACCTCGAGCTGGGACCGTGCGTTGTCGGCGAAGCGGCGCGCCTCTTCGGCGTCTTGCCGCGAGCGCTTCAAGACCTCTTCGGCCTCCTTGCGGACCTCTTCGAGCTTCGCCTGCTCCTCTTTGCGAGCGCGTTCCACGATGGGCTCGCGCTGCCGAATCTCGTCGGTCAGCAGGCCCGAGTACTTCGATCGCGCGAACCCGTACGCCGCGGCAGCTGCGAGGACGCCCGCGTAGAGAAGGAGCAGGAAGGCTTCGATCCACGTCACGGCGGCGCGTCCTTCACGAAGCCTGGAGAACGCGGCGGTCCGTGACGATCCACGCGCTGGCGACGTCGCCGTCGGTCTCGGGCACCTCGGCAATCAGCTGGAAATCGAACGCGACCGCGATCGTCAGGGCGCCTCCGGGCGTGGTGAAGCGAGGCAGCGTCCGGTCGTAGTAGCCAGCGCCGTAGCCGATGCGATGCCCCGAAGGCGCGATGGCAATCGCGGGAACGACGATGACGTCGAGGTCGAGCGATCCGGCCTCGGGCGCGTCCTTCGGGGGCTCCGCGAAGCCATTGCCAGCCTCCGCGAGGAGCGCTGGATCGTCGACGCGGCGAAATGTCATCACCGGGTAGGCCTCGGGATCAGGGTTGTCGTCCTGCCGATCGATCGCCGGGTAATAGAGCTTCACGCCGCGCGCGCGCAGCTGCGCGTCGAGCGGGCGGAGGTCGACCTCGTGCTTGTCCTCGATCGGCCAGAACAGCGCGACAGAACGGGCGCGCAAGACATCCGGATGCTTCTCGAGCGCGAGCACGAGGAGGCGCGAGCGCTCTGCGCATGCCGACGCAGGCGTCGTCTTCCGCAGCCCGCGCATCCGCTTTCGAATCTCGGCCTTCACGCGGCGGCGGATCACGTCCTCCGACGCGAGGGCGTGCGAATGCGGAGCGTGGTCGAACGGGTTGTTCACGAGACTCGAAGGGTACCACGGCGGGGCACCCCGGGTTGAAACCCAGGGCAGCGATCGTTCAACCGTAAAGGTTCCTCAAGCCCGCTGCGCGGGCTCCGCGATCACCGCGTCGCTCTTGTGAACGCCGGCCGGACCCCACGAGGTCACGAGCAGCTCGGTGGTGTCGCCGCGCTTGTCGGGGTCCGAGTTGATCGAGCGGGAGCAGTAAACGACGTTGACCGAGAACTCGCGGTAGAGGCGGCGCGTCTCTTCGGTGTCGGCGTTCGAGAGCATCGCCTTCGCGCCGGCTTTGCGCAGCCGCCGAAGCTCGTCGACGAGTCGCTCCTGGTCCGCCTGCGAGAAACCGCCCGCCGCGTACGCCGTGAAGTCGGCGGTGCTCGACACCGGGGCGTAGGGGGGATCGAAGTAGACGAAGTCGCCCTTGCCGAGCGATTTCGTGCCCGCGGTGAAGTCGCCGACCGAGAGCTCGGTCGCCTGGAGAGCGATCGACGCCGCGCGAAGCTCCTCCTTCCGGACGATGCGAGGGTTCTTGTAGCGACCGAACGGCACGTTGAAGCGGCCGCGCGAGTTCACGCGCCAGAGACCGTTGTAACAAGTGCGGTTCAAGAAGAGGAAGCGCGCGCCACGCTCGACGTCGTTCATCTTGGTCGGGTCGAGATCGCGCGTCGCGTAGTACATCTCGGCCTCGTAGCGGTACGCGGCGAGAGCGTCGATCACGTCCTCGACCTGGTCGCGCACGGCGCGGTAACACGCGATGAGATCCTCGTTGCGGTCGACGAGCACCGCGCGCTCGAAGCGGCGCTTGGGCGCAGAGGCGAGCGCGAAGAAGAGCGCCGCACCGCCGGAGAACGGCTCGGCGTAGGTGCCGATCTTCTTCGGTAGCTGCCCGCGGAGCTCGGGCAAGAGACGCGATTTTCCGCCCGCCCACTTCACGATCGGCTTGCAGCGCGGGTCGGCCGCGGACGTCACCATCGCCCTCATCATTTCACAGCCCGCGCGCCGCGGCGACGACGGCGTTGGCTTTCGCGGTCGAGACCACGAAGGTGGCGTCGATTCCCTCGGCGCGCACGTACCAGGCGGATTTGTCCTTCGTCATGCCGCCGATCAGGAAATGCTTTGCCGCCATCCCGGCGTCGCGAACGAACCCGATGCGCACGTCGGCCGTCGGCTTGCCGAAGCCCTCGTCGGGGTGGGCGGGTCCGAGGTGAGTCACGCGGTCGGCGGTGAGCTGGCCGAGCGACTCGATGGCCGGGTGTGTTCCGCCGTCGGCGAAGTTGTGAACGACGATGTCGCCTTGGGCGCGCGTGAACCGGATCGCCTGCACGCTCGAGGGCGTCGCGAAGAACAGGTTCCGATCGACGAGCGGCGTCCTGGCCAGCTCGAGCAGCGGCCCGCGAAGAACGAAGACGTCGGGCGAGCCTTCCGCGTGCGCGTACACGCCGCCGTCGGCCGTGGCGCTACCGAGCGAGAGCGCGACGCGCCGCGTTCCGCCGCTGTCCTTCACCGTCACGGCGATCGTGCACGGCACTTCGAAGCCGAAGCTGCCGTCGTCGGCGTCGGCGACGCGCGTCTCGGCTTTGGCGCGGGCGATCGTCTCACCGAGATCGATCGCGCCCGCTTGATCGGCCGGGTAGCCGGGCGGCTTCTTCATCTGGAACTGCGCGCCGTCGCGCACGAGGGTTTGCTCGAAGCCGCCGCAACGGGTCTCGACGCCGGCGATGGGCTTGCCCTCGATCGGCGGATCGAACACGCGCCGCTCGGCGAGTGCCGTCGCCCGCGCCGAGAGAAGCCGTCGCACCTCACGGCCAATCGTGAGCAGCCCGCCGTCGACCTTTCGCCGCGCAACACTGACGCCGTCGACCTCGCCGATCTCGACGACCTCCTCGACCCGCGTGTCACCACCGCGCGCAATCGTGGCACGCGCGCGCGCCGTGAATGGCGCCTTCCCGGCTGGTTCTTGCAGCGTGCCCTCCGCCTTCGTGAGCGCGGTCACGAGCGCGGTCGCCATCTCGGCCTCGCCCGGCGTCAGATCGCGATCGGCGGGACGTCGCTGATGCCAACCGGTTCCCCGTCGCGCGATTTCGAGCGCCGCGCCGCTCGGCGAGGTCTCGAGGCGAAGCTCCTCGACCTCGTCGGCGCGCGCGACGAAAAGGCGCTTGTCGTCGAGCTGCACCTTGGGTGTCGACAGCCCGCGCAGAATGCCGCGCGGCGCACATGCGGAGAGGCGCGTGGGAGCGCGGCGCACGACGACGACGTCCTCGGGATGATCCGGGCACGGTCCGCCGACCACGATCTCCCCCGCCGCCGATCCCTTGTCCGACGGCGTCATCACGATGCGGTACTCGGGTGCCTCGGTGGCGCGGTCGGCCACGTCGTCCGGCAAGAAGGACTCGGCGCGCATTTCGGCGAGCGCGCTCCACACCAGATCGATGGTCTCGCGCGAGCAGCGGTTTCCGTCATCGAGCCGGAAGCTCGTGGGGTCGATGCGCTTGATCGACCAGCTCTCGCTCTTGCCCGTCACGGCGAGGGAAGACAGGTTGATCGACAGATATGGCACGATCGTTTTGTCGCGGTAGACATCCGTCGACTTCAACAGATCCGCGGTGAGCTCGCGTGCGATGACGAACGTGCCTTCGCCATCGAGCCGCAGGTAGGAGGACCCCTCGGGCGACGGCGACGCCCCGCCGAGCGCGAAGCGGTACACGAGCGCGCCCATCGTCACGGTGCCCGTTCGGCGGATCGGATCGAAGCCGGGCGGATCGCGATCGAGCTTCCGCACGGGGCTGGCGTACTCGAGAACACCGACGAGGTTGTCGACTGCCGGCAGGTCGACCTTCGCGGCGAGCGGCGACGTCATTCGCCACGAGGTCTCGCCTCCGTCGCCTGGATCGCGCTCGAGCACCATCGACTTCTGCCCCGGTTCGGAGAGCTCGATGCGCGTGACCTGGTCGCGACGGAACGCGGGAAACAAGTTGTGGATGCGACGCACGCGCTCGGGATCCGAGATGGCGTCACGATCGAGGTACGCGTAGGCCGACAGCCCGATCGCCGCCGCGATGAACACGAAGGTCGCGACGTGCTGCCGGATC
>CAXSGV010000437.1:0-2132 GCA_964236615.1 uncultured Polyangiaceae bacterium
TCCTCCCTGGCAAGTACGCGTTCAACACCTACGCGGGAAAGATCATCATGGTCCCGACGACCAACTTCATCTTGAAGTGGACGCAGGGCATCTCGGGCTCGCACAAATTCGACGAGAACCTGACCGAGGTGTCGCTCATCACGAAGGACGCGTTCGAGCCTTCGCTGCCGCTCTCGGTCGTCGTGCACATCGATTACCGAAAAGCGCCGCTCGTCATCCAGCGGTTCGGTGACATCAAGAAGCTCGTCGAGCAGACGCTCGATCCGATGGTCGCGGCGTACTTCAAGAACGTCGGCCAGACGCGCACGCTCATCCAGCTCATTCAGGATCGCAGCGCGATCCAGACGCACGCGGGCCTCGAGATGCAGGAGAAGTTCGCGCACTACAACCTCGAGCTCGAAGAGGTCCTGATCGGTACGCCGACGTCACCGCCTGGTGACACGCACATCGAATTGATCCTCGCCCAGCTGCGTTCGCGGCAGATCGCCGAGGAGCAGGTCGAGACCTACATTCGCCAGGAAAAAGCGGCCAAACAGGAGCGCGAGCTCCGCGAGGCCGAGGCGCGCGCGAACCAACAGACGAACCTCACGGAGTCGGAGCTGTCGATCACGGTGCTCACGAACCAGGGTCGCGCGCAGTACCAGCGCTCGCTCCAGGAGGCGGCGCAGATCCGCTGCCTCGCCGAGGCGGAAGCCGAGAAGGCGGCGCGCATCGGTATCGCGCAGGCGATCGCCACCGAGGAGCAGGTCCGCGCTTACGGCGGCCCGAAGTACCAGGTGACGTCGCAGGTGATGAGCGAGTTTGCCAAGGCGATTGCCACGGCGAAGGTCGACGTGGTGCCGCGCGTCGTCATCGGACAGCAGGAAGGGCAAGGCGGGTCGAGCGTGATGGAGGCTCTCTTGACGATGATGCTCTCCGAGAAGATGGGCAGCGGCGTCACGGACGAGAGGCCGGCACGCCCTGAGGCGGAGGCCATTCGCGCCGACCTCATGACGCGCCTGCGCACGCCCTCCAAAGAGAACGGGTCAAGCCCGCACTGAAGAAGTAGCGAACAATCCGGGGCCTCCACGCCAAGCTGGCGCGGGGGCCCTTTTCTTTTAAACTGACGGGATGACGACACCCTTCCGTGACGAGCTCGGAACGGCCCTCGCACGCGTCGACATTCTCGAGCGCGAAAACCGGGAGCTCCGTGTCGCGCTCGCGCGTGCCGAGCTCGATACGGTCGTGCGTCGACCGAGCACATACCTGCGCGCCGTCGGCATCGTGCTCACGGTCTTCGCGGTCGGTGTCCTCACCGGGTTCGGATCGCTTTCGGACTCCGACCCCGAGCTCAGTGTCTCGGGCCCGGTCGACTAGCCCGAGCGCGGCCTCGTAACTTGACCCTGGCGGGGGGAGCCGTTACCGAGAGAGCTTCCTCCGCGTGCCGCCCTCGATTCCCGCCGAAAAGAAGCACTTCCGTTGGGCCGCGCTGCGCCTCGCGGGCACCTGCGGAGCGCTCGCGCTGGTCGTCGCGATCGCGATGCCGTCGCCGATCCGGGACCGCGAGATCGGTTCGCTCGCCGTCGCGCTCGGTGACGCCATCCATGGCGCCGTGCTCCCTGAGGACGTGCGCTGGGAGCCGGCGAAGAACGTGGCGGAAGAATACTTCGCCGGCCGCTGGGCCGTGTTTCTCGGAAGCGATCGCGCGGGCTCACCTCGCGACGTGTGGCGTGCGCGCGTGCGCCTCTCACCCGAAGGCCAGCCGCTCACGGTCGAAGAGGTGCACAACCTGACGGTCACGCCGCTCGGCGATGATCACGCGCTCGTCGTCCAAGGGGGCCACGCCGCGTTTGCAACGTTCGCGTACGGCCAAGAGCAGAGCGTCACGGTGCTCGATCTCCTCGGCGAAGGCGACCAAGCGAAGGACAACGTGAAGCTCTCCGACCGCGCGATGGCGGCGGTCACGAACGTGCAGCAGACGGGCACCCCAGGCGGCGTCGGCCGTGTCGACGTCACGCTCGATCCGCCAGCGAAAAAGATCGCGCTGACCGCGGAGGCCGGTGAAAAATTCGCGATCGCGCTCCACTACGACGACGGCGACAAGCAGGCCGTCTTCGACGCCGCGAAGGGGGAGATCGCCGGCGCGCCTGGTC
>CAXSGV010000437.1:2142-6412 GCA_964236615.1 uncultured Polyangiaceae bacterium
ACGCCGAGGCCGCGCGTCACCTCCGCAAGCCCGTCGTGTTCTGGGCCGTCGACACCGTTCGCGCGGTGCCGTGGATTGGGCCCGCGCCGATCGCGTGGCTCGAGGATCAGGTCTTTTGGCTCAAGGACTCGGCGAAGCAGGCCGTGTTCAAGATGCATGGCGCCGAGTCGACCGAGCAGCTCGCCGATCCCGGCCAGAAGACCGCCGCGCCGCCGGCAGTGCTCGATACGTCGAAGGCCTCGGCCGACGACGGCGCGTGGCCACCGCCGCGCATCGCTTCAGTGTGGAAGACGTCGGAGCCCGGCGAAGGCGAGTGGGCCCCGCCCAAGCTCCCCTGGGTGAAGAAGCTCAACGCCGAAGCCCCGCCCGCGTTCATGCGCACGTTCGTGCGTCCCGACGAGGAGCGGCCTTACGTGCAGGTGCTGCTCGTCGCGCTCGACATGCGCCAGCTCGATCTCGACATGGAGGCGGGCAGCGAGGATCCGAAGCCGCTCGTCGGCGCGCACGGCCCGGGACGTATTCCACGCGATCAGCCGACCTACTCGCGCATCGCGGCCGCGTTCAATGGCGGCTTCAAGACCGAGCACGGCGCGTACGGCATGATGGTGAACAAGCGCGTGCTGCTCCCACCGATGCCGGGCGCGGCGACGGTCGCCGTTCTCGCCGATCACCGCGTGGGCTTCGGAACTTGGGCGAACACGCACGAGATCACTGGCATCAAGGACGTCCTCGACGCGGAGATCGTGTCGTTCCGGCAGAACCTCGATCCGCTCGTCGACCTCGGCGAGGTCAACCCGACCAAGCGCGGGCTCTGGGGTTGGACGATGCCCGGCACCGGCGTGCAGACCGAGCGCTCCAGCGTGTGCACCACGAACGACGGCCACATCCTCTACGCGTGGGGTGACGACGTCAGCGCGACGACGCTCGGCAAGGCGATGAAGATGGCGGGCTGCTCCTACGGCCTCCACCTCGACATGAACCCGCACCACACGGGGTTCTTGTTCACGGCGATCGACGAGCTCAAAGGTCGCAAATACAAGAGCGAGCTCTTGTCTCCGCAGATGGAGATCATGACCGATCGCTACATCGAGTACGCGCCGAAGGACTTCTTCTACGCGCTCCTCCACGATCCGACGCCCGCGCCGCTCAAGCCGCCGCTCCAGCCTGAGTCGACCTGGAAGCCCGATCCTGGCGCGCAGCCTGCGCCCGCGTGGCTCGCCGGAATTTGGAGCACCAAGATCGATTCGAAAGATTCGAAAGATGCTCCCGTCGAGCTGCTCGATGTCGAAGCCGCGCGCGCGTCCTACCGTATCCGCGGCGGATCGCACGAGCCCGACGCAAAGACGGGATCTGCGGCTCTCGGCGAGCTCGCTCCAGAGGACGCCGCGCGCGTTCTCTTCGCGGTGACCCTCGGCGTCGCACAAGAGAAACGACCACGCGGTCTCGGCACCGCCGGCAAGCTCGTGATGCCGGTGCGCGGTGGCGCGGGCTCGGCGGTGCTCGTCGCCGATGCTGCTGGCGCGCTCTCGATCGTGAAGGCGGACGAGCTATCGACCCCGTCGGCCAACGGCGATCTCGTCGAGCTCCCGCTTTTGCTCGATGCCGGCCAATCCGTCACGAGCGAAAATGCGCGCTCGTCGTCCGCGTCGACAGCAGGCGCATCTTCACGCGCTGCCCTCGGCATCACGGCGTCGGGCCGCGTCCTCGTCGCGCGTGGCAGCTTCACCAGCGACGCGCCGCTGGCCGACGCGCTTGTGCTCGCCGGCTGCGCGCGTGCGGTCGTCCTCGATCGCGGCGCCAGCGCCACGACGCGCATCGATCGCGCGGGCACGCCTTCAGCGCCGCGTGCGTCCTACGAAGAGTCCGTTCTCTACGCGATCACGCGGCCCATGCGGCCTCGCGCTTTTCGCTTCGAGCCCCAGACCATCACTGCGCTCGCGAAATAGAGCCCGTAAAATAGAGCCGAATCAAGCCGCGTCGGCGCGTCGCGCGGTGAGCGAGCTGCGAAGCATGCCCATGGCGCGCGTGTGGAGCTGCGAGATGCGGGGCTCGCTGACCTTGAGCTCGGCGGCGATCTCTTTGAACTGGATGCCCTGGAAGTAGTGGAGCTTGACGATGTGGCGCTCGCGCTCGGGGAGAAGCGCGACGGCCTCGGCCATGAGCGCGTTGTCGAAGCCCTCTTCGACGAGGTCGAGCGGCGTGCGCGACGTCGGATCGCTGAGGTTCATGCCCTGCATTCCGCCGGGGAGATCGTCGAAGCCGATGACGGCCGAGCGCTTCGAGGGCGGCGGGATGCTCCCGACGCTGTTCTGCGCAGTGACCTTGCTGCGGGCGCGGCGCGTGAGCCAGTCCTGGGCGCGAAGCTCGTCGAGGATCGAGCCGCGGATGCGGATGCGCGCGTACCACTCGAACGTCGGGCCGCGCTCGACACCGTTCTTGCGGAGTGAGTCGATGAGGCCGAACGTGCCGGCGGCGACGAGATCCTCGCGGAGGACGTTCGGCGGCAGCTTGCCCATGAAGCGCGCGACCACCTGGTGCACCAGCGGCAGGTACTGCTGAATCTCAGCTGCGGTCGGGATGGCGGCGACGGTCGAGCGGGCGGCGGGCTTCATGACCAAGCCCTATTGCGCGCAGCGTGCCAGCTACGAAACGGACAATTCTTAGGCCTTTGGTCGCGCTAGGTCATTCATGACCTGGGTCGATTCCACCCTCACCGGGTCACGGGGCCGGGAATGGCGGTCGGGCTCGACCCAGTAGGAGCTGTGGGAGGCGTAGGCGTGGGCGTAGGCGTGGGCGCCGGCACGGTCGCAGGCGCGGGCTCGCTGTCCGACGGGGGAGGGGTGGCCGTCGTGGGCGCGTGCACCTCTTCACCCACGTCGCTCGTCCCCTCGTCGGCGTCGACGTTGGCCGCGTTGTAGTGCGGCGCCTCGCCGGGCTTCGAGTAGTCGATCCAGAACGCGGACGTGGGGCGCACATCCATGTGCACGAAGGTGCTGTTCGGGTAGTAGCCGACGCCCACGTTGTGAAGCGTGCGGCAGAAGTCGCGGAGCACCTCGTTGGGTACGCCGACGACGCGGAAGTCCATCGCCTTGCCGATGTTGTGGTTCGAGTGCTGCGTGTACTGCGTCGTGCGGTAGGGGCGAAAGCCGCTGATGACCTCGAGCTTTCGGCTGCCGAAGTGGTTCGAGACGATCCCCGCAAGTGTGACGAGCCGCGGATCGATCGGGTGCGACTGGTTGCCCGCGCTGCGGAGCATGCGCTCGAACGTCTTGAGCGACGTCGGCGACAGGCGGCCGCGGCGATCGCTCACGCGAACCAAGAAGTCCTCGCTCGTGGCGAGCCGCGTCGCGTGAATGACGCCCGGGGTCTTGGCGCGCATCGCGTAGGTGACGGGTGGTGCGGGTCGGGCAGGGGTGCCGGGGGTGCCGGCCGCGCCCGGCTTGCCTTTGGCGCTACCGGCGCCTGCAGAGGTCGTCGCCGCGGGGGCGGCCTTGGGTGTAGGTGCGACCGGCGTCACGCCGGGGATCGTCAGGGTGTCGCCGACCTTGAGGTGCCGAGGATCGGTGAGGTGGTTCTTGTCGAGGATCGATTTGACCGTCACGTGGTAGCGGTGCGCGATCGCTTCGACGGTGTGGCCGCGCGCGACGACGTGCGTGACGTCGGCCAGGGCGGACTTCGAGGCGCCGGAGAGCGCGGCGCACGCAGCGATGGCGAGAGCGAGGCGGCCTACACGCGACGACATGCGGCGCGTCTTACCAAACAATGGGGGGCGGCGCTCCCCTCGAAGGGCGTCTCGCGACGATTAACCGGCGGGGTTTTTGACCGGCGACGAGCGGGGGTGCAACACTGTGTTCGTGGGGACTAGTTCGCTTTCATGCTGAATTCTCGCGGCGGAGGAGCATTCCATGGCCGAAGGTAAGAACCTCGTCGGCGTCGACATCGGGGCGAGCTCCATCAAAGTCGTGCTCCTGAAGGAGTCGCGTAAGCGCTACAGCGTCCAGAAGTTCGGCTACGCCCCGCTGCCTCCACAGACCATCGTCGACGGCCACGTGATGAGCGCGGGCGTGGTCACCGAGACCTTGCTGCGCGTCTTCCACGACAGCGGCATCAAGCAGCGCGACGTCGCGATCGGCGTGTATGGCCAATCGGTCATCGTCCGCAAAATCACCGTCCCCATGATGACGCCCGAGGAGCTCGAGGAGCAGATCAACTGGGAGGCCGAGCAGCACATCCCCTTCGACATCAAGGTCATGTCGATCGACTACGAGGT
>CAXSGV010000438.1:0-6382 GCA_964236615.1 uncultured Polyangiaceae bacterium
TGATTGCCATTGAGCGCGACGCATTCCGAGTTCTGTGCGCAGGCTGCGCCGCCAGGGGCCAAAGTGCCCGGCATGCACAAGCGGTGGCTCTTTATCTGGCGCGATATGAGCGATAGTAAAGAGGTGGATCGCATGATCGCCCGCTTCCCGCGCGAGGAGCAGGCCGAGATGGTCGGCGAGGAGCTCGAGCCGACGAAACAGCTCGCTCATGGGCCTTCGGGCAGCAGCTGGTCGCGCAAGGCGTGGTCGAGATCAACCTGATCTCGCAAGACACCATCGCCTACGGGCGCGATCTGCCGCGAGGACCGTCGGCCGAGGAGCGCTCGAACAAGGGCCGGCTCGCCGCGCTCGTGCGACGCGTCGCCGACGTGAAGGGTGTGCGCTGGGTGCGCCTCTTCTATCTCTACCCCGAGACGATCGACGACGAGCTCGTCGAGCTCCTCGCGTCGCATCCGCGTGTCGTGCCTTACGTCGACATGCCATTGCAGCATGCGTCCGACGCGATGCTCCGCCGCATGAAGCGCGGCCACGGGATCGATCGCCAGAAGAAGGTCGTCGACACGATGCGGAAGAAGATCCCCGATCTCACCTTCCGCACCGCGTTCATCGTCGGTCACCCGGGCGAGACCGACGCCGAGTTCAAGGAGCTCTGCGACTTCGTCGAGTGGGCGAAGTTCGAGCACGTCGGCGTGTTCCGCTACTCCGACGAAGAGTCTTGCAAGAGCTTCGCGATGGAAGCGAAGGTCAAGCCGATCGTCGCCGCCAACCGCTACCGAAAGCTCATGAGCCTGCAGCGCAAGATTGCGCGCGAGGCCAACAGCAAGCGCATCGGCCGCGAGCTCGACGTCCTCGTCGAAGGGCCGAGCGACGAGCACGAGCTCGTGATGAAGGGGCGTCACCCAGGCCAAGCGCCGGACATCGACGGCCAGGTTTACCTCTCGGGTGGCGAGGTCTTGCCGGGGCAAATTCGCCGGGTGCGGGTCGAGCAGGCCAGCGACTACGATCTCGTCGGTCAGGTCATCGACGACGGGGATGCGTCGGCTTCGAAGAAGAAGCGTGTGTCGCTCAAAGTGCTGGGGACGCGCGGCGCTCCGGATGTCTGGCGCTGACGACAAGCGCTGAAGTCGGCGCGAAAACGAATCGGAGATCGCTCATGAAGACGACGAACGCGGAATGGTTGACGGCGCTCGCGAGCCTGAGGACGGACAAGCAGCTCGGCAAACGCTTCGCCGAGATCATCGCTGATCTCGAGGTCGACCTCGAGGAGCTCGAGACCCGCCTCGGCGCCAAGGGATCGACCGCCTACGACGAGCTCTTCGGAGCAGACGCGTGGAGCGCGCAGACGCCCGTGCAATGGCTGCTTGGCGCGATGCTCGCGACACGTGTGACCTCGTTTGCCGCGAAGCACGAGACGGTGAAGGGCAACCTCGTCGTGAAGAAGCGCCGCCTCGTCGCGGGCAATTTCGAGGTCACCGGCAACCTCGAGCTCCAGTCCGAGCTCTTCGTGCTCGGCAACTTGAAGGTCGGTGGCTACTCGCTCGACACGAACAGCAAGGGCGTCGCGCACCTCGTCGTGGCAGGCGACGTGTCGTGCGGCACGGCCATGCTGAGCGAGGGCTTCCTCATGGTCGGCGGCAAGCTGACCGCGCCGCTCGTGACGCTCACGTTCAACCAGGGCTACGCCAAGATCCTCGGCGGCGTATCGGCAAAGGCGCTCATCGAAGCCGACCACGGCGGCACCCGCATCTTCGGGACGCTGCAGGCCAAGGCGCTCCTCTTCGACGAGCTCACGGTCGACGACGAGGATCGCGAGCCGGGCGAGCCTGACGATCTCGTGAAGCTGCTCGCCGCGCCCGCAAAGAAAGCCATCGCAGACATCGACGACGACATGGAGATCGCCACCAAGCTCGGCGAGCACGTGGTCGCCGGCAAGCCCCTCTTCGCCTAAGGCCGTCGCGCTCGGCCCGTCTCGTTCAGCCCGTCTCGCTCAGCCCGTCTCGCTCAGCCCGTCGCGCTCAGCCCGTCTCGCTCAGGGCGAGGCCTTCGGAATTCGGAAGGTCGTGGGCGCGCTTCGGGTGGAGCCGAACTCCTGCGTGATGTCGATGACGTCGCCGGGGGCGGCTTTGATGATCTCTTCCCAGTTGCCCTCGGCGTCCGCTTGCGTGCCGTCGACGCGGTCGGCGTTGGGGAGGTTGGGGTTGCGGTTGAAGATCACGACGATGGCGTGGCCTTCGACGCCTCGCTTGCTCGAGAGCTTCCAGTCGCCGTTCGCTTCGGGCGCGAGCTCCGGTGTCGAGGGCGGAGGGAGCGGCAAGGTCGGGCTCGCGCACGCGCTCAACACGCCAACCAAGAGCGCGAGGGTCGCAGCGAGAAGCGTTCGACGGGGGGCCATCCGCAACTTCGTAGCACATTCCGGACCGACCGAAGATGGCCCGACGGCACCACTTTCCCAGCGCTGCGTGTGACGAGGCGCCAACTGCGTTGGCGGGAAAGCAACCGGCGGACGCGGCATTTTGACGGTCCTTGGATCCGCACCGCGATTCCTGATAGCCAAAGCGGAGGCAATGTCCGCGCGCCGCACGGCGTTCTTTCCCTCGATGGGTCGGAACCAACAGCTCTTGCGCCACCTCCGTGAGCGGGGGGCGAAGCTGCCGTGGCGGCCCGTGCCCTACGCGGTCGTGATCGCGCTCCTCGTGCACGCGTACGGCACGCCGGACGTCGACGCGCGTGCGCCGAACAAGAGCGCAGCGCTCGCGACGACGCTGACCGCGCGCGGGTTTGCGTGCGAAGGCACCGACGTCGAGTGGTTGCGCGGAGCGACAGGCGTGCGCGGCGCGATGGTTGGCGGCGCGCGTGCGCTCGTGCGCGCGACGCTACACGGCGAGCCGAAGGATCTCTTCGTCGTCGAGGCGCGGCTCTCGCCCGAGGGCGTGCTGCTCGAGGTCGGCGACACCTGGAACGTGACGCGCACGACCGGCGCCGAAGAGTCGGTCCCGGTCCTCAGCGGATCGATCGCGGCCTACTCGACCAACGTCGACGGCACGTTCACCGGCGTGCACACGCTCGATCTGGCAGGGCGATCGCCTGCACTCTACACTGACTTCACGCGCGTGCAGCGCTGGCAAACGGCGCTCACGAACCTCCAGCAGACGGGCCAGACGAGCGGCGTTTCGCACGAGGCCTACGCGCTCGACCCGCCTGCAAACGAGGTCTCCGTCGCCTGGAGCGGCGCAAATGTCGTTGCTGTCGCCGACGGACGGCGCGTCGTGATCGAGCCCCGAAGCGGCGAGCTCGTCGAAGGCGCGAGCTGGGTGCGGCCAGCGCCGGAAGTGAAAGCGCGGCCTGGCAACGTGACGACATGGGCCGTCGATCGCGTGCGCTCGATGCCGTGGGTCGGCGACGAGAAGATGCAGGTCGTGAAGGCCGTCGCGTTCACCGGCCTCGACTGGTTCACCCGCGCCCGCACGAGCGTCGTCGGCGATTCGAGCGCCAAGGACGTCGCCGACGATCTCGGCGGCGTGAACTCGGGGCAGCCCGAGGCCGTCGTCTTCACCGATCCCGAGATCGGTTGGCCGCCCGCGCCGATGAAGCCCATGATCGCGCCGGCGCTCCCCGGCGAAGGCGCGTGGATCATGCTCGATCGCGATCCCTTCATTCACCAGACGCCTGGTGTTCCCGGCGCGTTCGTCACCTCGTTCGTGCGCACCGACAAGGAGCGCCTCATCACGCGCGTCTACGTCACGATGTGGGACCCGCGGCAAATCGCGCTGCACATGGAGGCCGGCACCATCGAGCCCGTGAGCGCGACCGGCGAGGCGGGGCCCGGCGTGATCCCGCGTACGCCCGAGGTGTTGAAGCGCGTCGTCGGCGGGTTCAACGGCGGGTTTCAGGCGATCCACGGTGAGTATGGGATGCAGGCGAACGGCATCATGTACCTGCCGCCGAAGCAGTACGGCGCGACGGTCGTCGAGCTCAAGGACGGCACCACCGGGTTTGGTGCATGGCCCAACTCGACCGACGTGCCCGACGAGGTGCTTTCGTACCGGCAGAACCTCACCGCGCTCGTACAGAACGACAAGTTCAACCCCTGGGGACGCACCTGGTGGGGCGGCGTACCGCCGGGTTGGCAAGACACCATCCACACGACGCGTAGCGGGCTCTGCCTCACGAAGGAGAACTTCGTCGCCTACTTCTGGGGCAACGACATCTCGGCTGACGTCCTCGCGCGCGGGATGCTTCTCGCGCGCTGCGCGTTCGGCATTCATCTCGACATGAACCCGGGCCTCGCGGGCTTCGAATTTTACAACGTAGAGCCATCGGCGACGTGGAAGCCGCTGGGGCGCCCCATGCAGAGCGACTGGGAGTACGAGTCGAAGTTCAAAGACATGCCCGACTTCCACGTGCGCGCGCGCCGCATGGTGAAGGGCATGGGGCACATCAATTTCCCGCAGTACATCCACCGCGACGGACGCGATTTCTTCTACCTCACCGCGCGCCCGATGTTGCCGGGCGAGGAGATCCCGAAGAGCGAGGGCGAAGGCGCGCGCGAGTCGGGTGAAGGCACATGGCGCGTGAAGGGTCTGCCGCAGCATGGCTTTCCGTACGCGCTCGCGACGACGTGGGTGCACCTCGATCCGAAGCGACCCGAGCTGAAGGCACGCGTCGTCCGGATCGATCCGCGCACCGTGCGCGCTGGCTCCGCGAACGCGGTTCCGGGCGAGTCGCCCGTCGTCGTCACGTTTGCGGGCAGCCTCGCCGATACGAAGGTCGGAGCGGGCGGCGAGCTCGTCGCGTGGCTCGGTCAAGGCGGCTTCTTCATTACGAAGACGGCGCCGTCCGAAGGCGCGCTCGCGATCGCTTCGGGGCTGCCGCCGAGCGCGCTCAAGGCCGGCGGCGCGCGTGTGATCGCCGGCGTGGAGGACGAGGATGGGATGCTCGTCTGGATCGAGCTGGCCAACGGCGTGAAGCCGGACGCGCAAGCCGTCGCCCTGATGGACGCTCTCGCGGGCAAGCTCGGGTGCGGCGCCCGCGTCGCGATTACCGGCGATGCGCGCGCGCTCCTCGGCGGCAACCTCGACGCCGCGGGTGACCCGATGGCGACGGTGCCGCGCGCGACGTCGCGTTTGATTCGCGGCGAAGCGCCAGGCGCAAAGCCCTATTTCACGTCGACGCCGATCGTGCCGATCAACGTGTGGCAGCCGCTCCAGATGCAGCGCGTGCGCTACTTCCACAAGCCCGCCAAGCCCGACGCGGGCGCGCCGCCGCCGAAGTGAGGCGGCATGCGGGCGTGCTCACGCGCTTGTTTCGCCCACGTGGTAACAGTCGATTGAATCGACCCAGTCGCCGCACGCTCCCAGTCTGAGCGCGGAGCGAGACGAGACCGGCGAGGCCGGCGCGAGTGTGCGCGGGGAAGAGCGGTCGCCACGCCCTGCGATCCTGGCGCTTGCTCCGACAACACGCGCCGGCCTCGCCGGTTTCGTCCCACTACCACTACTCACCATTCAAACCATTACAAACCCCCACTTCCTTATTTCACCCACCATACACAAATAAAACCAAAAAAAAACTACAAACAACCACATAACCAAAAACAAACCCTTTGGCTCCTACGAGCTCCTCGGACGCATCAGCGCCGGCGGCATGGCCGAGGTGTTTCGCGCCAAGGACAAGCGCGGCAACCTCGTCGCTCTGAAGAAGATCCTGCCGCAGGTCGCGCAGGACGACGAGTTCATCGAGATGTTCGAGGACGAGGCCGCGATCGCGCGTCAGCTCGAGCACCCGCACATCGCCCGCATGCTCGATTTCGGCCGCGTCGATCAGCCCTATTACATCGCGTTCGAGTACGTGCACGGCAAAGACCTGCGCATGATCTTCAACTCGTGCGTTCGGCTCGGTCAGCCCGCGAACATTCCCTTCCTCGTCTACGTGTTCACCCGCATCGGCGAAGGGCTCTCGTACGCGCACGCGCGACGTGACGCGAACGGTCAGCCCGTGTCGATCGTCCACCGCGACGTCTCGCCACAAAACATCGTCGTATCCACGAGCGGCGACGTGAAGCTGATCGACTTCGGCATCGCGAAAGCCGCCGGCAAGCTGTCGCGCACGCAGGTTGGAACCATCAAAGGAAAGTTCGGCTACATGAGCCCCGAGCAGGTGAAAGGCCTGCCGATCGACGCGAGCACGGACGTGTTCTCGCTGGGCATTTGCATGTGGGAGCTGCTCACGCTCAAACGACTCTTTCACGCCGACAACGAGCTGCTCGTCCTTCAAAAAATCAAGACACTCAAGGTCTTACCGCCCTCTCAGCACAACCCTGCCGTGCCCCCCGAGCTCGATCGAATCGTCCTGAAGGCGCTCGCCAAGGATATGAACGAGCGCTACC
>CAXSGV010000439.1:0-5162 GCA_964236615.1 uncultured Polyangiaceae bacterium
GCTCGGCATCTGGTTCGCGTCCCGCAAAGCGCCGACCGCCCTGGCGCCAAAGCCGGACGCGGCCAACACGTGACGCGCTTCCGGCTCACGCTCGTCATCGCCGCGATGAGCGGCTTCATCGCGCTCTCGTACGAAATCCTCTGGTACCGCGCGTTCGCCTTCGCGAGCTGGGGCCACCCGACGGTGTTCGGGCTCCTCCTCGGCTTCTACCTGCTCGGCGTCGCGTGTGGCTCGTTCGGTAGCCGCCGGTGGTGCGTCGACACACAGAGCGCCGAAGAGGACGCGCGTCGCCTACGCGCCCTCGCCGCATTCATCTTCTTCGCCGACCTCGTTGGGTTCCTCGTGATCCCGATGCTGAGCTGGTTCGCCACGAAGAACTGGGTGCCCGCGCTCGGTGTGGTGAGCCTCTCCGCCGGCTTGATGGGCGCGGTCTTGCCGCTCGTTGCGCACTACGGCATCCCCGCCGACGACAAGGCCGGCGCGAACCTCTCGTATGTGTATCTTGCAAACATCATCGGCTCGACCGCCGGCAGCTTCCTCACCGGCTTCGTGCTCATGGACGCGTGGTCGACCCGCGGCATCAGCGTCGCGCTCGCGCTCGTCGGCCTCGCGATGGTCGCGCTGCTCGTCGTTGCGAGCGCGTGGGGTGTGCGTCGCGCGCCCGTGATTCGGTCGCTCGCGGGTGTCCTCGCCGCCGGCGTCGCTTGCGTCGCGTGGTCCCCTCCCCTGTTCGAGCACCTCTACGAGCGGCTCCTGATGAAGAACCAGTACACGCCTGGCTCCAAGCTCGTGCACGTGCTCGAGAACCGTCACGGCGTGATCGTCGTGAACAAGCACGACCAGGTGTACGGCGGCGGGGCGTACGACGGCGCGTTCAACATCTCGCTCGTCGACAACAAGAACGTCGTGCAGCGCGCGTTCGCCGTCGGCGCGCTCCACCCGAGCCCCAAGAAGATCCTGATGATCGGCCTCTCGTCGGGCTCGTGGGCGCAGATCATCGCGCACCTCCCCGGTGTCGAGGACATGACGATCGTCGAGATCAACCCGGGCTACCTGGATCTCATCGCGAAGTACCCCGCCGTCGCGAGTCTCCTCACGAACCCCAAGGTGCACATCGTCATCGACGACGGCCGCCGCTGGCTTCTTCGCCACCCGCCCGAATCGGGCGCGAAGTTCGACGTGCTCGTCATGAACACGACGTGGCACTGGCGCGCGCACATCACGAACCTGCTCTCACGCGAGTTCCTCGAGCTCGCGCGTGCGCACCTCTTGCCAGGCGGCATTCACTACTTCAACACCACGTCGTCCGACGAAGCGCAGCGCACCGCGGCCGAGGTGTTTCCCCACGCGATGCGCGTGATCAACTTCATGGCCGTCAGCGATTCGCCCATCGTCTTCGACAAGGGGCGCTGGAACAAGATCCTGAGCGAGCTCGTCATCGAAGGTCTGCCCGTGCTCGATCTCAAGGACGAGCACCACGCGGATCTGCTGCAGCAGTTCCTCGCCTTCGCCGACACGCAGAGCACGCCCGTTCCCTACGAATATTGGGGTCTCGAGACGCGCGACGCGATCCTCGCGCGTACGAAGGGCGTCCCGATCATCACCGACGACAACATGGCGTGCGAGTGGAAGGACCCGCTGAAGTTCCCGCTCGAGGCCGAGTAGAACGCGCGGCCGCCGTGGCTAGAGCGCGTCGTCGTCGTGCGGCGGCGCGATGCTCGTCGCGGGCACCGAGGGGTCGACTCCGCGTGGGAGGCACCGACCGAGACGCTTGCGTGCGAGCAGCGCTTGCTCGAACTCTTCAGCCAGATGCACGGTCTTCAGCGCCAGCACGCCGTAGGGGCTGAGATCGTGCGGCATGAAGGTGTCCATCTCGGCGCCGGCGCGCACCACCGCACGGAACGCGGCGTCCCAGCCGTCGAGGAACGCGGCGAGACGCTCCGGCGTTTGCTCGCCTAGGCGGCCCGCATACACCTCTTGTTCTTTGATGTCGTTGATCGCGCGGCTGCCGTCGTCCGCTACGCGGTAGACGATCATCTGAAGCGTCGTGCGGTACTCACCGGCCTCTTCGGTGATCGATGGGTCGCCAGCGAGGACGAGCTCGACGCCGAGCTCGCTGTCGCCGATGGGCAGCTTCGCCGCGAAGATTTCGGCAACCTCGTCGCGGGTCACAGTCAGCTCAGAGCTTCGCGTGCGGCGTCGGCGACGTTCGGGTACTGGCACTGACCGAGCTGCGTGAGGAGCTGCTTCACCTGGCCGTTCTCGCGGTGCGTGCGAAGGCCGTTCAGCACGGGCCAGAGGTCGTCCTCGGTTCGCGCCTGCTGCATCATGCCGCCGTAAAGCTGCGCGGCTTGCTGCGGTTGCATCAGCGAGCTCATGCTCTCGAGGGCGCGGCGGCGCACCTCCGAAGACTGATCGTTTTGCGCCATGTGCTGCGCGATCGGAAGGAGCTGCGGCATGTCGCTCATGTTGCAGAACTGGAACGCCATCGCCGAGCGGACGTCCTCGTCCTGATCGGCGGCGAGCTTCTGAGCGATCGCCCACACGCGCTGGAGCTGCTCCTTCGGCTGCGACGAGAGGCTGCGCGCGATCTCTTCGCGAACCTTCGAGCTCGGGTTGGTCGCCACGTGCTTGTCGTAGACCTGCAACGCGAGGTCGCCCATGCCGTGGTAGTGCACGAGGCCGAGCGTCGAGATGCACTCGGCCTGGACCTCGGGATCGGGATCGCTGTCGGCGAGGTTCGCGACCCAGTACATCATCTGCTGATCGTCGCGGAAGTCGGAGAGCGCGCTGATGGCGCCCTTGCGGACCTCGGGCGCGGGATCCTGGGCGAGCTGCACGAGGAGCTCGCGCTTGCCCTGGAAGCGGTCCGCAGAGTTGAAGCGAAGGTTGTTCGCGACCTGCGCGCGCACGCGTGACTCGGCGTGCTGCGCAAACGCCTGCACGAGCGGCAGCGTGCCCTCTTCGGCAAACTTGGTCGCGGCGATGATGACTTGCTCGAACGTGTCGCCGTCGAGACCGGGGAGGTTCGCGATGCCGTAGAGCGTCTGCAGGTGCTGCGGCGTGACGCGGTTGTCGACGAGGTTCGCCCACGCTTCGAGCGCCTTGCGGCGCGTCTTCACGGTGCCGTTCTGCATGTGCCAGGCGATCAGTTGCTCGGCCTCCATGAGCTGCGGGCCCTCGGAGTAACAAGCGAGGAAGAAGTCGTAGAGCGCCTCGCAGACCTGCTCTTCGTTCTGGCTGCGCAGGTTCGGAAAACGCGCGACGATCTCTTCGAGCGGGAGGCGGCGGTTGTCGTCGTCCGACGCGTCCACGACGTCGATCTTGGCGGACGCCTGAGGATCCTTGATCCCCGGAATGTCGGCGGTGGCAACGATCTGGTAGCTGACGTTGTGGGCCGTGATCTGCTGGCCGTGCGGCACCGTCACGCGGAACGTGAACTGCTGCTGCGCACCGGGCGGGAGATCGGCGTTGGCGGCGACGACTTGCTTCGTCAGCTCGCGGAGGTCGATCGAGGGGAGCGTCTCGCCGGGCTTGGTCTCGGTGTGCACGTACATCAAGCGAACCGCGAGCTCGGTGATGCGGTACGGCTTCTGACCGCCGGTGAGGACCACGCGCCCGCCAATCACCGCACCCGCCGAGGCGGTCGTGTTGTCGAGGTAGAGGTCGAGCTTCGTCCCACCGCCGAACATGTTGTCGAGAAGTCCCATGGCGCGACGGTATACGCGACCGCCCCCGGGTGCATCCCCTACCTGGCCGCTTCGTCGACGGAAACGCTCTTTCGGGCGAGGAACACCCGAGGTGGCGCAAGCATGCGACCACGGGCTATGCCATGGCGGCGTGTCCCCCTCTCTCGACCTCAGCTCCTACGCGACGGCCTTCATCGGGCGTGAGCGAGAGCTCACCGAGCTGGGCGGGCTGCTTGCGAGCGGTGCTCGCCTCGTCACGATCGTTGGCCCCGGCGGTGTCGGCAAGACCCGGCTCGCGGTGCACCTCGCGTCGAGCACACGAGATGTCGCCTCGGATCTGCGAGCGTGCTTCTGCGATCTTTCGGATGCGCGCGACCTGGACACCGCGTGTGCCGCGGTCGCACGCACGCTCGACGTCCCCCTCTCGTCCGGAGACTCGGAGGCGGCGCTGGCGACGCTCGGACGCGCGCTCGCCGAACGCGGGCCGACGCTGCTCGTGCTCGACAACTTCGAGCAGCTCGTCGAGCACGGACCTCGGATGTTGGTCGGTTGGCTCGCCGCGGCCCGAGACGCGCGGATCGTCGTCACGTCACGCACGCGTCTGCGCTTGCCGGCCGAGTCGTGCTTCGAGCTTCATCCGCTCGAGCTGCCGGCGGAAGACGAGGCCGATCTCGAAAGCATCGCCGCGAACAGCGCCGTTCGCCTCTTCGTCGAGCGCGCGCGCCTAGGGCGCTCGAGCTTCGTGCTCGCACCGAGCGACGCAAGAGCGGCGGCCGCCATCGTCCGTCAGCTGGACGGAATGCCCCTCGCGATCGAGCTGTGCGCGGTTCGCGCGAGCATGCTCGGCGTGGAACAGCTGCTCGATCTGATGCCACGCCAGCTCGATGTTCTCGGTGGCGCCGATCGCACGTCGCCCGCGCGCCACGCGACGCTGCGGCGAGCGATCGACTGGTCGTGGGATCAACTCACGAAGGCGGAGCGCGCGGCGCTGACGGCGTGCTCGGTTTTTCGAGGCGGCTGGGACCTCGCGGCGGCCGAGAGCGTGGTCGGCGAAGGCGCCGTCGATCTCTTGCAGGCTCTTCACGACAAGTCGCTCGTCCGCAGCTACGAGCCGCATGCGGCGAGCCGCGAGCGGCGCTACGGGCTCTACGAGAGCATTCGTAGCTACGCGAGCGAGCGGCTCGCCGCGTCGGGAGAGGACGACGCCGTGCGTCGGCGCCATGCGGTTCACTTCCTTGCCGCTTACGGCGGGCTCGAGCCGCCGGACCTCGCGCGCGACGAGGTGAAATGGAGGCGACGGCTCCTGCTCGACACCGGCAACCTCGAAGCCATCTACGAAGCCGGCGCGCCCGCACGGCAAGAGCGAACGCCCGAGGCTGCCGCGCAGGCGCTCGAAGCGCTCTTGGCGCTCGGTCCGGTGTTCTCGACGCGCGGCCCGCTCGATCGTTACGGCTGGCTGCTGCGCGACGCGGT
>CAXSGV010000439.1:5172-6380 GCA_964236615.1 uncultured Polyangiaceae bacterium
CCGAAGACGATGCGCGTGCGCGTCGCGGGCAGACTGCGCGACGCGGTGAGCGCACGCGACGCGCACCTGCTGCCGAAGGCGCTTCTCGGACGCGCGCTCGCGCAGCGCGGCTGGGTGCACCACTTGCGCGGTCGAAATGACGAGGCCGCGACCGACCTCACGCGCGCAGGCGAGCTCGCCGACGAGGCGTCCGATGTCGCGACCTTCACGTTCGCGCTCGGCAAGCGCGGCTGCGCAGCGACGGTGATGGGTGACCTCGTGGGCGCGCGCGCATGCTTCGACAGCGCGCTCGGTCACATCACGCGGTCGCGCGTTCCGTTGCGCGTCGAGGCGCAGCTCCTACGGGATCGCGCGTTCTTCTACTCGACCCAAGGGCTCTCGGAGGAATCGAGGCGCGACTTGGAAGCGTCACTCGTCCTTTTTCGCGCGTCGGGCGCGCGGCGCGACGAGGGGCTCGTTCTCTCGGAGCTTGCCAGCCGCATGCTCGAGCTCGGGGATCTCGATCGTGCAGCAACCCACAACGAGGCAGCGCTCGCGGTGATCCGCGAGGTCGGCGATCGCCGCGTCGAGGCGACCGCGCTGATTGGTGCAGGCGCGATCGCTCGTGAGCAGAACGACCCCGAGCGCGCGCGCGCGACACTCGAGAGCGCGTTGGACATTCTCGCCTCGATGGGCGACCCACTGCAGAGCGCGATCGCCTCGGTCGCGCACGAACAGCTCGGGGTCATCGAGCTCTTCGCCGGGCATTACGAGCGTGCGCGCACGCACCTCGCGCGCGCGGAAGATCTCGCTCGAAGCTCGGGCAGAGTCAGCCGCGAGGCCGCGGTCTGCATGGCGGCGGACGCAGTGGCGCTCGCGCACGTCGGAGACACGGCAGCGGCCGCGGCGCGCATCGATCGCGCAAGTGCCGAGCTCGCGCACGCTGCGCACCCGACCGACGGCGAGCTCATCGCGCTCTACCGTGCGCACCTCGACATCCTCGCAGCGCGCGACGAAGTCGCCACGGGCGACGCCGCGGGAGCAGCGCGGCGGCTCGACCGCGTGCGGGCGTTGGCCACGAGCGAGACGCCAACCACGGATCCCGACGAGGTGAGGTTCGCACGCGCTCTTCTCAATCGCGAGCTTCGCGCGACCCCCTCGCAGCGTCTCGTGCGCGCGGGGTCGGGTAGCTGGTTCATGCTGGGCGACGAACGGGTCTCGCTCGGCCA
>CAXSGV010000440.1:0-3578 GCA_964236615.1 uncultured Polyangiaceae bacterium
GATCCTCACCGGTCTCGGCGCGCTGTTCATCACGGCGATTCAAGTCTCGAAGGGCACCGATACCGGGAAATCCGTCGGCTCACTCGCGGTCGGCGTGATCTTCCTCGGCCCCGGCATTCCCCTCTTGCTCGTCGGTGCGCTCGCGCCGAAGAAGATCCTCGTGCGCGACGATCTCGGCGAGGCGAAGCTCAAGCTTGGCCCGCTTCCTCCCATGACCGTCGGCATGCAACCGCACCCGAAAGAAGGCGGCGGCAGCTTGATCTTGAGCGGCAGCTTCTGATCTCGAACGACTGAAGGCGCTCCGCTGAAAAGCGAAACGGGCGACTCCGTGAGGAGCCGCCCGCTGCTACTCGCCTACGCGAGCCCGGTCGATCAGGGGAAGAACGCGGGCGGGAACGCCGCCGGATCTTGCTTGTCCGTGAACGTCTTGTTCTCGGTGTCGGTCGGGAGGTTGTTGTCCTTGGTCTCGTTCGTGATCAGGTTCTTCACGAACGTCGTGAACTCGGTGTCGACCGGGCCGGCGTCGGCATCCTTGCCGGCGTCGATCTGCGGGGTGACATCCGCGGTCGCGTCGCCCCCGGCGTCCACGCCATCCGGCGGGCCGACGGTGTCGTCGTCCCCACACGCGACGACGAGCATCGCTGCGAGGGGAAGAGCTGTCATGAGCCAAAGCAGCCGGCGCATTGGACTACTGCTCCTCACTGCGGGCCGCCGTTCGCTCCGCCGCCAACTGCGCCCGGCAACGGCGTGTTGAGGTACGGGAAGACCGGCAAGAAGGTGGTGGCTTCTTGCGCGACTGCGTCATGGAAGGGAACGTCGCGCGCGACGGCCTTCGTGGGGTCACCGATGAGCACGCCCATGGCGACGCGAAGCTCGACGTCGACGACGTCGTCGATCGGGCGACGGCCGTTGGGGAAGCCTGCAGGGTCGCAGTTGGGGGCCGTGAGGTCGATCTTGCGGGCAGCGTCGACGCAACCGGCAGCGCCGAAGGGCTTCTGCGACGCGATGGCGGTGGGCGGCAGACCGAGGTTGAGGCGCTGGTACTCGGCCGTTGCGCCGTTCGTGTTCAGGTTGATGTCCGGACCACCTGCCGCGTTCGGCGCGGTGATGCCGGTGAGGAACGCGGCCACGAGGTCCGCACGCGGGAACAGCGTCGGCGCGGCAACCGTCGGGCCGAACAGCGCTTCGATCAGCGCGGGAAGCGTGGGGTGAGTGACGTAGTCGAGGAACTGCGTGTCGCCGCTCGGGACGCTCGAGTTCCAGCGGTCCTTGTCCTTGATGCCGATGACGACCTCGTTGACGAGCGGCATGCCGAGACGCGAAACCTGCGCCCAAGCGCCGCCTTCACGCGACGGACGACCGTAGGTCGCCTGCGGGTTGATCGCACGCGCCTGGCGAACGCTCGCCGTCTGCCAGCCGCCGATGATGGCCCCGTTGGCGCCGGTGCCCTTGACGCAAGCCGAGGGGAGCTCGACCGCGATCGACGTGACGCTCTTCTTGCCGATCGGGTTGGTGACGGCAGCGCGCGCCGCCGGATTGGTGATGACACCTGCAGGTGCGTCGACGAGATCGAAGATCGGGCCGATGTTGACGGCGAACGACTCCTGGCGCTGGCCAACGAAGATTTTGCCCGTTCCCGCCGTGCAGCCCGGGATGTTGACGGTGTAGACGTGCGCGTCGGCGTAGGCCTTGTAGGCGTTGGCATCGACGGCTGCGCCGGTGGCGGGATCGACCCCGCCGAACGACTTGACGCCGATGTTGTCGACGGGCTTCCGGAACGTCGTGGCGTTGCCCGCCGCGTTCATGATGTCCTTGACGTCGGTGCTGGTGCGGCGGTCGCCGCGGATGATCTTCGCCGTGAAGCTCTCCTGGACGTTCAGGTTCGCGTCGCCCGTCGTGCCCGGCGTCGCGTTGATGAGCGGGATGGCAACCGACTTCTTGGCGCCGGCCGGACCGATGTCGAGCTTCGCACCTTCGCCGCCCGCGAGCGCGTTGGTGAAGCGGAACTGGAAGGTGAGGTCTTCCTTCGCGTCCGCGTTGTTGTCGATGTGGATCTCGTACAGCGCTTCCGGATCCATCGTGAAGTAGTTCGGGCCGCCGAACGGATCCTCGAACGGCTGGTAGCTCGCGATCAGCGTGACGTAATCCTGCGAAAGGCGCGCCGCCTCGTAGCTCCGGAACATGTAGAAGTCCGTGCTGTCGACCTTCGGCATTTTGGTGATGAAGGGCGCCTCACGGTGGCTGGATGCCGCTGCGTCTCCACCCGACATCGCGACTGCGGGGACCGCGCCCAACACTCCTAGAACCAACGTGCTAATTAGTTTTCGCGCTCTCATCTTTACGCCTCCGTGCGGGGCCCGTTTCGGAACCACCAGTAAAGTGCACTGCTCCAAGCTACCGATCTCATACTACGTGCCACTCGTGGGGGTGGATCGCCGGCGCGTGCGCCGCGCGTGCGCGCTTTACCGAACGCATTCCGCATGCGATGACGATCACGAATGAACCGCAGACCCTCTGATGTCGTCGTTGCACTGTCCGTCGCCTGGCTGTTCCCTTTCGCTGCGAGCTGCAAATCGGCGCCGAAAAGCGACCCTGCTGCAGCGAGCGCCACCGCACCGAGCACGAGCGCGAGCGCAGCACCGGTCGTGCAAGGTAGCGCATCCGCGACGCCCGCCTACCCTGGCCGTGGGGCATCGCTCGGCGACAAGTTCACGCAGGAAGCGGCGAATCGACCCGCGGGCGCGATGCGCGCCGAAGAGGTGTTTGCGGCGTTTCAAAAGGGAGGCATGAAGCTCAAGGAGGCCCCGAAGCAGCACATGGGCAGCCCCGTCGGCGCGATGTATTGCGCAGGCGCGACGAGCGAAGCCAACCTCGCGATGAGCGTGTGCGAGTACCGCGACGAAGCCGCCGCCAAGAAGGGTCGCGAAGAATCGGCGACCGCCTTCAAGGCCATCCCGAACCGCGACGTCTACATCAACAAGCAGACGACGCTGACCATCCTCCAAAACCCGAAGGGGCCCGAGAGCGAAGCCGAGTCCAAACGCATCATCGCGCAGTTTGCGAAGATGTAGTTCGGTCCGTTTCGGTCCCGCTACGTCCCTAGCTGGGCAGCAGCTTGATGGCGAGCGCGCGCTCGACGAGCCACACGACCGCGAGCACGGCTATCGCGATCGACCCGCCGCGTAGAACGACGGTGCGGTAGGCGCCCGAGCGGCGCGCGACGAAGGCGAGCGGAAGAAAGACGGCGACGACCGCGGCCTGGCCAATCTCGACTCCGACATTGAAGCCGAAGAGAATGCGCAGCAGCTCGCCGCCCGTGAGGCCCAGATCGACGAGAACCTGGGAGAAGCCAAAGCCGTGCAAGAGGCCAAGGACGAAGGCGGCGACCCATCGATCGCCCTCGAGCACGGTGAAGACGTTGTTCAGGGCCGCGAGCACGACGGACAGCGCGATCGCCGATTCGACCAGGCGTGAGGGCAGCCGGATCACGTCGAGCGCGGCGAGGCTCAGCGTGATCGAGTGCGCGAGGGTGAACGCGGTCACGACCTTGAGGACGTCCACCAGCGCTGGGCGAAACG
>CAXSGV010000440.1:3588-6342 GCA_964236615.1 uncultured Polyangiaceae bacterium
TGGCGTTTCGATGCTTTGAGCAATCGGGTGGGCGGCGTCGAGATCGTCGTTGAACGGGACGCCCGCCTCCTGGGCGAGGGCGGGGAGCGGCAGCGTCGCGAGGGCGAGCGTGACGCTATGGCCGAGGGTGAACGCGGTCACGACCTTGAGGACGTCCACCAGCGCTGGGCGAAACGCCTCCCGCGGCCGCCACGTCTTGCTCTCGCGGTAGAGGACCGAGGGCAAGAGCAGCGCGATCAAAAAGAGGAGGTGGTCGATGCCTTCCCAGATGTGGAAGATCCCCTCCTTCACGGCGCTTTGGAAGGAGCTCACCTGGGAGGCATCCGCGATGTCGAAGCGGTGCGTGCGCGCCGTCGTGCTGAAGATGTGCGATCGCGAAGCGGCGGGGGTGACGAGCTGGAGCAACCCGCGGTGCTGCGGATCGAGCTCGAAGAGCAGACGGTAGACGACGTCGAGCTCCGTCACCGGCGCGCCGCACACGGCTTCGAAGCGGAGGACCGCGTACGAGCCGTCGGAGTGGAGCGCGATCTCGAGCGATGAAAGCGCGGGCGAGCAGCGCGCGCCGCCGGCGTTGAGGTCGAGGTGGCCAAACGCGTACGCCGCCACGTCACTGCGGCGCGCGCGGACCTCGGCCCAGGTGATGTTGCCATCACCGTCGGCATCGAGATGGAGCGCGTACTCGAGATCGCGAAGCGCGAGGTCCCAGCGCCCGGCGATGACAGCGCCGTGGACGTCGAGCGTGAGGTAGCTGTCGCTCGGCTTGTGAGCGAGCGCGGTGCGCGACACCGCGATCACGACGAGGAACGCGATGAGGGCGCCGAGCGCGCGACCGACCGAGCGCATCACTTTCGAACCGCCGCCGCGAGCGCGGCGAGGCGCGGCTCTTCGGCTCCGTTCGCCGCAAGAAAATCGGCCACGAGCCGCGCAGCAGCGGGATCGCCAGCGGCGATGGCTGCCTCGAGGAGCACACGAGCGTCCGCGGGCTCCTTCTGCACGTCCCAGTTCGCGCGCGCGAGAGCGAGCGCCTTCTTCGTGTCGTGCTTCACGGTGAGCGCGAAGCGCGCCTGCTCGCGTCGATGCACGACGTCGCCGCGCTCCTCGCTCGCCGCGTAGCGCGACGCGAGCAAGCTCTCGTGCTCGGCATGCGACGGCTTGCCGAGCGCGCCCTCCGCGATGACGAGGCGCAACAGCAGATTGTCATCTTCGGTCTTGCCGTCGAGCAGTCTGGCAACGTCCGCGGCGCGCCCGAGGTCAAGCAGCAGATCGGCGAGCGCCGCCTGTGTGTACGCGTCGTCGGCGCTTGCCGCGAGCGCCGTTTCGAAGTCGCGCACGGCCGCGGCGTCGTCGCCAGCGCGCGTCGCGATCTCGCCGAGGATCGAGAGCACCCACGCGCGCTCGGCGTCGGTACGGATCGTGGGCGCTGCCTTTGCGTACGCGTCGTGAAGCTCTACGTACGCGTCCTTCGCGTGGCCCGTCAGGCTGTCGATCGGCGCGAGACATGCTGTCGCCACGAGCGGGCCCGCGAGCCGGACCAGCGGCGCGCAACGGGCCCGAGCATCCGTGTATCTTCCACCTACCGTCAGCACGACGGCGCGCGTGAGCCAGGCCTGCGCATCATTCGGCTCGAGCGTGACGAGGCGGTCGAGATCGACGAGCGCGCCCTTGAAGTCGTGCAGACTCTGGCGAATCGTCGCGCGAAGCAGGAGGACCTTCGGCGGCGCGTCGCCCTCGTTCCACCACGGCGCGAGCGCGGCTTCGGCGCGACCGAGGTAGCGGGGGTCGGCTCGCCTCCGTGACTCTTCGATGTCGAGCTGCGCGAGCTCGACGGCCACCGCGACATTCTGCGGATCCGCGTCGAGCCGGCGACGCAGTGCGGCCAGCTCACGTGCGCGCGGATCGGCGGGCGCCGCGCCCGGCACCGTGACGCTTGCCGCACCGAGCGCCGGAACGTGCTCGAGGATCTCGCGATCGTCCGAGGGCACGCGCGGCGCGCCCGCGCTCTTGGCCGCACCGCCGCCACGCACGGCGCCAACGGCAACGGTCACGAGGATTGCGAGCAGAACGATTGCGAGAATGACCCGCGCCGGACGCAGCAGAGGTTTTTGGAAGCGCATGCGTCGTCTCAGACGCCGGCTTCTGCAAGGCTCATAGGCTGCATAGGCGGCATGATAGTAACTGGTTCCCATGGATCTGCCTGCGCGCATCGGCCGCTACGAGGTGCTGCGGCTCCTCGGACAAGGCGGCATGGGGCGCGTGCTCCTCGCAAAGGACACGGTCCTCGGCCGTCAGGTCGCCGTGAAGATCCTCCGCGACGATCTCGGAATACCGCCCGAAATGAAGGACGCTCTCTTCGCGCGCATGCGGCAAGAGGCGCGCGCGGCGGCGACCGTGAGCCACCCCAACATGGTCGTGCTGCACGACATGGGCGAGGAGCCCAACGTCGGACTCTTTCTCGTGTTCGAGCTCGTCTCGGGCCCGACGCTTCGCGACAAGATCCACGAAGATGGACCGTTGCCTCCCGACTTCGTCGAGCAGATAGCGCGCGAGCTCGGCGGCGCGCTCGATCGCGCGCACGCGGCAGGTGTCATTCACCGGGACGTGAAGCCGGAGAACATTCTCCTCTCGGAGACGGGCGTTAAGCTCACCGACTTCGGTATCGCGCGCATGCCCGACTCCACGCTCACGCAGGCGGGCTCGGTGCTCGGCACGCCGGCGTATAGCGCGCCCGAGGCACTCGCACTCACAAAATTCAAC
>CAXSGV010000441.1:0-6279 GCA_964236615.1 uncultured Polyangiaceae bacterium
CGCTCGTAACTGACGCGGCCACCGAGGCGCCTCATCAGAAAAGCGAGAAGCTCCACCTCGAGCTCGTTGCGCGGCGCGAGATCGCAGTGGCCGCCTTCGCTGCCGCACGGAATGAGCCTGCCATCGTGACGGACGAGTATCGCTTCGCCGAGACCCGTGCCCGCGGCGAGGATCGCGACGTTGCCCGCGCCTCCGCCAGGGAGGCGTGTGCCGTGAATCAGGCGCAGGCGGTCCGTCGGAAGCGTCGCGGCGCCAAGGCCGAGCGCGACCAGATCGTTGATGAGCGCGACGCGCGGTATCGACAGCACCTTGGCGATCGCACGCTCATCGAGGACCCAGGGGAGGTTCGTGGTCTCGCAGCGACCGCCCAGGACGGGGCCCGCTACGCCGATGCACGCTGCGGTGACGCGCTCGTTGCCCTTTGCGAGAAAGGCGCCCGCGGCCTGCTCCACGCTCGCGAAGTCCTTGCTCGAGAGCTTCTCGGTGCGGAGAGCACGCGTGCCGTCGGGCGTGTACACGGAGAAGCGCGCGTTGGTGCCGCCGACGTCGCCCGCGAGAATCACGAGAGCGGCTTTACTACGGCTCCAGCGCCGTCACCAGACGCCCCGGCGCTTTTGGACGCGCCGCAACCGTTGGCCGTGCGTGAGGGGGGGTAGCTCGTCGAATTAGCTTCAGTGCTTGTCGCGCGACTCTTCGATGGCGGCGGCGTGGGCGCCATACGTCTCGGAGAAATTGTGGCGGCCTCCGCCTTTTGCGACGAAAAACAGGTAGTGCGTCGTGCTCGGTGACATCACCGCCTCAATCGATTTCGCACCCGGGCTCGAGATCGGGCCTGGCGGTAGCCCCTCGTGCTTGTACGTGTTGTACGGGTTGGCGGGATCGACCACGAGATCGTGGGTGATCTTTCCCTTGTAGTTTGCACACGACGGCAACGCGGGGTCGAGGACACATCCGTAGCCCGCGGTCGGGTCGCACTGCAGGAGCTTCGGTGTGAACTTGGGATCGCGGAGACGGTTCAAAAACACGCTCGCGATGACGGGCCGCTCGTCGTCGACGACCGCTTCCTTCTCGATCATCGAGGCCAGCGTGACGATCTCTTTCATGCCCCAGTGAAGCGACTCCATCAGATCGAGCATGCCCGGCTGGTGGCGTTCCTCGAGCGAAGCCCAACGCTTGTCGAACTCGGCCTTCATGCGCTTCACGACGTCGTCGGCGAGGCTGTCCTGGGCGAACTCGTAGGTCGCGGGGAAGAGGAAGCCCTCGGCCGATGGCGCGTCGATCCGCAGATCGGAAAGGACGCGCGAGCTCGTGGTCGCTTCGAGAAAGGCGTGCTTCGGGCAGACGTGCAGCTTGTGAAGGCGCTCGGCGATGTCGAAGCGCGTCCAACCTTCGGGCACGATCACCTTCACGTGCGACGCGGCGCCGCGCTTCTCGACGCGCGCAAGCACCTCGCGCGGCGACAGATCGTCGGTGAAGAGGTGGGTGCCGCGCGCGACCTTCCCCGCGCTGCCGCTCGCGCGAACGAAGAAGGAAAAGAGGCGCTCGCTCTTCACGAGACCCGCGCCCGCGAGCTTCGCGGCGAGCGCGTCGGGCGATTCGTCGCCGACCAAATCGAGCTCGACCTCGCGGCCGCCCCCGGGCCCTTTGGACTCCGGGTAGACGAAGTAGATCGCCGCGCCGAGGCCCGCTGCAAGCGCGAGCAGCGCGGTCGCGACCCATTTTCCGACGTTCGCCCCTTTGGCGCGCGCGCGGTCCTCGTCGCCTTTTTCGCTCGCAGTCTGGACGAGATTTTTCGGTTTCGGGGCTCTCGACGGGCGCGACGACGGCCGCTTCTTCGCGCGCGACTTTTCCGGCTTTCCCAGCTTGGCCGGCTTCAGGCTCATCGCCGCTCCTCGGCCTCGGCCTCGTCCTGCGCGTCGCGGGCCTTTTGGCGCTGATCGAGCCAGGCCTGGAGGATCGTGACGGCCGACGCCTCGTCGATGCGCGCCTTTGCCTTCTTGCCGTGGACCTCGCTCGCAGCGAGCGCGCGACGCGCCTCGACGGTGGTGAGGCGCTCGTCCCACAGCTCGATGTCGAGCCCCGTGGCGTTCGCAATCTCTTGGGCAATCGCGCGCGCCTTCTTGGCGGAGTCCCCCTCGCCTCCCTTCATGTCGAGGGGCAGGCCGACGATGAAGCGGCCGATCGACTCCTGGATAGCGAGCTCCTTCAGCGTCCTCATGAGCGCGCCACGGTCCTTGCCGTCGAGAACGCCGCGCGGGTGGGCATAGAGTCCCAGCTCGTCGTCGATCGCGACGCCAATGCGTACGCCGCCGAGGTCGAGGGCGCACGTACGCGGCGCCTCGCGCTGCGACGACGGGGTTTTCGGCGATTTGCTCACGAGAAGAAGCTCTTACTTGGGCTTGACCCAAGTGTCCAAGGAGGGCGATATGTCTCCCGCCTCCGTGTCTGCCCCCTCTCGTCGCGTGGTTCCAGTGCTCTTCGCGCTTGCGATCGCGCTTGCGGCAATCGTGTTTGCGGCACCGCGCGCATTTGCGCAGGAGCCGCCGCCGCAGGCTGGCCAGGGAGGTCAGGCTGGCCCGGCTGGTCAGGCTGGCCAAGCCGGTCAGGCGCAGGCTGGCGATCAAGGCGGCATGCCGGCGCCCCGCGCCGAGCCCACCGCGCGTCCGCCGGACAACCCACTCGAGATTTCGGAGAGCGTGCGAGGACGGATCGGTACCGACAGCGACATGCGTCCGCCGTCGCCCGAGGGGCAGCTCCAGCGCTCCTACTTCCCGTATTACGAAGAGAAGAAGGGCGACTACCGCTTTCGGTTTCTGCCGCCGCTCTACCTCGAGCACACGCGTGGGTTGCCCGATCCTTCGCGGTCGACTGCGCTACCCCCGCTGAAGGAAGACCGCGAGTCCCTCTTCGGGCTCCTCTACTACCAGCGCCGCTCCGAGCACGTCGACGCAGACGTCCTCTTTCCGCTCGCGTGGCGCGTGCGCGATCACCAGAACCACGTCCTCGTGCTCGGCCCGATCGTGCACCGTGAAGCCCCGGACGAGCACGACAACTGGCTTGCGCCGCTCTTCTTCGAAGGCTCGCGCAAGGACGGCGGCTACTTCCACTCGCTGCCGCTGCTGACGACGATGCACAACAACACCGACAACGCGTTCGCGCTCGTCGGTCCGTACTTCCGCGATCGCACGAAGACCGATGTCGACATGGGCGTCGCGCCCTTCTTCTTCCACGGTGACAACGGCAGCACCGACGGCACGCGCAAGACGTACACGCTCGCGCCGCCGCTGCTCTACTACCACAAGTGGAACGAGCTCGAATCGAGCCAGCTCACGGTCATCGGACCGGTGATCTCGAAGACGAATCCGAAGCGCGACGTCTTCGACATCGCACCGCTGTTCTTCCACATCTCGGGCAACCCCGAGACCGGCGGAATCAAGGAGAGCCACACCACGCTCTTCCCGTTCTTTCATTACGGCCACACCGAGACCGAGTCGCTTTTCGTCCTCCCCGGGTACCTGCGTCGCATCACGCAGGGCGAGAAGGGGGTCGACACGATGATCACGCCGTTCGTCACGCACGCAACGACGCGGAACGGCGCCACTGCCTTCACCGCCGTCGGCCCGGTGCTGCCGCTCTTCTTCAACTACCGCGACTCCGACATCGGGCTCCACGCCTGGGCGATCGCGCCGCTCTACTTCCAGTCGGACAGCCCGAAGGGGCACGATTTCCTGACGCCGCTCGTCGGAAAATTCGAGACCTACGGGCAGTCGCGCACGTGGTGGGTCTTCCCGAACGTCACGGTGTCGAACGATCTGCACGGCTGGGAGACCGACTTCCACCCGATCGTCTACGTCGGTCGCAGCGACAAGAGCGCGCACACGGTGCTCGCGCCGATCTTCTGGGATTTCGCCGACACCAAGGGGCGCACCACGATCGGCTTCCCTCTTTACTGGCGCTTCGCCGACACGACCGACGACTCCGTCACCCAGGTCGCAGGCAACACGCTCTACCGCCAGAAGAAAGCGGTCGGCGGCAAAGACTGGGAGTTCCACTTGCTCCCCGTCTTCTCGTACGGCGAGACCCCGCAAGGCTACTGGTGGAACGTGCTCTTCGGTCTCGCCGGGTACGACCGCGAGGGCAGCTACGCCCGTATCAAGGCATTCTGGATTCCGATTCAGGTCGCCGGACCGGACGCGAAGCAGACGGCCATCCGGTTCTGATCGCCGTCCTTCGTCACTGAACATCGGACTCGGTCGCGGTCGTCGCGGTTTCCATTCAAGCGAAGCCGCGAGGCCACAATCGCGTGCGCCAAAACGACTGTCCTCTCAACACCTTCCCCTATGCCGTTCGCGCATGCGGTCAGGCTTCGCCCCTTGGTCTCACCCGGTTTGTGAAGGGCGCGTGGGCACGCGCGCGAGCACGCGCTCGAAGGCGGCAAGCGCGTGGTCGACGTCTTCGCCCGTCGTGGTTTCACCCAGCGAAAGTCGAATCGCAGAGCGAGCGCGCGCTTGCCCTCCGATGGCGTGGATGATGGGTGAGGGCTCCGTCGTGCCGGCACTGCACGCGCTTCCGCTGGAGATGCTCACGCCTTCGAGATCGAGCGCCGCGACGAGCTCGGCGCCCTCCCAACCGAGGATCGAAATGTTCGTGACGTGGGGCAAGCGGCCTGCACCATTGACGACGCTGCCCGGGGCGAGCGCGAGCACCGCGCTCTCGAGCCGGTCGCGAAGTGCACCCACAGCGGCGTAGGCGGAGCGTGCAACTGCGGCGTGATGCGCGGCTGCCACGAGCCCACTCGCGGCCACGGGATCGACCGTACCAGGCCGGATGCCGCGCTCCTGCGCACCCCCGAGGAGTACGGGATCGATGCGCAAGCCGGGCCGCGTCAGGAGCGCGCCAATCCCCTTGGGTCCGCGGAGCTTGTGAGCCGCGAGGCTCGCGCTCGAGAAGTCGACGCTGCTCGCATCGAAGGGCACCTTCGCGAAGGCCTGCACGGCGTCGATGTGCACGAGCGCACGCGCCGCGCGCGCAAGCTGGGCAAGGGCGGCTGCAGGCTGGACGACGCCGGTCTCGTGGTTCGCCGCCGAGATGGCTACGAGCTTCACGTCGCCCGCCGCGAGCACGCGTTTCGCGTCGTCGAGATCGACGCGACCGCTCGTGTCGATCGCGAGCCAGTGCACGCGTGCTCGACCTTCGCGCTCGAGTGCCTCCGCGACGCGCGTGATCGATGGATGCTCGATGCGACTCGTGACAAGCACGCCCCCACCGTCGCCCGGGAAGGCGGAGCGAAGCGCGAGGTTGTTCGCTTCGGTCCCGCCGGAGGTGAACACGACATCGCGTGCGTCGATGCCTGCGAGCTCGGCCACGGCGGCGCGCGCGTCCTCGACGAACGCACGCGCGCGGCGACCGTCGGTGTGCACGCTCGAGGGATTCGCCCACGACGTCTCCGCCGCAGCGCGCATCGCCGCGATCACTTCGGGGAGCGGCGGTGTGGTCGCGTTCCAGTCGAGGTAGACGCGGCGAGTCGCGTCAGCCCGAGCCATCGAGAACCGTCGGTGCGCGCTTTGCGACCGTCATCGCGAATGCGGCGCCGGAGAAGAAGCTCCCCTTGATGGTTGCGCCTTGCTCGACTTTGACGTCGCCGCCAAGGCCACGCGCGACGCGGCGCACGATCGCGAGCCCGACGCCCACCCCGCCATGCGCGCGCGTGGTCGTACCGTCGACCTGGTAGAACGCATCGAAGATCCGATGCACACGATCGGCGGCGACGCCCGGTCCGGTGTCGGCGATGACGAGCTCGTAGCTGGCTTCTTCTTCCCAGACGCCGACCCCGATCGCGCCGCCTTCGGGCGTGAATTTCACGGCGTTGTCGAGCAGCTGGTGGAGGGCACGCCCGAGACGCTCGGCGTCGCCGTACGCGGGAAGCGGGCCCGCGGGGAGCTCGAGTGTGACGGTGAGGCGCTTGTCTTGGAAGGCGCTTGCCTGCGCGGTGACGGCACGCTGCACGGCGTCGAGAAGATCGTAGTGGTTGTGGAGAAACTTCATACGCCCGGTCTCGAGACCGATGACGTCGACCACGTTGTCGAGGATGCCGCGCAGCCGCCGCACGCAGTCGTCCATCGCGCGCAGCGCCTTCTCTTGAGGCTTCGTGATCTCGCCGAGCTCCTCGTCGACGAGCATGCGCAAGTAGCCGACGATGGGGGTGAGCGGGGTCGCGAGCTCGTGCGAGATGTTCCGGTAGAACTCGGTGCGAAGGCGATCCATGTCGCGGAGTCGCTC
>CAXSGV010000442.1:0-6267 GCA_964236615.1 uncultured Polyangiaceae bacterium
CGGGATTCGCTAATCACCCGGGTTCGGGAGAGCGGTCTGCCCGTCGCAGGTGCGGCTGAGGTGGTGAGCGTCGACGGGTTCCTGGTGGCCGGGAAGGCATCGGACAACCGGGTGGTGGCTGCGACCCTGGCTTCGATCGACTCGGTCATCGACCTCGACCTCCAGGATGCCGACATCCACAACATCCTTCGTCTCCTCGCGGACGTCGGACGCGTGAACATCGTCACCGCCGACGACGTCGCGGGCAACGTCACCATCCGCATGCGCACCGTCCCCTGGGACCAGGCGCTCGACGTCGTGCTCCAGGCGAAGGGGCTCGGCATGGTGCGCGGTGGGAACTTGATCCGCGTCGCGCCGATGGCCGCGTTGCAGAAAGAGCGAGAGCTCCGCCTCGCGCAGCAAAAGCAGGACCTCGAGCTCGCGCCGCTCGAGACCCGACTCATCCCGGTCAGCTACGCGCAGGCCGACGAGCTCCAGGCTCGCGCGAAGGATCTCCTCTCGCCGCGTGGCTCCATCGCCGTCGACGAGCGCACCAACGTGCTCATCGCGCGCGACATCATAGGCAACCTGAACAACATCGAGGAGCTCATTCGCTCGCTCGACACGCAGACGCCGCAGGTGCTCGTCGAGGCGCGCATCGTCGAGGCCACGAGCAAGTACCTCCGCGACATCGGTATCCAGTGGGGCGGCGACGCGACGTTCAGCGAGGCCACCGGCAACCCGACGGGCGTCGCCTTTCCGTCACGCGTCGGCGTCGCCGGCGGTAACTACGACAACAACACGCCGACCGCGGGTCTCTCGCCGTTCCAGGCGCAGATCCCGAACCCGAACTTCGCCGTCAACCTTCCGGCCGCGACCGGTACCGGGCAAGGCGGCGCGCTCGGTCTGTCGTTCGGCTCGATCGACAACAACTTCAACCTCGGCGTTCGCCTCTCGGCGGCCGAGTCGAGCGGCATGCTCCGCATCGTGTCGAGCCCGCGCATTCTCACGCTCGACAACCGCGAAGCGCGCATCAACCAGGGCACTTTGATCCCGTTCGCGCAGGTGAGCGCGCAAGGCGTTCAGACCACGTTCCAGGAAGCGAAGCTCCAGCTCCTCGTGAAGCCGCACGTCACCGCCGACGGCAGCGTCGCGATGCACGTGAAGATCAACCGAGACGAGCCCGACTTCAACCAGACCTCGGCGCGCGGCGATCCGACGATCCTCAAGCGTGAGGCCGAGACCGATTTGCTCGTCATGGACGGGCACACCGCGGTCATCGGCGGAATCTTCACGCGGAACACGGGTCGCAACCTCGATCAGGTCCCGTTCTTCGGCGACATCCCGATCCTCGGCATCCTGTTCCAGCGTCGCCGCGCCAGCGATTCACGCAACGAGCTCGTCATCTTCCTGACGCCCCGGATCGTGAACCGCGCCGAAGCGCTCGGCCGGTAGTCGGCAGGGAGTAGGCAGGGAGTAGGCGGGGCCGAGAGCCCCAGTAACGACTCAGTTACCGGGAAGCTGGACGCCAGCGCGTGGTTCGCGACAAGATGCGCGCCCCCGAATGCCTACCGAGCACCGTCTCCACGCCCGCTGCGGGTGTGGTCTCGCAGCGCACTCCTCTGATTCTCACGAACGACACGCCGAGGCGGGCGCGGCAGCTGCGCGCCCCTTCGCTTTCGTCGGAACCCTTCGTCACTTCGAACGCGATCGCCCGTTCGCGGTCGAGCATCTCGCGCTCGACCTCGCGCTCGACCTCGACAAGAAGAGCGTCACCGGCTCGGCGTCGCTGACGCTGCGTCGGATCGATCCGGTTGCGACCGAGATCCCGCTCGACGCCGTCGGCTTCGATCTGCGCGCGGTCACGCTCGACGGGAAGAAGGCGCCCTACGCCTACGACGGCAAAACGCTGACGGTCACGGTGCCGGCGTCGACCGACCAAGCGACTTTGACGGTCAGCTACTCGGCCACGCCGCGGCGCGGCCTTTACTTCCTCGCGCCCGACGAGCACGTCACCGATCGCCCGCGCCAGGTGTGGAGCCAGTGCCAGGAGGAGGACGCCCGTCACTTCATCCCCTGCCACGACAAGCCGCACGTGAAGATGACGACCGAGATGACGGTCACCGTTCCGAACGGCTTTTATGTGCTGTCGAACGGTGCCCTCGTCGACAAGAAGACGCCCGCCGACGGCGCGTGGACCTTCCATTGGCGCATGGACGCGCCGCACCCGAGCTACCTGCTCACGCTCGTCGCGGGTGAGTTCTCGGAGCTCGTCGACACCGCAGGCGACGTGCCGCTCACGTACCTCGTGCCGAAGGGCCGCGAGAAAGACGGCGAGCGCACGTTCGCGCGCACGCCCGACATGATCGACCACTTCGGCAAGCTCACCGGCGTGAGCTACCCGTGGAACAAGTACGCGCAGGTCGTCGTCAGCGACTTCATCTTCGGCGGCATGGAGAACACGACGGCCACCACGATGTACGAGCACATCTTGCTCGACGAGCGCGCGGCGGTCGACATCACGTCCGACGATCTGATCGCGCACGAGCCCGCGCATCAGTGGTTCGGTGACTACGTCACGTGCCGCGACTGGTCCGAGGGGTGGCTCAACGAAGGCTTCGCCACCTTCATGGAGCACGTGTGGCGCGACAAGATGCTCGGCAAAGACGAGCTCCAGCTCGGCTTGAAGAACGATCTCGACGCCTACCTCGGCGAGGCCATCGGCCGCTACCGCCGTCCGATCGTGTGCCAGAGCTACGACTCGCCGCTCGATCTGTTCGACCGCCACCTCTACGAGAAGGGCGGCCTCGTGCTGCACCTCCTTCGTCTCGAGCTCGGCGACGATCTCTTCTGGAAAGGTGTCGGCGTCTATTTGAAGCGACACGCGAACGGCGTCGTCGAGACGCGCGATCTGATGCGCGCGCTCGAAGAGGTGAGCGGCAAGAGCCTCGGACGCTTCTTCGAGCAGTGGGTTTACCGGCCCGGTCACCCCGAGCTCGACGTGCAGATCGCGTGGGACCGCCAGGTCCTCACCGTCACGGTGAAGCAGACGCACTCCAACGCGGATGACGTGCCTGCGACCTTCGACCTCGTGCTCTACCTCGACGTGGTCACCGAAAGCGGCGAGACGCAGCGCGAGCGCGTGCGCGTGAAGGAGAAGCAGGAGACGTTCGCGATCGCCGCGGCCACACGCCCCGCGTTCGTGGTCGTCGATCCCGAGATGCACGTTCTCGGTGACGTCACGCTGCGTGTTCCGAACGACATGCTGCGCGCGCAGCTCGCCTCCGCGCCGACCGCGCGTGGTCGCTGGCTCGCCGCGCACGCACTCTCGAAGAGCGACGATCCGATCTCGATCAGCGCGCTCGTTGCTCGCCTCGAAGACGAGAAGGAGTTCTGGGGCGTGCGCGCCACGGCCGCCGATTCGCTCGGTACGCTTCGCGCGCGCGAAGGCATGGTGGCTCTCCTCCGCAACGTCACGGTCAAGCATCCAAAGGTGCGTCGCGCCGTCGTGGCCGCCCTCGGTCGCTTCAAGACGACCGCGGCTCTCGATGCGATTCGGCCGCGCGCTCTCCGCGACGAGAGCTACCTCGTCGAGGCCGAGGCTGCGCGTGCGCTCGGCCGCACCAAGCAGCCGGCGGCGTTCGAGACACTGGTCGATCTCCTCGACCGCCCCTCGTGGGCGGACGTCGTGCGCGTCGGCGCGATCGATGGTCTCGCCGCGCTTCGTGACGATCGCGCTTCGCCGCATCTCGTCGCGCGGACGCGCTATGGCTACCCCACGCGCGCGCGCCGTGCGGCGATCCTCGCGCTCCCGAAGCTCATGAGCGACCGGCGCGGCCGCGAGACGCTCGAGGAGCTCCTCGAAGACGATGACCCGCACCTGCGCGTCGACGTCGCACGCGCGCTCGCCGAGTACGGTGACGTGAAGGCGCGCGCCGCGCTTCGTGCGCGCCTCGAGGTCGATCTCGATGCACGTGTTCGGCGACGCCTCAAAGAGACCCTGCGCGATCTCGGCGGCGACTCCAAGCGCGCGAGCGATCAGCTTCGCGAAGAGCTCGACAAGCTCCTGAACGAGCACGGTGAGCTCAAGGCACGCCTCACGCAGATCGAGGCGCGCGTCGGCAAGCCGAAGGCCGCGGACGGTCCTGTAAAGCCAAGCAAGATCGCGAAGAGCAAGCCATCGAAGGCCGGCAAGGCGATCAAGCCCGAGAAGGCGCGAGCGAGGAAGCGATGAGCGAAGAGAAACCGATCCGCGTCGAGACGCGCGGGCCCGTCGAGGTGTGGACGATCGATCGCCCCGATCGGATGAACAGCCTCTCACGCGAGACCCTGCTCGAGCTCGGCCGCCTCACGCGCGAGGCGCTCGCGAACGACAAGGTGCGCGCGATCATCCTCACGGGGCAGGGCGACCGCGTCTTCTGCGCCGGCGCCGACCTCAAAGAGCGCCAGAAGATGACCGAGAACGACATTCGGGTGCAGGTCGAGCTCTATCGGTCGGAGCTCGGTCCGCTCGATCGCTCGCCCAAGCCCGTGATCGCAGCCATCAACGGCGTCGCGCTCGGTGGCGGCCTCGAGCTCGCGCTCGTATGCGATCTCCGCGTCGCCTCGGCGCACGCCACGCTCGGTCTTCCGGAGACCTCGCTCGGCATCATTCCCGGCGCCGGTGGGACGCAACGTCTGCCGCGCGTCGTAGGCGAGGCGCGCGCGAAGGAGATGATCCTACTCGGCCGCCGCCTCACCGCGGAGGAAGCGCACGAGTGGGGCCTCGTGAACCGCGTCGTTCCGAAGGGCTCGAACCTGGTCGACGACGTCCTCGCGTGGATCGAGCCGATCGCCGACGGTGCGCCGCTCGCGCAAGCTGCCGCGCTCGAAGCGATCGATCGCGCGCTCGACACGACCCTCGAGCTCGGGCTCGAGCTCGAAAAAGTCAGCTACGGAAAAGTGCTCGTGTCGGAGGACCGGCGCGAAGCCCTCGTCGCGTTTGCCGCCAAGCGAAAGCCGCAGTTCCTCGGCAAATAGCGCGGAAAGCTCGCCGCGTAGGGGCTTCGGAGGTATGGGTTAACGCTGGTACCTCCCATGACCTTCGCCTCGTTTCGCTCGCGGACCACGCGTGTGGTCCTGGTCACTTGGCTGCCTTTGGCCGGCGCTGCGGCCTACGCCTGCGGCGGCACCAACGCCGCGGTCGTTCCTGACGAAGACGCAGGCATCGATGCCGCGGTCGACGGCACGGTCTTGGTGGATGGCAGCACCGAGGACGCCGGCACCGATTCGGCCACCGCCATCGACGCGAGCGACGCGGGAAGCTGCGATCCAGGCGTTTACGACGATTTTGCGGGGATGTTCGTCGCGCCGGATGGCGTCGACACGCTCTCCTGCGGGACGCGCGCGGCGCCTTGCAAGACGATTCACGCGGCGATCGAGCGCGCGCGCAGCCTTGCCGAGAAGAACATCGTCTACGTCGCACGCGGAACGTACGTCGAGCACCTCGTGCTCTTCGCTGGCTTTCGCATCCAGGGCGGGTGGAGCGTGCGGTCCGTTGCCGGTGCCGATCCCGAATGGCGTGTAGTTTGCAACAATCGCGCGACCGCCACGGTCGTGAAGGCGCCCATCGCCTTCACCGACACAGTGCTCGCCGACACGCTCGGCGGGAGAGCGGAGCTCGAGATGTTGTCGATCGAGAGCAAGGACCTCGCCGATCCAGGCGAGACGCTTTACGGGGTCGTCGCACGCCACCCCTCGACCGAGCTCTCGCTCATCGACGTCATCGTCACCGTGAAGAACGGCGGCGCGGGCGTCGCGGGCGAGGGCGGGGCGATCGGCGGCCAGGGTGATGCCGGCTGCGCGAGCAGCGACGGCGGTGTCGGCTTCCCTCCAGGCACGACAGGCGAAGGTGCCGACGCCGGAACGATCGGCCTTCTGGGGTTCGCGCCCGCTGCGGGCGACATCGGAACGGCAGGCACGCCAGGCCACGCTGGTTTACCCGGCCAGCCAGGCAGTTGCGTCAGCTGCGTCTCCTGCAGTGGCATTGCGCTCTGCAACGCGGCGCCCGAGGGCACGTCCTGCGGCACCGATGGCGTCTCGGGTTGCGGCGGCGGGCCCGGCAGTCCTGGACTCGGTGGTGGCGGCGGCGGCAGCAGCATCGCCCTCTTCACGTGGGACGCGCACGTCACGATCCTTCGCGGCGCGCTTCGCTCGAGCAACGGTGGCGCAGGTGGCAACGGTGGCCTCGGCGGCGACGGCGGTTATGGCGGCCCCGGCGTCGGTGGGCAACCAGGCCCGACGTGCGCG
>CAXSGV010000443.1:0-1872 GCA_964236615.1 uncultured Polyangiaceae bacterium
CTTTCAGCTCGTCTCGTCGCCGACGGTCGTGAGCTCGTCGTCCGTCTGGCCAAGCTCCTCTCCGTCGCCGCCGGAGCAACCGATCGACGAGGATCCAACGACGACAGCGAGCGAGATGGCGAAGAGGTTCGTGGTGCGCATGGGAAGGCCTATTACAAGTCGCGTGCCGGCTCTCGGGCTCGCGTCGCCACGCGAGGCGCTCGCGTGCGCCCGCGTGCGCCCGCGAAAGCGCGCGCTCGGCTTCGCGCGCAGCGGCCCGGATTTCGTGATGGCGCGGCGGATCCCATCGCCGGATCCCGGTCGCCTGCCGTGGTGTCGGCTGCGGACTCGACTCCGCAGCGTGCGGAGTCGAGTCCGATCCGGTGACATCGATCCAGTGACTTCGCGCCGTACGCGTCACCGCCGAAGACGGGCGCTCAGGGTTGGCACTTTCGAAGACCGCGCGCGCTCGGATCGGCGTCGAAGTCATCGGGCGTGCTCAGGTTCACGCCGGGCAAGAATCCCTTCGACGCGTTGTCGTCACCTTGTGTGCGGTACCAGGTGGTGTTTCCGCCCGCGTGCCGCTCGCCCGTCTGCCAGCACTCGAACCAGCTGTAGCTCGTGCGCAGGTGGTTGACGGTCGCCGACGTCGCGTTCGGCTCGGCATGCATCGCCGCGCCGCCCGTGTTCGTACAATAGAGGCGACCGTCGGCGTGGACGCTGCAGTCGACGCCGATCGGCGCGCTGCGCCACCCGCCTGGTGCGCTCTCGAAGCGAATCGGCGTGAGCTCTGCACGCGCGCTCGCTCCGTACGCGTTTGCAGTCGCGGTCGTCCCCGCGCTGGGTTGAACGACGCACGCTGTTGTCTTTGCGGCGTCGGCCCACCCTGCGAAGAACGCCACGTGCTTGCCCGTGGAGCCGGCAACGTTGCGGTTGAGCGCGTCGCCCGGCCGAAGCTCGGTCCAAGCGATGGCATGCGAGGCGGTCAGATCGTAGGGCGCGAGATCGGCCGGGCCTCGTGTCGTGGGAACGCGGGGAATCGTGACACCGGCGCACGACGCCGTCGTCTGGCTCGCAAGCGGGGGCACCGGAGCGCTCGCAGGGAGGTACGTGAGCGCCTGCTTGCCCATCTGCTCCCATGCGACACGAAAGTCCGCGCGCGCGAGCTTCTTCATCTTGCCGTGCGCGGCGTCGAGTGGATCGTTGATGGTGACGGTCGTCGCGTCGAAGCCGGTGATGACGACCGAGTGCTCGTGCCACGTGATGCGCGCGCTACCCGATTTCGTCTGCCATGTTTGAAACTGGGCCGCGTCGAGCGGCTTGAACGTCGCGTTCGTGACGACCCACACGGGGCGTTTGCGCGCGACATGCGCTTGCAGCACGTCGTCGAACGACGCGCCGGTGAGGTCCGCGATTCGGCCCGGCAAATACTGCTCCGCGAGCGCCTTGATCGGGCCGTGGTAGACGCCGTACCCCTGCTGGGCAAAGTCCGTCATGTTGCCGACGAAGCCCTCGTACGGATCGCCGTGCACACCGTTCGCGAGGTACGGCACCTTCTTCACCTGGCTCGCGAGCGTCATCTTGTCGGCCTTCACGCCGGCGTGTCGCAGCAACATCGCGAGCGAGGTGACCTCGCATCCGCGAGGAAGCTCCGGCTTCTGCAGAACCAACGGAACGTCGAGCGAGATGGAGGTCAGCGCCGACTCGTCTGCGTTTGCCTCTTCGCCGTCCATCGCGTCCGCGGAGCAGCCCGCGGAGGACGCGATCACCACGGCGAGGAGCCCAACGATGGGCCATCGAGCGAGCATGATCAGTTGCAGCGCCGGAGGCCGGCCCCGCTCGGGTTCGCGTCGAAGGCGTTGACGGTGGAGTTGAGCACCAGGTTGAGGTGCG
>CAXSGV010000443.1:1882-6265 GCA_964236615.1 uncultured Polyangiaceae bacterium
GGTTTGTGTTGAAGGCGCTGGAGGTGTTCAGGTTCACAGCCGGGACCCAGCCCCAGTTGCCGTTGTCGTCGCCGAGCGTGTGGTACCAGGTCGTGTTGCCGCCGGCGTGACGCTCGCCCGTCCCCCAGCAGTCGAACCAGCTTCGCGTGGTGCGGAGCGTGTTGACGACCGGGCTCGCGTTGTTCGTCGACGCGTGCATCGCGGCGCCGCCACGGTTCGTGCAATAGAGCTTCCCGTCGGCGTGTACCGAGCAATCACCCCCACTATCACCGCCGCCACCGCCGCCTGCGCCGACGGGAACGTAGATCCCGGGCGCGCCGCACGTCTTCTTGATGTTGCCGCAGTAGTCACTGCAGGCACGCGACGACGCGCCGTCGGTCACGATCTCGATATGGCCGTATTGCGCGTGGTAGCCGCACTGACCCGGCCGCCAGGTGATGATCGAGCCACGGGGGATCTGGTTGACGTCGAGGTTCATCTTCGTGAAGCCGCGCCGCGACAGCTCACCCGGGTTTGCGCGTGCCCATTTGTCCCACGCGACCGCAGACTCGAAGCGCGGGAACGCTGGGTTGACGACTCCGGAGCTCTCGAGCGACGTGCGCACGCCACGGAGGCACAGGTCCTGCGAACGGTGACCACTCCACAGCGAAAGAGCGCGATCGGCGATCACGTTTCCGCGTGACCCGTCGTAGCTCAGCTCGCTGCCTTCGCTGCCGACACCGACTTCTTCGTCGGACCCATCCTCGGAGGTGCTCGAGCAACCCGCGACGTAGGTGAGGAGAATCGCTGCTGCGAAGCTGACGCCGGCGAGATGGATTCGGTGAGGGTGTCGCATGGTTGCTCTCTTTCGCTGAAGGGGCCGAGGAGGGATCCGTTCGCACGAGTCGCGCGCGGACCGTGACACGACCCATTGCAACGCGAGTGCCCACCACCGCGCGGCGCCGGCCACTCACGAATCCCCGAGTTTCGCGGCGGTTTGCACGCTGCAGCCGAGCCAAGGCGACGCCACGGCGCGTCCGCGCGGACGGGCAAGAGACCACTCACCGTTGCGCGAGCGATGGAGCAGTTTGTTCAGAGATCTGTACAACCGTCGTCGACATCGCCGGACGCGGCGAAACGGGCTAAGTCCTCGGTGACGCGATGTCCGACACCGAGACGGCAACGAGCGATGGGCGTGGCTCACGCGGTCGAATGCTGCTCGTCCTTTGCGGGAGCTCCGCGAAGGAGCACGAGCTTCCCGACGCGGGCTCCGTCGTGATCGGGCGTGGCCTCGATGCGGACATCGTGATCGATCACCCGACGCTCTCGCGCGCTCACGCAAAGCTCATGCTCGGCCCGCACGTCACGATCCAAGATTGCGGCAGCCGCAACGGCACCGTCGTCGCCGGCCGCGCGCTGAAGAAGGGCGAGAGCGTGTTCGTCGTGCCGGGCGCCCCTATCGAGCTCGGTGACGCGCTCCTGCTCGTTCGTGCGGGCCACGATTCCTCGCGCGATCTCCTCGCGTCGACCGGTGCGTCGAACGCAGGAATCGCTTCGATGGAACGCATGATCCTCCGCGTCGCCCACAGCAACGTCGCGGTGCTGCTCGTCGGCGAGCCCGGTACGGGGAAAGCGTTCCTTGCGGCGCGCGTTCACGCGGCGTCCGAGCGCGCGTCCTCGGCGTTCGTCTTGCTCGCCGCGACGCACGCGACGCGACCCGAGGACGTCGTTCAGTATGTGCGGTCTGCACATGGCGGCACGCTCGTCGTCCGCGAGCCTTCGCTCTTGCAGGGCGCTGCCCAGGCCGTGCTGCTCGCGGCCCTGCGCTCCGCGGGCGCTCACGTTCGAACGATCACGTTGACGACGCGCGATCTCTTCGCGGCGACGTCCCACGGTGAGCTCGAAGCTGGGCTCTTCCATCACCTCGCGGGTGTCTCGCTCGTCGTACCGCCGTTGCGCGCACGTATCGGCGAGCTCGGTGCACTCGTCGACGGCCTGCTCGTCGAGCTCGCGGCCGAGCACGCGCGACCACGCATGCTCCTGAGCTCCGACGCGATGGCGGCGCTCGGACGACATACCTGGCCGGGCAACGTTCGCGAGCTGAAGAACGTGCTCGCGACGGCCGTGCTCCTTGGAAAAGGGCGCGTGCTCACAGCGGCGCATTTCGACCTCGGCGGGGCCGAGCACGCTGCGGCGACTGGCGGCGGATCGCTCTCGGCCGTCGTCGACGAGGCGGAGCACCGGCGCATTCTCGAGGCTCTGCGTCAGTCGAATGGCAACCAGACGCGCGCCGCGAAGTCGCTCGGCATCTCCCGCGGGACGTTGATCTCGCGACTCGAACGCTTCGGTGTTCCTCGCCCGCGCAAGTGAGTACCCTAGGACGAGGCATGCGGCGTGTGCTCGGTGTGACCCTCGCGTCCGTCGTCGCGCTGATGACTTCGGCGTCGCCCGCGTCCGCGCAGACGACCGATCGCGAACGGGCCGAGTCGCACTTCGAAGTCGCGCGCCGTCACGTGCAAGCGGGCCGCTGCGATCTTGCGCTCGAGGAGTTTCGCAAGAGCATCGACTACGAGCCGACGAGCGTGGGCGCGCGGCTCAACCTCGGTGATTGCTACGTGGCGCTCGGTCGTCTTCCCGACGCGTTCCATCAGTTCAAAGAAGCCGAAGCCAACGCGGTCCTTCGCCGCGATCCCCGCGTCGACACCGCCCGTCAGTCGGCCGCGCAGATCGAGGCTCGGCTCGTGCGCATCGTCGTTCGTGAGCCCGAGCCTGCGATCCCGGGGCTCCTGCTCAGCGCCGACGGGACATCGGCAGGCGTGCGTCCGTGGGTGATGGCTTTGACGCCTGGCGAGGTCCACGTTCTCGAGGCGACTGCGCCCGATGGACGACGATGGCGCGGCGAAGCGAGCGGCAAGGCGGGCGACCGGCTCCGATTCGACATCCATCTGGCCGCTCCCGGTAACGATGTCACCAGCGCCGCTTCGGTCGACGGTGGCCCGAGCCCGAGCCCGAGCCCGAGCCCGAGCCCGAGCGCGACGAGGACGATCGGTCTGGTGTCGGGCGGCGAGGGGCGGGCGGGCGTCCTCACGGGAACGGTGTTCGGCGCGTTGTCCTTGTCGTCGCGAAGCGCGCTCGCGGAGGCCGTCGACACGGATCCGGAGTGCTCGGGGACATACCCAAACGCGCGGTGTGCGCCGGCTGCGCAGACGCGGCTTCGGCCACTTCAGGATCGCGCGTTCACGCAGACGACCGTGTCGACCGTTGCGTTCATCGCCGGCGGCGTTCTCCTCGCCGGCGGCATCGTCCTCTACCTGCTCGCGCCCTCGTCGTCGTCCGCGTCTTCTTCCACATCGAAGACGGCGGCGAGCAGCGTGCGCGTCTGGGTCGGCGCCGCGGGCACGCTCGACGGATCGTTCTGAGCGCGCGACCGAGCTCAGAGCTGTTCGCGACCCAGAGGAATGGAACGGTTGGGGCAGCAGCCGAGGGATTTCGTCGACGGATAGGCACAACTCGATGCTTCTCGCTTGTCGAGGAGCTCGCCGAACCAGGCCGAGCTTCTCGAGTTCGACGACCATCCGATGCAAGGAGGGCGGCGTGACTCCGAAGAAGAGCTGCATGTCGCCTCTGGGGGCGGCGCCGGTTCACCAACGCGTACGTGTGGATGAAGGCGAGGTACTGGCCCTGCTTCTCGGTGAACCGCGGCGCTTCGTCGAGGAGGGGCTCGAGGCTGCGCTCAGCGAAGAGCCGCGACCCGTTGCCGACGGCAAGCTCGCGGCGAAGGAGGAGGCACTGCTCGTTGCGACCGCGTGCTTGGTGCCGCCCGCCGGGCGAGCGCGCTGGACGCTGGCGCTGCTGGCTGACGCCATCCGCAGGGGACGGCCCCTGTGGTGCGGCTGACGAAGCACGCCTCGCTCTCGTCGGAGAGGTCCGTCGTCGAGTCGCTGAAAACCAGCTGAAACCGTGGCAGAAAAAGATGTGGTGCATCCCGAAGGTCGACGCGGATTTCGTCGCACGCATGGAGGACGTGCTCGAGCTGTACGCCGAAGCGCCGGACGAGCAGCACCCCGTCGTCTGCTTCGACGAGACGCCGCGACAGCTGGTCGGCGAATCGCGCGTGCCCGTCGTGGCAAAGCCAGGCTGGGCGGCACGCTTCGACTACGAGTGCGTGCGCAACGGCACGGCGAACGTCTTCATGTTTGTCGACGTGCACCGGCGGTGGCGCCACGCCAAGGTCACTGACCGCTGCACATGCCGCGACTTCGCTGAGTGCATGCGTGACCTCGTCGACGTGCGTCACCGCGGGCGCAGCGAGTCCGCGCGGTGATGGACAATCTCTCGACTCACTCCGCGGCGGCTCTCGACGAGAACTTCGACGCCGCCGAGGCGCGCCGCATCCTGGGGCGG
>CAXSGV010000444.1:0-6169 GCA_964236615.1 uncultured Polyangiaceae bacterium
CGCCCTCGACTGGGCGTTTGGGGAGGCCCGGCTCAGGGGCGGCCCCGTGCACGTGGTGTCTTGCTGGCAGCACCCGATGACCTACTCCGGCGACGTCTGGGGCCTGGGGATGGATCCGTCGATCGACAAGGAGCTGGGCCTCGCCGCAGAGGCCGAGGCGGTGCGGCTGGCCCTAGAGGCCACGCGGGACCGCGACGTCGTGACCACGACCCTGGTCGAGGAAGGCCACCCGGCTCGGGTACTGGTGGAGGCCGTCACGCCCGCTGACCTGCTGGTGGTGGGCTCGCGAGGTCACGGCGGCTTCGTCGGAGCCCTGATCGGCTCGGTCAGCCAGCCGACCGTGAGCCCGCACGGACGAAGGTCCCGGGGGTCGGGGCCGTCGTCCTCTGCCCTGGTTCACAGCTTTAGTTGAGGATGAAGACATGGACACTCTCGCGCCCGGCACGGTCGTCGTCGGTGTGGACGGCTCGCTGCACAGCGACATCGCGCTCACCTGGGCCGCGACCTACGCCCAGGACCACGGCCGCCGGTTGGCGATCGTGCACGCGTCGGCGCTCCTCGTCGGGATGACCACCGAGCCAGCCGGCGGGCGCGCCACACGCGCGGCCGGTGAGGCCGTCGCCGATGGCATTTTCAACGCGTCACGGTTCGCAGAGCTCGATCCCTACCGCGCCGCTACGCACAACAAAGGCATCATGAACGGCGTCGACTCCGTCGTCATCGCCACGGGCAATGATTGGCGCGCGGTCGAAGCCGGCGCGCACGCGTACGCCGCGTCGAGTGGCCAATATTCGCCACTTGCGATCTGGCGTCGCGAGGGCGCGGAGCTCGTCGGTCGTCTCGAGCTGCCGCTCGCGCTCGGCACCGTCGGCGGCACGCTGCGCGTCCACCCTGTCGCACGCCTCGCGCTCCGCATGCTCTCGGTCGAAACCGCGAGCGAGCTCGCCGCCGTCGCCGCCGCCGTCGGGCTTGCATCGAACCTCGCCGCTGTGCGCGCACTTGCCACCGACGGTATTCAGCGCGGCCACATGGCGCTCCATGCGCGCTCGGTCGCGGTTGCAGCGGGTGCCGAGGGCCTCCTCGTCGCGCGCGTCGCAGCGATGATCGTCGAAGCGCGCGACATCACGCTCGAGGCCGCCAAGCGCGCGCTACTCGTCGTCGGGTCCGCCGGCGAGGGCGCCGTGCTCGTCGACGCGATCGACGAGGAGTGACTCGTCCGGCACCGCGCCGACCGCCTGGGCGGCCGTGCGGCGGGCCACCAGCTTTTCCATGCGCAACAAGACGAGCGCTTCCTTCGCCATGCGTAAGGCGAGCGGACCGAGCACGAGTCCCCATGTGCCGAAAACCGTGAGGCCGCCGAAGATGGAGATCAAGAGCGCATAAGTCGGCAGCGCGAGCTTGCCGTAGCGCGCGAAGATCGGCCGCAGCACATTGTCGATCGTCGAGATCACGAAGACGCCGACCACCGCGAGGATGAGCGCGGGCGTCGTGCGGCCCGAGAGCGCGAGCCCGATGGCCACCGGCACCCAGATGAGCCCGGTACCGACGGAGGGGATGAGCGAGGCGACGCAGGTGAGCATCCCGAGGACGAGGGCGCGGGGGACCCCGAGCGCCACGTACGTGATCGTCGCAACGATGCCTTGCGAGAGCCCAGTCAAGCCGACGCCGATGAAGAGCCCGCGACCCGTCTCGTGAAACGCGTCGCGAAGCCGGCGCGTGTGGTGGACGGGGATGGGCGCATGCGCCTCGATCCACGCGTACGCTGCGGGGCCCTCGACCAGGAACGTGTACGCGCCGAGGAAGAAGATGAACATTCCGACGACGGCGTGCGCTGCGACACCGGCGATTCCCGCGGCGATCTTCATCGCTTGCGCGCCGTGCTCTTGAATCAGCGGAATTACCTTCGACGGCTCGGACGCGAGCTCTCGGACCGACACCGTGTCGCGATCGCCCGACACCGCGGCGACGAGGGCGCCACTGATGCCGCCCTTCGACTGACTGATCTTGCTCACGAGATCGCTCGCCCCGCCCGCGAGCGAGAGCACCGCGATCACGATGGGCACCATCATGGCAATGACGAGGAACAGCGTCATCAATGCCGCCGCGCGCTCCCGGCCGTGAAGCGCCTTCGAAAAGCGCAAGAGCAGCGGCCGCGCCATCGTCGCGACCCACGCGCTGAGCACGACGGGGGCCCAGAGCGGGACGCAGGTGAGGACAGCCAGCACCACGAGCGCCGCGACGATGAGTCGAAAGGTGGCGGCTTCGGTGATGGCGGGGATCGACATGGTCAAGGAACAGCGTAACGTCGCTAGCGTGATTGCACTCTACATCGGTGCGTTGATCATCGCGGCCGGAGCGCTCGGTGTGCAGCTCTTTGCAGGCCACGACGCCGGCGGCGGCGATGCCACGGTACACGATGGCGACACGCACGCGGGCGATCACGATGGCCCGTGGAGCTTCGTCGCGAGCCTGCGCTTCTGGTGCTTTTTGTTGCTCGCGTTCGGCCTCGTCGGCACCGCGACGACGCTGTTTCACTTCGCGACGCCCCTCGTCACCTTCGTCGCCGCGCTGGTCGCAGGCGTCGCTTCCGGCGTCTTCGCTGTCAGCGTCATCCGCGCCCTCAGCCGCCGTACGCCATCGAGCCTCACCACGAGCAACGACGTCGTCGGTCTCGTGGGGCGCGTGATCGTCCCCGCGAGCGCGGGCGCCAAGGGCAAGGTGCGCATCGACGTGAAGGGCAGCTACGTCGACTGCGTCGCCGTCGCACGCGAGCCACTTTCGGTCGGTGACGCGGTCGTCGTCGAAGAGTGCGAGGGGGCCGAAGTGACCGTCAGTCGGGCGCCGAAAGAGCTGCGCTGACGCCGACTCATCCGGCGTATCCTCCGCCGATGACAGAGCTACGCCTCGCGTTCGGCAGCCTCGCGCCCGTTCACTCCGACGCGACCTCGGGTGGGCCGCCGTCGCTGCCTGACCTCGGCACCGACTCCGCCGAAGTGATGTTGGCGATCGGGATCGCGGTCGCCGTGATCCTCGGGCTGATGATGCTGATGTTCGTCGTCTCGCGGTTTCTCTACATCTGCGCGCCGAACGAGATCCTCATCTTCTCCGGGCGAAAGCACACGCTACCGGACGGATCGGAGGCAGGCTTCAAGGTGCTCCACGGCGGCCGCGGGTTTCGTATCCCGCTGCTCGAGAACGTGTCGCGCATGGACGTGCGTCTCTTTGGCGTCGAGGTCAGCGTGACGAACGCGTTCTCGAAGGGCGGCATCCCGCTCATGGTCCACGCAATCGCGAACGTGAAGGTGTCGACCGAGCCTCGCCTCGTCCGCCAGGCCGTCGAGCGCTTCCTCGGTGTCGACCCGAACCAGATCGCCGTCGTCGCGCGGCAGACGCTCGAAGGCGTGCTGCGCGAGGTGCTGAGCCAGCTCACGCCCGAGGAGGTCAACGAGGACCGCCTCAAATTTGCCGAGACCCTCGTGAAGAACGCGAAGGACGACTTCGACAAGCTCGGTCTCGAGCTCGACGTCCTCAAAGTGCAGCACGTCGCCGACGAGCAGAAGTACCTGCAGAACCTCGGCCGCGCGCAGATCGCGACCATGCTGCGCGACGCGCAGAACGCCGAAAACCAGGCTGATCAGAACGTGAGTCAGGAGCAGAGCAAGGCGCGGCAGCGTGCCGAGTCGGCGCAGCAGCAGGCCGAGTCTCTCGTGCTTCAGAAGAAGAACGGCTTCCGCGCGGAGATCGCCAAGCTCGAATCGGAAGCGACCGGCATCGAGCTCGAAGCGGCAGTCGCCGCCGAGACTGCGCGCTCGCGTGCGGAGCAAGAGCTCCAGCGCCTGCGCACCGATCTCGCGAAGCTCTATCTCCAGGTCGAGACGGTGCTCCCCGCCGAGGCCAACGCGCTCGCCAACGCTTCGCGCGCGCGCGGCGAGGCTGCTCCGACAACGGAGAACGGGCGCGCCGCCGCCGAGGCGCTCGCGATGGTCGCCGCCGAGTGGACCGCCGCGGGCGGCTTCGGTCGCGAGATCTTCGTGCTGCAGCAGCTCGACGCGATCGTCGCCGCGGCGGTCAGCCGCGTCGAGCAGATGGAGATCACGACCCTCGAGGTCGTCGACGGCGGCGATGGGGAGAGCCTCGGAGCCGTCGCGGGCGCCTTCTCGCTCAACGTCGCACGTGTGCTTCAGGAAACGGGCAAGGCGCTCGGCGTCGACGTGCTGTCGCTCGTCGGCCCGCGCTCGCTCGGCCAGGGAGGTCGCTGATGGGACTCTTGTTCGTTCTTCTGTTCACTGGCTTCGTCGTCGTCTTCGTTCTCTCGGCCGTCGTGAAGAACCTGCTCTACGTGAGCACGCCGAACGAGGCGCTCGTGTTCTCGGGCAAGGCGCGCCAGCTCGCGGGTCGTGAGGTCGGGTACCGGCTCGTGCGCGGTGGTCGCAGCCTCCGCGTTCCGTTGCTCGAGAAGGTCAACCGCATCGACCTCACGATGTTCACGATCGACGTATCCGTGCAGAATGCATATTCGCGCGGCGGCATTCCGCTCAACGTGGTTGGCGTCGCCAACGTGAAGGTCGCAGGCGAGGAGCCTTTGATCGACAACGCGATCGAGCGCTTCCTCGATCGCTCGCGGCCCGAGATCATGCGCATCGCGAAGGAGACCCTCGAAGGCAACCTCCGCGGCGTTCTCGCGCAGCTCACGCCCGAGCAGGTCAACGAGGACAAGACGCGCTTCGCCCAGTCCCTCATCGAAGAGGCCGAGCACGACATGAACCGCATGGGGCTCGCGCTCGAGACCTTGAAGGTTCAAAACGTCTCCGACGACGTGGGCTACCTGAACTCGATCGGCCGCATCCGCGGCTCGGTCGTGCGTCAGGCCGCGGCGATTGCCGAGGCTTCCGCCCAGGCCGACGCCGCGGTGCAGAAGGCGACGAACACCATGAGCTCCGAGGTCGCGCGCATCGACGCAGATCTCGAAATCTCGCGGCAGCAGTACAAGAAGCGCATCGCCGACGCGCAGTCGAAGCGCACCGCGATGATCGCCGAGTCCGAAGGTCAGGTTCACGCCTCGATCGCGCAGGTGAAGGCCGAAATCGAGCGGCAGGGCGCGCGCGCTCTCCAGGTTCAGCGCAAGCTCGACGCCGAGGTCGTGCAGCCGGCAGAGGCCGATCGAAAGGCGGCCGAAGAGCGCGCTCGCGGCGAGGCGTCGCGGATCACCGAGCAGGGTAGGGCCCAGGCCGCGGCCCTCCACGCGCTCGTCGAGCAGTACGCGAAGGCCGGCCCCGCGGCGCGCGAGGTGCTCGCATTGCAGAAGATGCTTCCGCTCGTCGACGCCATCAGTGGCGCCAACAAAAAGGTCGTGGTGCGGAAGCTCACCGTTCTCCCCGCGCGAGGCAATGGCGCCGACGGCGACTGGGCGCGCAAGGCGATCGGCACCGCCGAGGAGCTTCGTGCAGCCACCGGGATCGATCTTGCGGGCGTTGCGCGCAGGCTTTCCGCGCCAGGCGTGCCCCCCGGATCGCGCGAGGGGTGATACGTTTGCGTTCGACGTGCCCGTCGACGAACGCGCAAAACCCCCGCCTCTTTCCGGCCCCGACGTGGGTGATCCGCACCGCGAGCTCGCCGGCGTCCTTCACGATGTGTCGAACGCGCTCACAGTGCTCCTCGGCTGGATCGGTGAAGCGCGCACGCCCGGCGCCTCGCCTGAGTCGATCGCGTACGCTCTTCGCATCGCGGAGCAACGCGCTCGCGGTGCACGCGACCTCGCGCGCCACGCCATCGGGGTCGACACGAAGGCGCGTCAGGAAGAAGACGCGATCGACGTCATTGCAGCCGACACGCTTGCCGCGCTCGCCGTCGTCGCACAGACGACGCACGTCGCGCTCCGACTCGAAGGCTCGACCGGCGTGCGCGTGCCTGGCGGCGCCGACCTCTCGCATGTCCTCACGAACCTCGTCCTGAACGCGCTCGCCCATGCGCCCGCGGGCACCGAGGTCCGTGTCACGCTCGAAGGGACACCGGTCGGTGTCCACGTCGATGTAGAGGACGACGGACCGGGCGTACCCGCCGAACGCCACCGCACGATCTTCGAAGGCGACAGCAAGCGGGCGGGGGGCGCTGGCGTCGGGCTTCCTCACGCGCGCGCGCTCACCCGCGCCGAGGTCGGGATGCCCGGCGA
>CAXSGV010000445.1:0-6163 GCA_964236615.1 uncultured Polyangiaceae bacterium
TCTCTACGAAGAGGAGCTCGCCGTCCTCTCCGCTGCCGACACCCACGACAAGCCGGCGCGCTGGCGCATGTCGCCGCGCGCGGTCGCCACCTTCATCCTCGGCTCCCGTGGCAAAAAGGTCGGCAAGAAGGATCTCGAGATCACGCAGAAGTTCTTCGGCGACGACTCGCTCGTCGAGCGCGCCATCGTCACGCTCGCCTCGCAGCGCGGGCTCATGCTCGTCGGCGAGCCGGGCACCGCGAAGTCGATGCTCTCGGAGCTGCTCACTGCCGCCATCTGCGGCACGAGCCTCCTCACGACGCAGGGCAGCGCCGCGACCACCGAGGACAACATCAAGTACTCGTGGAACTACGCGCTGCTTCTCGCGAAGGGTCCGGTGCTCGATGCGCTCGTGGCATCGCCGCTCTACACCGCGATGCGGGACGGCAAAATCTGCCGATTCGAGGAGCTGACGCGCTGCCCGCTCGAAGTGCAGGACAGCCTGGTCTCGGTTCTCTCCGACAAAGTCCTGCTCATCCCCGAGCTGAAAGGCGCAGACAACGTCGTCTTCGCGAAGGACGGCTTCAACATCGTCGCCACCGCCAACTCGCGCGACCGCGGCGTCAACGAGATGAGCGCCGCGCTCAAGCGCCGATTCAATTTCGAGACCGTGCGTCCGATCACGGACCTTCAGATGGAGATTGGTCTCGTCGAGCGTGAGTCCGCCAAGCTGCTCGCGCGCTCGAACGTGAAGGTCGACATGGTGCGCGACGTCGTCGAGCTCCTCGTCACCGCGTTTCAGGAGCTCCGCGCCGGCGAGAGTCAGGAGGGCGTCCGCCTCGACAAGCCGTCGACCGCGCTCTCGACGGCCGAGGCTGTCGGCGTCGCGTACGCCGCTGGCCTCCACGCGTTCCACTTCGGCGCGGGCAAGCTCCGCGCGGAAGACATCGTGCAGCACCTCACCGGCGCGGTCATCAAGGACGCGACCGACGACATCCCGCGACTGTCGGCCTACTTCGACGTCGTCGTGAAGGAGCGCGCCAAGCGCAAGGGCGGCGCCTGGTCGGCGCTCTTCGAGGCCAAGAAGCTCCTCCCGAACGCCACCGCGTCATGACTCGAAGTGGACCGCCAGACAGAAGCGGCATAGCTAGCGAGATCGGATCGAAAGAGCTTCGCAAGACCCTCACGGAGACCCTCGGTTGGGGAACGAAGCTCGCGCTGTTTCCGGTGCGCCACCACAGCCCGACGTGCGCGCGGCACCTCGCGGCGTACCTCGACGAGCACGAGCCCGACGTCGTGCTCATCGAAGGGCCGGCCGCTTACAACGAGCGCATCGACATCCTCTCCGACAAGGAGCACGTCACGCCCTTCGCGCTGGTTGCGGTGGCGCGGCAGGACAAGGAGGTCGTCGGTCGCGCGTACTACCCGTTCTGCGACTACTCGCCCGAGCTCGTCGCGCTGCGCTGGTGCGCGGCCAACGAGAAGAAGGCGCGCTTCATCGACCTCGTCTACGGCGAGCGCGGCGATGAGGTCGGTCGCGACGAAGACGACGACGATGGCGAAGGTGGCGAGCACGCCGCCGTCGATGGCGACGCCGACGAGCATCTCGGTGCGGCGGAGGACGATCAGCTCTCGGAGAGCTCGTTTACGCGCGCCATCGTCGCCAAAGCGGGATGCCGCGACTTCGACGAGCTGTGGGAGGCGCTGTTCGAGCAGTCGGGCTGGAAGAAGAAGCCCCTCGATTGGGCCGTCGACGTCATGGCCTACGCGTACCTCGCGCGTCAGTCGACCGGCGACGCGCGCATGAAGCGTGATGGCACCTTCGCGCGCGAGGCCTGTATGGCCGAGCACATCGCGGAGACCAAAAAAAACGGCAAGAAGGTCCTCGTCGTCACGGGCGCGTTCCACTCCGTCGCCCTTCGCGAGACGGCGCCGCGCGAGGCGCCGAAGCGCGCGAAGAAGCCCGAGCACCCGGTCGAGACCGAGGTGTTCCTTGCGCCCTACACATTTCCTCGACTCGACGCGTTGCTCGGTTACGCGTCCGGCATGAGCGGCCCGGAGTTTTACCAGCGCGTCTGGGAGTCGCGAAAAGAGAAGGACCCCTTTGGCGCCGCCGCGCAGGAGATCCTCGTGGGGGCGAGCCGTCTCGCGCGCAAGGACGGCGAGGTGGTGGGTACGGCCGACGCCATCCAGGCGATGGCGTTCGCGCGCGAGCTCGCGTCGTTCCGCGGTCGCCCGTTCGTCGGTCGCGTCGAGCTCATCGAAGCGGCAAGCACGTGCTTCGTGAAGGGTGACACCACGCTCCTCGGCCAGCGCGTGCTCCGTGCGCTCGGCGAGGTGATGCGCGGCGCGCGCGTCGGCAAGCTCGGCGCGTCTGCGGGGCAGAGCCCGCTGGTCCTCGATTTCCAACGTCGCTTGAAGGAGCTGCGGCTCCCGCTCGAGCACGGTCGGCCGCAGCCGCAGGAGCTCGCGATCTTCGCGAGCGATCTCGCGCTCGAGCGGTCGCGCTTCTTCTACCAGTGCCGCTTCCTCGAGGTGGGCTTCGCCGCTTGGCAGCGCGGTCCGAACCTCAAGACGGGCGAAGATCTCGGCCTCACGGTCGAGCACTGGACCGTGCAGTACGTGCCCGAGATCGAGACCAAGCTCACCGAGCTCTCGCACCTCGGCGCGACCGTGCACGACGTTGCGGCGGCGGCGCTCGTCAAAGCGATCCTCGTCGCGGAAGGGAAGAGCGGTCCGCTCGCCGAGCACCTGCTCGACGCGCTCGTGATGGGGCTTCATCGCCCGATGGAGCGTCTCGTTCCGCGCCTCGCCGCCTCGATGTTCGCCGACGACGACGTCTTGTCTTTGGTGTCGGCCGGAAACCTGCTTCGCACGGTGCTTCGTGGGCGCGAGCGCCTCGAGGGCTCGCTCGTGCAGGGGCTGCCGCAGCTTGCGCAGCAGGCCTACCTCCAAGGCACGCTCCGTCTCGCGCGGCTCGCTAACATGCAGCCGGACGCGCTCCCGAAGGTGCTCGACGCGCTCGCCGGTCTTCTCGACGTCGTGCTCACCGATCGCGCCATCGCGCCGCCACGAGATCTGCTGATTCAACACGCGACGCTCGCGCGCGACACCGCGCGCGGCAAGTCGCCCGCCGTGCTCGGCGCGATGGACGGCTTCCTGTTCCAGCTCGGCGAGACCGACGCGACTTCGATGGCGAAGAACTTCGCAGCGAGTCGCGGTCGCCCCGACGCGCTCGGCGCATACCTCGAGGGGGTGCTGGCCGTCGCTCGGCAGGCGCTGCTCGGGGGCTCGGCGTTGCTTGGGCCGTTCCTCGACCATCTGCGCGACGCAGACTGGGAAGAGTTCCTCGCGACGTTGCCGTCGCTTCGTCGTGCGCTCACGCGGCTCTCCCCTCGCGAGACCGCGGCCATCGCTGCCGAGGCCGCCGCGATTCTCGGCGTCACTGGCAAGGGCACGACCGATCTCCTCGGCGCGTCGCCCGAGGTCATGGGCAAGCTCGTGGAGTGGGAAAAGTCGTTCGTCGCCGGAGAAGCGCGCTGGGCCACGGCGCCCACGGCATCGACGTCTGCGGGAGATGCGTCATGAGCGTGGGCAAAGAAGACGTCGCGTCGCGGCTCCGCCTCGTGCTCGGCGCCTTCGCCGACAAGGCGCTTCAGAGCCCACTCGCCGGCAACGCCGAGCTCGCGAACATGGATCGCCACCTCGGCTACCTCTACGACCGCGCCTACCGTGAAGGGCGGGGGATGCGGAAGGAGCGCTCCGGCGGTCTCGGCGCGAGCGCTCTCACCACGCCCGACTGGCTCGCCCACGTGCGCGACCTCTTTCCGAAGGAGTGCCTCGAGGTCGTCGAGCGTGACGCCGTCGCGCGCTTCGGCCTCACCGAGGTGCTCTCCGATCCGGCCGCGCTCGAGGCCGTCGAGCCGTCGGAGGAGATGCTCAAGTTGATCGTCCAGTTCCGCTCGCAGATCCCCGAGGAAGCCCGCGGCGAAGCGCGCCGCATCGTGGCGGCGGTGGTGAAAGATCTCTACGAGAAGCTGGCGAGCTCGGTGCGCCCGGCGCTCACCGGCGCCATCGATCGCCAGCAGAAGTCGCGCCTCAAGATCGCCGCGAACCTGGACGCGTGGTCGACGGTCCGCGCGAACTTGAAGAACTACGACACCGACGACGGCACGCTCGGAATCGACAAGCTGGTCTTTCACGCGCGCAAGCGCCGTCACGCCGCGTGGCGCGTCATCCTGCTCGTCGACCAATCCGGCTCGATGCTCGACAGCGTCGTCTACAGCGCGATCATGGGCGCCATCTTTGCCTCGGTGCCCGAGATCGACTTTCGGCTCGTCGCGTTCGACACCCAGGTCGTCGACATGACGGAGATCGCGCACGATCCGGTCGAGGTCCTGTTCTCGGTGCAGCTCGGCGGCGGCACGCTCATCGAGAAGGCGGTCGGCTACGCCGCGAAGCTCGTCAGCAACCCGCGGAACACCATCGTCGTCGTGCTCTCCGATTTCTACGAGGGCGGACCGCCGCAAGATCTCTATGCGCGGGTGAAGGATCTCGTCGACTCCGGCGTGAAGGTGCTCGGTCTCGCCGCGCTCGGAAGCGACGGCGCGCCCGAGTACGACCGTCAGGTCGCCAAGACCCTCGTCAACCTCGGCATGCCGGTCGCGGCGATGACACCCAAACGGCTCGCCGAGTGGATCTCGACCCACGTTCGCGGAGGGACCACATCATGAGCACGGGACTCGACACTGCGGCCGCCGAATGGACGCTGCGCGATCGCGTGGACGTCAACGAAGGCGCGATCCGCGCGTCGCTCGAGCGCAACGTCGCGGGGCGGCCGCGCAAGCGCTTCGATGTCCTCTTCGACATCACGGGCAAGTCCGCAACACTCGAGGACGGCGGCACGTGCGCGGCGTCGCTCGCGCTCACCTCCGATGCACCGGGCGATCCCGCGGCGTGGCGTTGTGACTGTCCGGCGCGCGATCTCGCGCCTTGCCTTCACGCGGCGCTGGTCGCGCGCGCTCTCTCGGAGCCGATCGAAGATCGCCCTGGCGACGACGATGCGCCCGATCCTGCGTACGCCTGTGTCCCGGCCGAAGTGCCGCCTGGCCTCGCCGCCGCCGCAGCGCGATCGCGCGCCTCGATCGACGTGCGCGACGACGGCGTCAAAGTTCTCTCCGGTACGGTGCGCCACGCGAATGGCGCGCTGACCTGCGACTGCCCGATGGCGGCGCAACCCGCGTGTCTTCACCGCGTCGTCGTCGACGCGTGGGCGCGCGGCCTTCGTACCGCGCGCGGTGCGGCGGCCGCGGCCTCGACGTCGTTCGCGCGCAGTGCTGGCGCATCCAGTCCCAGCGCCGTCGCCGCCCGCGCTCCCCAGGGCGAGAAGCTTCCGCTCGAGGACGTGGCGCGGTTCGAGCCCGTGCTCGCTCGCTGCGAAGCGCTCCTCGCGGAGATGATCAGCTTCGGTCTCCAGCGAAGCACCGCCACGACGCTCGAGCGCGCGCGCACGCTGTCGACCGTCGCGCGCACGATGGGCGTGCGCGACGGAGCACCCCGCCATGCCGGTCTCGGTCGTCTCGTGCGCGCGCTCGATCGCACCTGCCAGACCCTCGAGGAGTTCCAGCACCGCATCGTGACGACGACCGAGCTCGACGTCCTCCGCGAGCTTGGAATCATCCGCAACATCGTCCGCGCGATCCGCGCCAACGCGGGCACGCTGCCGCTCGCCGATTTCGCGGCGGCCACGCAGCAGGAGTACGTCGCGCTCCCCGCGCTCGACGCGCAAGGCCTCGGCTTCGAAGCCTGGGTCACGCCTGCGGGCTACGCGGGCGTGACCGCCTACGTGGCCGATCTCCGCACGGGGCGCGTGCTCACCCGTACCAACGCGCTGCCTGCCGACGGGAACGAAGGCCGCTCCGTGGGTTGGGCGGAAGCTCTCGGCTCGCAAGCTGCGTTTGCGGGCAACTCGCTCAGCTACCTCGAGCTGGCGCGCGGCCGCTTCCTCTTGTCAGGCGCGATGATCGCGCCTGATTCGGGACGTCTGTCCGGCAGTGGCAAGACCCAGGTCGCCAAGCGCGATCCTCTTCCGCTCGACGATCCGAAGCTTCGCGCCGCGACGCTGCTCGGTGCTGGCGACGCGATTCGCATCGCGGAGCGTCTCGGCTTCGATCCGCTCGGTCGG
>CAXSGV010000446.1:0-6142 GCA_964236615.1 uncultured Polyangiaceae bacterium
AGGCCGAGCAGCACATCCCCTTCGACATCAAGGTCATGTCGATCGACTACGAGGTCTTGCGCAAGCGACCCGAGGCCGGCCAGATGGATCTCTTGCTCGTCGCGGCCAAGAAGGACGAGATCAACGACTACGCGGCGATCGTGCGCGAGGCAAAGCTCAAGCCCGTGGTGGTCGACATCAACGCGTTCACCGTACAGAACATCTTCGAGCACACTGCAGGGCTCCCACAGGATCAGACGATCGCGCTCCTCAACGTCGGCGCGGCCATTTCGAGCCTCAACATCGTGTCGCGCGGCGTCTCTGCCTTCACGCGCGAGATCGCGAACGCGGGCAATGCGGTGACGGAGGAGATCCAGAAGCAGCTCTCGGTCTCGTTCGAGCAAGCCGAGACCTACAAGCTGTCGGCGATGAACCCGCATACGGTGCCGCAGCAAGTGCACCAGGCGATGGGGCAGGCGTGCGAAGCGCTCGCAGGGGAGATCCAGCGGTCGCTCGACTTCTATTTGGCCACCAGCGGCGAAGCGGAGATCAGCCGAATCTACATGTGCGGCGGATCGGCCTACCTCGCGCCGCTCGCGCAAGCCGTCGAAAAGCGCGCGCGTGTCCCGGTGACTCTGTTCGATCCCATGACGAGCGTCACCGTCGAGGCCAAGGGTGTCAACGAGCAGGAGCTACGCGCCCGCGCAGCCCAGATGTGCGTCGCCATTGGTCTGAGCCTGCGCACCGACAAAGAGCGAAGGGCCTGACATGATTCGCGTCAACCTACTGCCGCAGAAGCGCGAAGCCGCGCGCCGCACGTCCTCGACGGATGGCAGCCAAACATGGATGCTGGCGATCCTCGGCGCCGTCTTGCTCGAGATCGTCGGGCTCATCTTCTTCCACAAGTCGAAGCAGGACGACCTCCAGAAGATCGTGCAGAACAACCAGAAGATCGACGCGAACATCCAGGACATCAAGTCGCAGATCTCCAACCACGAAGCGATCAAGGCGCAGCTCAAAGAGCTTCGCGATCGCGAAGAGGCGATCCAGAAATTGCAGTCTGCACGCACCGGCCCCACCTCGGCGCTGCTCGAGGTCGCGAAGGTCATGACCCCAGGTCGCGGTCCGACCGTCGATCGCGACAAGCTCGAGCTGCTCAAACGCGACAACCCGACCTCGGTGCCCAACCCGAACTGGGATACGCGTCGGCTGTGGCTCACCGGCTACCAGGAGTCCGATCGCAAGGTGAAGATCGTCGGCCAAGCGCGCGACGGAGAGGACGTCTCCGAGCTGCTGCGGCGCCTCACCCTAAGCGACTACTTCTATGATGTGGACTTGATGCCGGCGTCGAAGAGCATCGACTCGGTCACGAAGCTCGAGCTCATCAAGTTCGAGTTCTCGGCGAAGGTGAGGTACTAGATGGCCGCCCCGACTGCAGCTGGCGGGAGCTCGCTCGCGAAGCTTTCGTTGCCGGTGCGCGTGGCGCTCGGCGTGGGTCTCGTCGTTCTCTTCGGAGCGGCGTACTGGCTCGTCTTCTACACCGAGGTCGCCGCCAAGATCGACGCCGGCAGCCGCCAGGGTGACAACCTGCTCGCAGAGCTCGCGAAGCAGAAAGAAGCGCAGGCGAGCTACTTCGCCGACCGCGACGAGCTGGCTCTCCGCCAGCAACGCCAGCGCGAATTGAACAAGGCACTCCCGGCCGATACCGAAGCCGCGGCGTTCCTCTCGTCGATCCAGCAGGTCTCGAACGTCTCGGGCGTCGACCTCAAAGGCTGGCAGCCGGTCGAGGAAAAGACCGAAGCGTTCTATGCGAAGGTGCCCATGAAGCTCGAGCTGACGGGGCGCTTCCACCAGGTCGCGAAGTTCGCCTACGAGATGGGCAAGCTCGAACGCATCATCAACATCGAGAACATCGAGCTCACCGATCCGAAGCTCGAAGGCGATGAAGTGCGCCTCAAGGCCCACTGCCTCGCGACAACCTTCCACGTGCCGAAGCCAAAAGCCAAGCCGGGAGACACGCCGTGAAGACCCGCGCCTTTCTCCTCGCCGCGTGCGCGCTCTCGGCGCTGCTCGGTGTCGCTTGCGGCAACAAGACCGTGCCGCCGGGTCCTGCCGGTGCCACCGCGGGCTCTGCCGGCGCCGTTCCGGCGGCGGTGATTCAGCGCGGCACGCTCCAAGCGTTGGTCGACGCCGGCTCGCTGGTGCAACCGAACGTCGAGTACGCCGAGAACGACTTCGTCGAGAGCGATCGCAACCGCGATCCCTTCCGCTCCTACGCGACGTCGTGCATCCAGCAAGGACCGAAGGCGGTCACGCGCCAGCTCGCCGTCGTGCTTCCGCAATTCTCGCTCGACGAGCTGCAGCTCGTGGCGATCGTCACGGGCGGGGACTACCCGCGGGCGATGCTCCTCGACCCACAGAAGAAGGGTTGGGTCATCAAGCGCGGCGACTACGTCGGTCGTCCCGATGTCGTCCATACCGGCGGCACCAACGGCGTCGACTACCAGCTCAATTGGCGCGTCGACCGCGTTCGCGACGGCGACGTCGTGCTCACGCGCGAGGATCCCGCGCAGCCCGGCGTGGCACCGGCGACGCGAATCATTCCGCTGCACCCCGAAGCCGACAAGGACCGAAACTAATTCGCTGGGCGCGCAGAGCGCCCGGCCGCATGTGCGCGAGGCTTCCGCGGGACACGACTCACGCGGCCGCCGCAGGGCTCGAGGTCGCGATTGGCGGCTCGGGGCTCAAAAGGTAGGATGGAGGGTATGACAAAGGCAAAGATCGCCGTCACGCTCCCGCGTCCCCTGCTCGCCAATGCGCGTCGAGCGGTCAAGGAGGGGCGCGCCGACAGCGTGAGCGCGTATGTCACGTCGGCGCTCGAAGAGATGGCAAAGCTCGACGATCTCAAGGCGATGCTCGACGAAATGCTCGCCGAGAACGGCGGTCCGATTACCCCCGTGGAGCGACGCGAGGCAGAGCGAATGCTCGGAGTTCGTCCGCGTCGCCAGCGACGGCGAGCGGCATGAGCGGCGTGACGTTGGATGCGGGCGCGCTCATCGCGATCGACAAGAACGATCGCAAGGTAGTCGTCGCGCTGCGTGTCGCGCTCGATGCGAAGCTATCCATTTTTGTGCCCGCGGGAGTCGTCGGACAGGTATGGCGTAACGGAGCGCGCCAGGCGCGTTTGGCCCGGCTCCTCGGGTCCCGAGATGTCACGATTGAAGCTCTCGACGACGCGCGAGCGCGGGCGGCGGGGCAGCTTTGCGGCGCGACGGGAACGAACGACGTCATCGACGCCGCGGTCGTTTTGTCGGCGAAGTCGCGTGGCGACAGGATCCTCACGTCCGATGTCGCCGATCTCCGGCGCCTCGACGCCAACGTGGAGCTCGAGCTGGTCTGAGCGTGTCTCCAGGTCGCAGCCGCAGACCGGGCTGAGGGTCGCGTCGCGCGATCAGCGAGCGGTCGGCGACTCGTCGAGGAAGTTGCGGGGGAGGGTGGTGGGGACCATCGCGATGGCGACGATGCCGACGCCGACGAGCAGCGTGTTCCAGAACGTGTCGCTGCGCATCGTGCCGAGCACCCACACCGATGCGACGAGCCAAGCGCCGAGCGCCGCGTTGACGAAGCGCGCCCACGGGATCGCGGCGCCGAGGAACGCGATCGAGGCGACGAGCCCGCCGAGGATCAACGAGTTGGTTCGCTGCGCGGGCTCGTGCGGCCAGACCACCAACGACAGCACGAGCCAGATCCCGAGAAATGCATTGATGCACCTTGCGCTCATCATGATGGTCACCTCCAGCTCGTAAGCGAGCATCGGACGTGCCACGTGAACCGCAGCGCGAATCGCGGATTTGCGGCTCTAGCGCGCATCGAACAGCGCCACCCTGCCACGCTCGCGGCACGATCGCCCCGCGCCTAAGCCGGCGTTAGCTTGCGTTAGAAGCGCGGTTTACTTCGCGCCCCGTGCGCGCAGCTGATCGGCGATGCCGCGCACACGGCCCGCCTTCGGCGAGTGCGGGTAGTCCTCGAGAAATCGGTTCGCGAGGGCGAGCGCCTCGGTGTCCTTTTGCTTCAGCGCGAGAGCTTCGATGCGGAGCGCGCGCTCGTCGGGCCCAAGCACGCCGCTAGCGCCCCAGTCCTTCTCGTACTGATCGAGGATCGCGCTCGCCTTCACCGCGTCTTTGCGATCGAGCGACTCTTGCGCGGCGTCGAGCGCGAGGCCTTCGGTCGGGTACGAGTCCTTGCCCTTCTTCGCGGTCGAGGCCCCCGCTTTGCCGCCGTCGCGCTTGACGGCCCCCACCTCCCAACCGCCGGCGAGCGGGCCCGCCGACACCGTGAGCAAGGGGGCTGCGCTCATGCCGGGCAGGCTTCGGACTTGCGGCATCAAGTCGAGGCTCGCCTTTGGCTTCGGCGCGGTCGCCGGCGGGATCACCGGCCGCGCGTCGTCGAGGGTGCTGGCGCTCCGTGTTGCCAAGAGCAAGGCAACGAGCCCAACGGTGCCGACCATGAACCACTGCCAAAGCGGGGCGCTCGCGCTCTTCACCGCGATGGTCGGCGGGAGAGGAGCGATGGGCTCCGGCGTCATCGCGGAGGTAGGCATCGCCGCGGGCGGAGGCTCGGCAGGCGCGGGCGCGGGCGGAGGCTCGGCGGGTGCGGGTGCGGGCGGAGGCTCGGCAGGCGCGGGTGCGAGCGGGTCTTCGTTCTTGGGGGTCTGCTCTTCGCTCATCGGAGTTCCGAAAGCCATCATGCCATCGATCGAGCGCGCGCCGCCAATTCCTCCCCGCGGTCGTTGTTCGCCACAAACTGGTCCCTTCCGAATACCTCGACGTACCGTTTGGTTCGCGAGCCTCTCGAGCTTCGAGGTGGCGCGAGGAGCCAAGAATGAAACGGGTGAAATCGCGGCGGTTGGCAGTCAGGATCTCCACGGGCCTCAGCGCAGTGGCGGCCATGCTCCTCGCCAACACCTCGGCCAGGGCCGATGGCGCTCCGAACCACGTACGTGACGTCAAGGTGCACGCGGCGGATGGAACGCCGGGGGCGACCGAGATCGAGGTCGTCGGGACGAGCGCGCCGACCTACGCCGTGCGCGTCGCCGACGGAGGCAAGCGCCTCCTCATCGACCTCACGAACGCCGACGTCGCGGGGGCGCCCGAGGCGCTCACGAACCTGCGTGGCCTCGTCGGAGGTGTCCTCACGCAGTCGTTCAAGCCGGAGGGCTCGCAGGTGACGCGCCTCTCCGTCAGCCTCGTGCAAGCGGCGACCTACCGCGTTCGCGCCGACGGTGCCTCGCTCAAAATCACGTTGAGCCCCGCGGGTGCACCCGTCACCAACGCGCCGCCGCCGAGCACCGGCACGGCGATCATCACGCCTTCCTCGGGCGCGACGCCGCAGTCGCTGACGGCTTCGGCGTTCTCGCTCGGCGCGCCCGCGTCGAACCAAGCCAAAGGCGGCGCCGAGCCCCAAGCCCAGGTGAAGGACGTGCGCTTCGAGCGATCGCCCGCTGGAACGGCAACGTCGGGAGCCTCGCCATCGCGTTGTGCTCAGGGCTGCGACCGCGTCGTCATCGCGCTCGAAGGCACACCAGCGTACGCGCTGACGACCACGCCTTCGGGCCGTGTGCGTCTCGAGATGAAGGGCACCGGCGTTCCGGACTCCGTGAAGCGCACGCTCGACGTCACCTCGTACCGCGGCGACATCCGCAGCGTCAGCACGTTCTCGGACTCGACCACCGGAGCCGCGATCGTCGAGATCGAGCGCACCGGCGACGTGCAGGGCTCGGTGGCCATCGAAAATGGCCAGCTCGTGTGGTCCTTCGACGTGCCTAAAAGCGCCGGCAAGCAGCCGTCGCCGATCGCGAAGGGGACCGTTTCGACGGGCGACGGAGGCGCGCGTCGCCACACCGTCACGATGTCGAAGGACGAGGCCCTCCCGACGATCCCGCGCATCGAGACCTCGATCCACGGTCGCGAAGGCGACGGGGAGGACGTCAAAGTCGAGACCGCCGGCGGCGGCTCGGCAGGATTCACCCAAACAGTCTCCGCGCAGGCCGCGGGGGGCGCAGGCCGGTACAACGGTCGCCGCATCGATCTCGATCAGAAGGACGCGCACATTCACAACATCCTCCGTCTCCTTGCGGACGTCGGACGCGTCCACATCGTCACCC
>CAXSGV010000447.1:0-5008 GCA_964236615.1 uncultured Polyangiaceae bacterium
CGTCGCGTGCGGCGGCGACGACACCGCGGCTCCGACAGCCGACGCAGGATCCGACGTCTCGTCGGCGCCCGACGCCGCAGCGAGCGACGCGCCAGCGAGCGACACGTCGAGCCAGGCCGACACCGCCGCCGGTCCCTGCACTGCCGGTGACCTCTGCTTCGACGTCGCGCCGGTTCATCCCGGCAAGGCGCCGCTGCCTGGCAAGCTCGTCGTGGTGTGGGCGCAGCTCGACGACGATGGACCGGATCCGAGGCCGAAGATCGCCTACGAGGCTGCGTTCGCGGGCACGGAGACGCGCGTCGTGATCCCCATCGCGCAGATTGCTTTGCCCGATGAGCCGAACCTTCTCTGCAAGCGCGCGTGCACCGACAAGGCCATCTGTCCGTGCCTCGAAGATCCGCGCGTCGGCATAGGCTTCGTCCTCGTCATGCCCGCGTCGCCTGCCGGCGATGCAGGCGTGTTCGACGCACGCATCGGCGTCGCCTGGATGGCGCTCGCCTACAGCGACAAGCCGTTCAAACCCGCGCCGTCGTCGCGCGGCGACGGTAGCGCGAAGTATCCTTACGATCTGCTCTTCCCCGACGGCATCGAGCAGGGCGTGCACGGCTACGCGCTCGTGCGCCCCGAGGCAGGCTTGTTCGATCGCCTCGGCGCTTCGCCGCCGGGGGCGAGCTACCTGCTCGAGGTCTGCGAAACCACCGACACCACGCTCTGCCGCCCGAAGGGGCCGAACCTCACCTGATCACTTGCACTGCGTCGCCGCGTTCTCGCCCGCGCACGCGCTGATCGGCTGCTTCGTGAGACCGCAGAACGCGGGGCGGGGGACATCGTTCGCGTCGACCATCGCCGAGTCCCATGGGTGACCGGCGACCTGCTTGTACTGCCACCAGTAGATCCGGTCGACGCGGCCGGGGTTGTTGATCCTGAACGTCGTACGCGCGCCTTCGAATTGCGCGTTGGGCTTCTTGTTGAGATCGCCCGCCGAGGTCGAGCAGCGATCGCCGAGGTGAAGGATCGTTCCCGTCTCGGTGAGCCACGCACGGAGCGAGTTCTTTCCGGTCTTGGCGTCCTTCTCGAGATCGGCAAGGAACGCGTCGAAGCGATCGGTGCCCTTCGTGTTGGCACCGCTCACGTCGGTGTAGGGGTGGAAGGCCCAGACCTTCGGGAACACGCGCACGTCCTTCTTCTTGTGCGCCTCGAGCATCGCTTTGCCGTAGCGCTTCCAGAAGGCTTCGCTCGCGCCGGGGTTGCCACCTTGGTACGAGAACTCGCCGGCGACGAGCGACACCTTGCTCGCGCAAATCTTCTGCTGCTTGCACTTCCGGAGCACCTTGTAGCCGTCGGCGAAGTAGGCGACGGCCTCGTCGGCGCGCTCCGCTGCCGAGCCGGTGAGCTCGAGGTCGGGCTCGTTGACCACGCCCCAGTAGCGCACCTCGGGCAGCTCGTGGAGCAACGTCTGGAAGCGCGCGCGAAACTCGGAGCGCTTCACCGGCGCGAGGTGCGGTTGCTCGAAGCGCGTGAGCACCGAGACGCCGACCATCGGCTCGAGGCCTGCCGCGGTCACGGCGTTGACCCACGCGTGGAGCGGCGCCGGGTCCATCGGCTTGCCGTTGAGGCCGACGTAGAAGACGGTGCGCGCGGTGCGGAGCGACCAGTCCTTGTCGCGCCACTTGCTCTGCAGCGTCTTGAAGTTCGGCGACGCGACCGCCGTCGGCGCGTCGGTTCCGAGACCGAACGCGTTGTCACCGGCCGACGTGAGCGCCTCCTCCGACGCGTCGACGTCGTCGTCGCTCAGGTCGCCAGCGTCGCCCGAGCAGCCCACCGCGCCGACCGCGAGACTGGCGATGACAGCGAGGGCACCGAGGAAGGTCGTCTTCATGCTGGCGTGTATCGCAAGGCGAGTGCCAAGTGGCGCGCCGCGGAAAGAGCGTACAAAACGGCCCTTCTAGGGCCCGACGGTCGCGTCGCGGGGGGATCGAAGGGCCCCGAGTCGACGGCGCACCGCCCGTACGCGGTCGCGAACCAACTCGCGAAGCCCCGCGATGCCGATCAGGGTGCAGCGAAGCGGACGCCGTAGATCGGCGGAAGGTTCGCCGACACGGTCGTGAAGGAGTCGCCTGCGTCCTCGCTTATCCAGAGCGAGCCCACGAAGATGCGTTCGCTCTTCATGGGTCATCCCCCGGACAGTGCTTGCATCACGTAGACCTCGCTCTCGGCGCCGACCGCATCGGTCAGGTGCGCGCGATCACGGGCCTGCTCGCCGTCGACGAAAATCACGATGTGCTTACGAAGGCGCGACTGTTCGTCGAGCACGTACGCTCGTACCGGCACATGCGATGCGAAGTACGCCGTAAGCACCTCGGCAACGCTGGAGCCCGAGACGATCGCCGTCGGGCACTCGACGTGACGTGTGAGGTGCGAAGTGAAGGAGATGCGCGCCACGTCGCGAGCTTAGATCGACTGCGCGCGCCGGTGGCGTGCGTTTTGGTATGGTCGCCTCCATGAGCGATCGTCGTTGCGTCGTGATCACGGGAGGGGCGGGGGCGTTGGGCTCGGCGGTCGCACGTGAGGTCCTTTCGCGCGGCCTCTCGGTGGCGCTCATCGACTCGCCGCATGGACGAACGCGCGCGGAAGCGCTCGTGCAGGAGCTTGGAGCGAGCGCGCGCAGCTACGAGGCCGACGTCACGAGCGAAGCGGTTTGGAGAGACGTCACGACGAAGATCGCTTCGGAGCTCGGTGACGTGACCGGCGCCGTGCTCGTCGCGGGCGCGTGGGGCGGCGGCAAGCCTCAGCACGAAGAGAAGGACGACACGACGTGGACCGCGATGATGTCGGCCAACCTCGATACGGCACATCGCTCGCTCCGTGCGCTCCTCCCCGGGATGGTTGCCCGCAAAGATGGCAGCATCGTCGTGATCGGCTCTCGCAACGTCGAGCGCCCGTGGACCGGCGCATCGGCGGCGGCCTACACGGCGTCGAAGGCTGCCGTCGTCGCGCTCGCGCAAGCCGTGGCCGCGGAGGTGATCGGCCACGGCGTGCGCATCAACGCCGTCTTGCCGAGCACGATGGATACCGAAGCCAACCGCCGCGCGATGCCAGACGCCGATCCGAAAGCGTGGGTCTCGCTCGCCTCGGCCGCGAAGGTGATCGCGTTCCTGTTGTCCGACGACGCGCGCGACATCTCCGGCGCCGCACTACCGCTCTACGGTCGCGCGTAGCTTCGAGCTCTCGTCAGCCGAGCAGCACGCTCGCGAGGTGGGCGCGTGCGGTGTCGAGCTGCGTGGCCACCGAGGACGCAACACGTGAGAACCGTGACTCCGCCGGCGCGTCAGGTGCGGCGGCCGTGAACGCGGAGCGAACGGCGCGCGTGAGCGTATCGAGCGCGCCCGAGCTCACCACGTGTGTCGCGCGATGAAGGGCCTCGCCGATCGCTTTGGGATCGCGCGCGTGAGCGCCGTGGGTCCATCCGGCCTCGGCCACGATGTCGAGTGCGATCGCGAATGCGAGCGCCTCGCCGAAGACGTCGTGGCTCTTCTTCACGTCGAGCACCACCGCGACCTTGCGCACGACGAACCGCGCTGCTGCCATCAGCGCGCGCGTTGCCACCGGTGACTCGCCCGCGTGTGCGTATGCAAGGACGATCGCCTTTGCGATCGCGCGTGGCTCGGCGAGCCCGCGACGTGTGAGGACCTTGCGCGCGATGCGACGGAGGAGTCGCGCGTGCATCCAGTCGTCGACCCACGGCACGGGTACGAACGGGGTGATGCTCGCGCCGAGCGCCTCGGCGAGCACGACCCCGACGAGATCGTGCGCGAGCGGATCGTGGAGGCCGGTCGATTCGGTCATGGGGTTGGCCACGATGGCTGGCCCCCTGGACCTGCACAAGGTCTGAGGCCCTGGCGATCCGGCGATCCAGTCCATCTTGGGCCAAAATGGAGCGGCTCGACCCAATTTAGCGACTTTTACCTACATCAACCTACGGCACGCGTGTTGCTGAGCCCAGGCATGCGGTTCCTTACGCCTTTCGTATCGGCTGTCCTCTCCTGTGCCCTCGGCGCGGCAGCCGTCCTTGCTTGCTCGAACGCTTCGCCCGATTCCGGCGAAGAATATGGAAGCGACAAGCTGGGCTCGGGCGACAAGAACGACATCTTCGCGAAGCCCGAGGCGTTCGAGGTGAAGATCTCAGCACCGTTCTCGACGCTCTTCGCTCGCTACAAGTCCGGTCAGGCCGATCCTCCCGAGGCGGACGCAAGCAAGCCCGGCGAGCAGCAGTTCAGCGAGCCTGCCAAGCTCGAGCTCACGCAGGACGGCGAGAAGAAGACCTTGGATCTGCGCGTCTACGTCCGCGGCGAGTCGAGCAAGAACGACTGCCCCTTCACCAAGCTGAAGCTCGACTTCACGGACAAAGAGCAGCTCAAGAAGACTCCGTTCAAGGGCCACGGCAAGATGCGGCTCAACACGCATTGCGGTCCGGGCGATGCGAGTGCGCGCAGCGGCATGGGCCGCGTGTTCAACGGCGTCGGTCCCGTACGTGAAGAGCTCACGTACCGCCTGATTCGCGCCGCCGGAATCCCGACCTACCGCACGCGCGTGATCGCGGTGCACTACGACGACACGGCAGACACATCGCAGCTCGACACGTTTGGGATGCTCGTCGAGAGCGGCGACGACGCCGTGCAGCGCTTTCTCAAGACCGACCCTCCGCTCGTCGCGGAAGGGGCCGAGTACCTCGATCCCAACAGCGCCTTCAGCGTGAGGATCACGCCCGAGAACACCGCCCAGATTTCGATCGCCGAGGCGTTCTCCGGCAACAGGGATTGGGGCGGGACGCACAACATCGACACGTTCGCCGTTCCGGCCGCGACCACCGGTCTCCAGATCGCGCAGGACTTCGATCTCGGCGCCATCACGCTGGGTGACATCGCGCACTACTGGAAGGGCGTCGCTCCGATCACCGACGCGAAGGGTGGCCTCGCAAACGCCACCGTCGCGGCCGCCATTCGCCCCA
>CAXSGV010000447.1:5018-6141 GCA_964236615.1 uncultured Polyangiaceae bacterium
CACGAAGAACGCGATGGAAGCGGCGTACAAAGAGCAAGAGATGGCCATGATCGCAGCCAAGGCGATCGCGTCCGAGGACGGCGTCACGACGACCGACCCTGGCTTCCTCGAGGCGAAGAAGCGCATCGCCGAGCTCTTCGATCTTCCCGAGCTGCAAGCTGCTCCCGCCGTCGACGGCGGCACGGACGATGGCGGCATGGACGCGGATGCGGCCCCGGTTCCGGCAGCCGACGCGGGCAAAGTCCCGACGGCGGACGCGGGCAAAGTCCCGACGGTCGACGCGGGCAAAGTCCCGACGGTCGACGCGGGCGTGAAGTGATCTAAATTAGCTCCGGCTCTCCTGGGGCAACTTCAGCCCGAGCGGCCGAACGAGTCGCATGCTGAGCTTCGCAACGCCTCGGCGTCTAGCAGCGTGCGATCGAATTTCTCTCGCTTGCTTGCGCATCGTTGGCGACCGACCGAAGGGCCATGCCGAGCGCGCCGACCACCTTGTCCGTGCGGCCGGATCCGTCTTGCGAAACATCGCGGAGGCGGCCCGGCGCTGGTCGGACGCGGACAGCGCGAAGCACGACGAGGTCGCTCGTGCCGAGCGATGGAGTGTGCCGCCTCGCTCGACGTCATGAAGCTGCGACAGGTCGTCGCCCCCGCTCGCTACGAATCCGGGATTCGCGTTCTCGAAGCGTCGTCGCCGTGCTGACAAAGATGGTCTGAGCGTCCGTGTAGCGAACGCCCAAGTTCACGTCGTGGTCCCCATCAACGAGCGCGACAAACGTCAACGTCAACGTACGTCAACGTCAACGCGTCAACGTCGACCGCTCGAGCCAGCGACCCCTGGGGCGCGGCTCACCTCGTCCGACGTGGCGCGCTTCTCGAGCACGCCGCCCGTTTGGGGGTCACATCGGCAGCGAAACGCGGCGCTTCGGCGCGGCCACGCGCTCGGTGGGCGCGAGGTAGTGCCAGATCGCGCGGAACAGGACGAAAAGAACGAAGAGGCCGACGAGCCCGCCGCAGCCGCACCCTACGACGACCGAACGCATGCGTTGCTCCGCAGCGCGCACGCTCTGCTGGGCAGCGCGCGCGCTCGCGATGTGCGGCGCGTGTGGTGAGGGCGGGGGTCCCTGCG
>CAXSGV010000448.1:0-6134 GCA_964236615.1 uncultured Polyangiaceae bacterium
CCCCGCACTGGCTTGCAACCACGACGTTGCGGAGGTGCCCGAGAAGCCCAAAGCCGGTCACGTCGGTCGCCGCGTGGATCGCGCCGCCCTCGCCGGTGCTCAATTGCATCACTTCGGCAGCGTCGCGGTTCAACATCGACATCACGCGCACCGCCTCACGAATGGCATTTTCGTGATCCTTGTCCGCCTTCGCGGCGGACGTGATGATCCCGATGCCGAGCGGTTTGGTGAGCACGAGGAGATCACCGGGACGCCCGCCCGCGTTCGTGACGACTCGGTCAGGGTGCACCACGCCCGTGACGGCGAGGCCGTAGATGGGCTCGTCGGTCTTGATGGTGTGGCCCCCCACGATGTCGATGCCCGCCTCTCGCGCCTTGTCCGCTCCGCCGCGGAGGATCTCGCCTAGGATCGCGGGATCGAGCTCCGTGTCCGGGAAGCCGACCAAGTTGAGCGCCGTGATGGGGCGGCCGCCCATCGCGTAGACGTCGCTCAGCGCGTTGGCCGCGGCGATGGCGCCGAACTCGTAGGGATCGTCGACGACGGGCGTGAAAAAATCGGTCGTGAGCACGAGCGCGAGATCGGCCGACAGGCGGTACACCGCCGCATCGTCGGCGCTCGAGCTCCCGACGATGACGTTGGGATCGGTGATGGGCGGAAGCCTGCCGAGGAGCGGAAACAGAAAGCCGGGCGGGTGCTTCGCCGCGCAGCCGCCGCGCTTGGCAATCCGTGTGAGTCGGACAGTCATCCTGAAGGCTGGTCCTAGTCGACCAGCGCGCCGGCAGCCATATGTCGCTTTGTCGTAGGATCGCGTTCGCATGAGCGTCGTCGTGGTGGTCGGAGCCGGACCTGCAGGGCTCGCGACCGCGGCGTGCCTCGAAGTGCGCGGCGTGCGGGCACGGATCCTCGACCGCTCCGGCGAGGCCGGCGGCGCGTACCGCACGGTGCGCGACGGCGTGACACTCGCTTCACCCTCGGCGCTCAACGGCCTTCCCGGTCTCGATCTCACGACCGCCGGCGAGTACACGCGGGTGCCGGAGTACCGCGACTACCTCGCGCGGTACGCTGCGACGAAAAATGTCGCCGTCGAGCGCGGCACCGTCCTGTCGATCGCGCGCACCGGTACCGGCTTCGCTCTCACGCTCGAGAGCGGCGAGACCATCGCGACGCGCTTCGTGGTGGTGGCGACGGGAATGTGGGATTTCCCGGTCGAAGGGCACCTCGATGGGCTCGAGGCCTCGGTCGTGCAGCAGCACGCGCGCGCGTGGCGCGGACCCGAGTCGGCGTCGCCAGACGAGCGCATCCTCGTGATCGGTGGCGCCACGAGCGGCGTCGAGATCGCCGAAGAGATCGCGCGCGCAAACGGCCACGTGGTGCTGAGCGCGCGCAGTGGCGTGAAGGTCATCGGTCAAAAGCTCTTGGGGCTCGACCTTCACCACTGGATCCGCCCGATCGACGGCTTGCCCACGTGGGCGTTCCCGCGTCACTGCGATCGGCGGCCCACCCTTCCCGCGGCCGACACGGGCTTTCGCCGCCTCGTGCACGAGAAGAAGATCGACGTGCGGCGCGGCATTCGAGAAGCGGCGGGCCGCCGCGTGACCTTCGAGGATGGCCACGTGGTCGACGTCGATCGCGTGATCCACGCCACGGGCTTTCGATTCGCGACCCCGTTCCTTCCAAGCGAGGTCGAGCGCGCGCGCGCCGGTCATCTCAAGGCCAAGCATGGCGAGAGCGTGTCGTGGCCGGGCTTGTTCGTCGTCGGCGCGCCCTGCGCCGCGCACATCAACAGCGAGTTCCTGAGGGGCATCGCCAAGGACGCGCCCCTCGTGGCGGACCGCCTCGCCGAACGCATGGCGCAGGCGAAGTAACGAGACCCTCCGCGCGAAACCCTTGCGGTTCACGGTGGTTCGACTAGGTTGCGCCGGGTCATGGTGGCTTCGGTCACAACGACGGCTCGGGGCGTAGCGCAGCCTGGTTAGCGCACTAGACTGGGGGTCTAGGGGTCGGAGGTTCGAATCCTCTCGCCCCGACGAAAGTCGGGAAAAGTAACAACGAAGGGTTCCGAAAGGAGCCCTTTTTCGTTTCCCGCTACTTGCCCTCCCAAACGTCGCGATGGCATCGCATGGTGTTTGTCTCATGAGAATTTTCTGCGTCGTGCCGCTCCTCATGGCGACAGCGTGCTCTCTCACGACGGACTTCGATCGGTTCGATCGCGAGCACCCCGATGCGGCGACGACCGACGCTTCCGCGGTCGACGCAGACACCGACGCCGGTGCGATGTTCGATTGCGCGGGCGTCGATCCCGCGCGGCTCTTCTGCTCGTCGTTCAGCGGCGCCGATCCCACCGCAGGGTGGGAGAAAGCGATCATCGACAACAGCGCAGCTGGCGACTCCGTCACCCTCGACTCGATTCGCTTTGCATCGCCGCCCGCCTCCGGCCGGTTTTTCGTGTCGCAGGGCGACGACCGCTACGCCATGGTCTTCTTGCGCCTGACGCCAGCCACACGGCCCTTGGCGCACGACGCGTTCGGGCGCTTCTACCTGGAGCCGCAGACCCCCGGCGAGGTCACGCTCCTCTCGCTCTCCGGACTCGACGAAGCGGATTACGTGGCGCTCCGTTACTCGTCGACAGGCAGCAGCCTGGTTTATCGAAACGGAGCATCCGTGTACGACGTTGCGCCGCTGCAGGCCGCTGTCCCGACGGGGCGCTTCTTCGCCGTCGTCCTTCACCGCGACGACGGTGCCCGTACTGCGAGCCTCGACATCGACGGCGTGCCCGCGACGTCAGCGCCCATGGCACTGCGCGGCGCGCGCCCACCGGGTGAGGCGATGGAGCTGCGCGTCGGTGTGGGCTTCGCTCAGAAGACGACGGCGTCCGTCACGGTGTGGGTCGACGACGTTGGGATTCGTCGTCGCTGAGGCTCACTCGCCGCGATGCTTCGCGCGCAGCAGCTGGAAGTAACGCAGCGCCAGTCCGGACGCTGCCGCCGCGCGCTGCACGTTGCCGTGAAGGTCGACCATGCGCACGACGTACTCCCGTTCGAACGCAAGGAGCAGCTCCTCTTTCGCCCGCGCGTACGGCACGTCGCTACGGCAGAAGGCCCGCAGTGAGGCCGCGCTCGCCGGATCTGGGCCAACATTGGCGACCCCCATCGTGATGAGGCGCGTCACGGCGGCCATGAGCTCGCGGACGTTCCCCGGGTAGGAGCCACGCTCGAGCGCCTCGAACGCCTCGTACGGAATTGCGGCAGGGTCGCCGCCCATCGTTCCCCAGAAGTAACGAGCCAGAACGCCGACGTCACCGTCGCGCTCACGCAGCGGCGGGAGATCGAGCCGCGTCGTCGCGAGGCGGTAAAACAGGTCATCCCGGAACGATCCCTCCTGGATCGCGCGATCGAGATCGAGCCGCGTCGTTGCGATGACGCGCACCGCGACTTTGCGAGGGCGGTCGTCGCCGACACGCTGGATCTCGCCGCGTTCGAGCGCACGGAGCAGCAGCGGCTGCAGCTCGAGAGGCAGCTCGCCGACCTCGTCGAGCACGAGCGTGCCGTCGTGCGCGGCCTCGAACACCCCCTGCTTCTCGGTGGCCTCGCGGGCGTCGCCGAGGATCACGGCGGCGCCCGCGTCGCTCGTCAGTGATGCGCAGTCGAGCACGACGAAGGGACCGCCTGCGCGTGGGCCGCGCTCGTGCAGCGTTTCGGCGATGAGCTCCTTGCCGGTACCGGTCTCGCCCTCCAGCAGCAGGCTTGCGTTCGAAGCCGAGAGCCGCTCGAGCATGGGGTACAAGCGCCGCATCGCGAGGCTGGAACCGACGACGCGTCCGTATCCTCTTGCCGCGGGCACCGCGCCGAGGGCGGCGTTCGAAGCGACACGTGTCACGGCGAGCATCGACTTTCCGAGGGCGACGTGCTCGCCACCGTGAAGCAGCACGAGGACGATGCGAACGCCGCCGATGAACGTGCCGTTCGTGGAGTCGAGATCCTCGACGCGGAGGCTCGTTCCCTTCACCTCGATCGCCAAATGCCTGCGCGACACCATGCGGTCATTCAGCGGGAGGTCGGCAGCAGCGCTCTGGCCAATCAACGCACGACCAGGCCTGCTCGCGTCGACGCGCACCGTGCGGCCGGTATCGGGCCCCGTGAGCACTGCGACCTCGAAGCATGCGCCGCCCTCGTCGGCGCGTTGAAACTGAATGTCGGTGGGACCTTCTGCGGTCATGCTGCATCGTCCGACTGGAGGCAGCGTCCGACAAGCGCCGTGTGGTACTTTTGTCGTGGCATGCTGCCGGAGAGCACGGACGAATACCTCGTGTTCGACGAGATCGCGCGCGGGGGAATGGCCACCGTGCATGTCGGCCTCAAACGCGCCGGCGTTGGATTTCAGCGCACCGTTGCCCTGAAGTGTTTGCCCGCGGAGCCCGAGGGAGACACGACGCGGATCGACATGATGGTCGACGAAGCGCGGCTGGCGTCGCGCATCGCGCACCCGAACGTCGTACCGGTGCTCGACGTCGTGGTGCGCGACGGCTCGCTCACGTTGGTGATGCCGCTCGTCCGTGGGGTCTCGCTGGCGCGGCTGCTCGAGCGCATGGAAGGCGCGCCGTGCCCACCGGAGATCGCCGTGGCCATCGCCACCGATGTGCTCGCTGGCCTAGAGGCCGCGCACGCACTACGAAGCGGCGCGCAGTCGCTCGGCGTCATCCATCGTGACGTCTCGCCGTCCAACGTGATCGTGAGCGCAGAGGGCGTGGCGTCGTTGCTCGACTTCGGAATTGCGAAGTCGTCGGCGCGGCACCACGTCACGACCCAGCAAGAGCGCAAGGGCAAGCTTGGGTACATGGCGCCCGAGCAGCTCGAGGGCAACGTCGATCACCGTGTCGACGTTTATGCGCTCTCCGTCTTGCTTTGGGAGATGCTCGTCGGCCGCACGCTCTTTCCGGGCGGAACCCCCGGTGAGATCGTGCAAGCCGTGCTCGCGCTTCCTGTGCCGCGCCCGAGCCGCGTACGTGCCGGTCTCCCGCGGGCGCTCGACGCGGTCGTCCTCCGGGGTCTCGAGCGTGATCGCGCGCAACGTTGGCCGAGCGCGCGCGAGATGCGGCTCGCCCTCGAAGCCGCGAGTCCTCGCGCTGCACCCACCGAGCTCGAAGCCTGGGTTACCGCCTTGGGCGCCGCGGAGCTGGCGTCGCTCGACGCCGCGGTGGCACGCGCCGAGAGCGCGCCCACGCCGCCCGCTGCCGCGCTCGATTCTCCGGAGCAGCCGCCCACCACGCCAGCGGTCGCGCGCGTGGAGGTGGCGCAAGACACGAGGCCGTTGCGCAAGCGCGAGCCGTTCGTAGCGCAAGTCGTTCTACTCCTCATGGGCATGACGGCAGCGATCGCCGGGGCCGTGGCCATCGGATCGTGGAGCGTTGGAGCGACGACGGCAACGGAGCAGGCGAGCGCCTCCGTGCACCCGCTCGCTGCCGCACCTTCACCGCCGTCGCCAATGCCGTCGCTATCGCCATCGCCAGCCGACACGGCGCTCTCGAAGGCGGAAGAAGCGCCAACCCCCACGCACACCCCGCGGCTCGCGACGGCCGCCCGGCCAATACCGCGACCGAAGTCAGCACCGATCGGCGCCGCGAGCACCACATGCGAAGTGCGAACGTGGATCGATGCGACGGGAAAAAAGCGCTACGGAGAAGTCTGTCGGTGATGGGCAATCACGGAGAGCGCGGACGTTGAAGCGCCTCGCGCTGGTACTTGCGGTGGCGGTCGTGCTTCACGCCGGCCCCGCGCGCTCGCTCGACGCGCCGGCCTGCATCGCGGCGGCAGACCAAGGCCAGACGGCGCGCGACGAGAAGCAACTCCTCGTCGCACGCGAGCACTTCGTGCGATGTGGCGCTGCCGAATGTCCGCGCGTCGTACGCGACGATTGCGTCGCGTGGCTCGAAGACGTCACGCGGCGTACGCCGACGGCGGTGTTCTTCGCCGACTCGGGGCCCGGTCGCGATCTCACCGACGTCCGGGTCTTCGTCGACGGCACCGAGACGGTCGCTCGTCTCGACGGACGGAGCGTTCCTGTCGAGCCGGGGCAGCACCACCTGCGGTTCATCTGGCGTGAGCGCATACAGGAGAACGACGTTCTCTTCCTCGAAA
>CAXSGV010000449.1:0-6106 GCA_964236615.1 uncultured Polyangiaceae bacterium
CACCCGGGGTTCTGCACGATGTTGCGCAGAATGACCGGCGGCGTGATGCAGTCGGCGTAGCCCATGCCGAGATACGAACGGAACACCTGGTTCTTCGCGCCGAGCGCCTGTGCCAGTTGAAGGAGCTCGTGCTCGCTCTTGCCTTGCCCGATGTCGAGCGCGCGCGTCATCCGGATGCTCTGTGGAATGGTCTCGGCGATCAGCGCGTCGAGCGACGCCACCCCGAGCTCGCGCAGCATCTCTGTGGTCTCGGCGGCGTTGGGCCCCACGTGACGAAGTACGAAGCGATCCGGGTGTTTGAGGTCGACGGGCATGGCGCGTGATGTATAGCGCTGCGGGCGCAGCTCGGGTAGCCCGCAGGGGAGCGCGCAGGCGCCCCCTGCCGAAATTTCGTGCTAAATTCTTTCACACAATGGGCCGCAAGAAGCGAAGAGTCGGCGCCACCGAATCCTTCAGTGTCTCCACCGACGAAGCGACGAAGGCCGCGCTCAAGGCCCTTGCATCGGAGCGCCACGGCGGAAACGTGTCGGAGCTCATCACGGAGCTAGCGCAGGAAGCCGTGCGCAACGCAGCGGCTGACCGGCTCTGGGCGTGGGGAGGGGCCGTAGAGATGCCGACGAAGGAGCGCCGTGCCCTCTGGGCCGACGTCGAGGCCGGCTGGAAGGCGGCTCGCCCGAAGCCGAAGCGTCCCAAGAAGAGCGCAGCCTGATGCGCGCGAGCCGGCAAGGGTTCACATTCGATACCGGAGCGTTGATCGCGCTCGAGCGACGCCAGCAGCGCGCGCTGCAAATCCGTCGCGAGGCGCGCTTGACCGGGACGCCAGTCACGGTGCCCGCACCGGTCATCGGCGAATGGTGGCGTGGTCGCACGGACGTGCGTGACGACATCCTGGCTTCCGTGCGCGTCGAGCCATTGACCGAGGACATCGCAAAGCTCGCAGGGCTGGCGTGCGCAAAGCTGAAGGACGTCAGGGCAACGATGACGATCGCTGCCTACGTCATGGCTTCTGCGGCGCTGCGCGGCGATGTCGTGTTCACTTCGGACGTCGCTGATCTCACGCGTCTGCAGGATTTTTTTCCGAGCGTCCGGGTGCTGTCGGTAGGCGCCTGAAGCGACTAGGGTGCGCGCTGATGGACATCCGCCCGGCGATTCGCGACGACGTCCCGCTCATCCTCGATCTCATCCGAGAGCTGGCGGTGTACGAGCGCGCGCCCGACGCGGTGAACGCCACCGTCGAAGACCTCGCGCGTGACGGCTTCGGTGACAAGCCCGCGTTTCACGTCCTCATCGCCGAGGACGCCGAGGGCCCGGCGGGCTTCGCGCTCTACTTCTTCACCTACTCCACGTGGGAGGGGCGCTCGTGCCTCTACCTCGAGGATCTCTTCGTGCGGCCCGCGTTCCGTGGGCGCGGCATCGGCCTCGCGTTGATGCGCGCGCTCGCCGCCGAGGCCGTCACGCGCGGCTGCCCGCGCTTCCAGTGGCAGGTGCTCGACTGGAACCAGCCGGCGATCGAGTTCTACCAGCGCTTCGGCGCTGACGTGCAGCGCGCGTGGCAATCGGTCCGGCTCGAAGGCGACGCGCTCGTCCGCGCGTCGCAATTTTGAATCGCCGAGCTCTGCCAGGCAACGCACACCGGGTGAAGCTGCGCGCGCTCGGGTACCTCGTCGGTGCGTGCATTGTGCACGCAGCCGTGTTTGGTATCGCCGCTCGGCTTCCTGTCGCGAGGCCGGCGCCCGACGTCGACCGCACCGAGCGCACCACGCCGATTGACCTCGAGATCGATCGCAACCGCGAGATCGAGGCCGAGCCCGCTCCCTCCGAAGGCGCAGCGGTCCACGCGAACGCGCCCGTGGGTGCCAAGGTCGCGCCGCGCGCTGGAGCCGTCGCGGGCGAGATCGCGCGCACGCCCGAGCCGACCGAGAGCCCGAACTCGTCGTCGCTCCCCGCCCAGGCCGCGCCCGCGGACTCGGGCAGCTGGTCGTTCCCTTCGTCGCGCCCGAGCGGCGTCGCGCTCGGCGATCTCCTCGGCAGCAAGGGGCTCGTCATCGGCCCCGCGAGCTCGGCGTCGGGCACCGCGGCCGAAGCGCCGCCCGCGCGTGGCGTTTCGCGAACGGGTGGGCTCGTCGAAGGGCTCGATCAAGCCGACTTCGCGAAGGGGCAGGGGCGGGGTGGTGCCGTGCTCGCGAGCGTCGAAGCGGCCGTGCGCAGCAACGACGCCCCGATGATCGGCAAGGTTGTCTTCGACGTGACGGTCGATCGACAGAACGTCGTCACCGTCGCCGTCGTCAGCGCGAGCGAAGACTTCAACGGCTGGTCGAGCCTCGCGGGGGCGATCGCCACCGGCGTGCGCAGCAGGCACACGCGCATTCCGCCGAGCGCGCGCGGCCTCCACGTGCGCGTGCAGATCGACGCCGCGGTGAAGTACCCCGACGGCCGCGACGTGCGCTCGACGGGCGGCTTCGTCGATCCCGGTCACCTCACCATCGGCACGCAGGGCAAGGTCTGCGGCATCGGCCTGACGCCTCTTGGCATCTCGGGCGGATGCAGCCCCGAGAACATCGGCGGCGTCGCGGCGCGGGTCGTCTCCGGCCGCGTTCTCGGCGAATCACGGCTCGATTAGCTGCAGCGCGTTCGAGCGAGCGGCGCGCGACCCGAGCTCGCGTCGACCGGGTGTGCCCCCTACGAGATCACGATCGCGTGGACCCGCGCCGCGAGGTCACGCAGCCGACGAGCTCGGTGGCGATCGGCGTGACCACGAAGGTGCAAGCCTCGACGTAGTGCTCGCGTGCGTCCAGATCGAGGCGCGACGTGGTTCTCGTCACGAGCACGCGCGCGTCGGGGGCCGCGCCGGGCAGGCAGCGGATGGCGGCGAGCGAGAGAGCGTGGACGTAGGTCGGCCGCGGCCACAGCATCACGTTTTCGGCTTGCGTCGCGAAGCCGGTCCTGTCCTCGGTCGACGAGCACGCGAGCTTCGTCCCTACGACGCCATACAGCCCGCTTCGCTCGACGTAGATGAGCGGTAGCTCGGGATCGCCCGACTCACCCGTCACGCGGCCGCCCAACTTCTCGAGGAACGAGCCAAGCTCTTCGCGGCGCGGTGCCGGCACCGCCGCATCGAGGACGGTGACGTCGACCCGGATGGCGCCATCCATCCAGTCACCTGGCGCCGAGAACATCCCGAAGCCCCCGAGCTTCCACGGGCTGAAGCGAAGGCGCGTCGACAGCGGCATGTGGATCGTCGGCCAGACGACCAGCCACGCGAGGATGGTGGCCGCGGCCGCCGTGCGTTTCGAGGGGGGTGCGTAGCGTGGCATCTTCAGAACCAGTCGAAGGGCAAGAAGGTCCCGAGCGAAGCCGCGGCGCCCACGGCACCCAGGATCACGGTCACCACCATGAGCAGCGGGTAGGTCCAGCGCGCTTGCCTCGGGAAAAAGAGAAGGAGGCACGCGTTGCCGGTAACCCCGAAGCTCCAGATCCCTGCCCACCCCGCGAACACGGCTTGCATCACGAGCAGCGTGAGCAAGGCAGCGACGCGCGTCCGCGCGATACAGGCGAGCATCGGCACGAGGACCTCGGTGCCTACGGTCACACGGCTCAGCGCGAGGACGACGGCGCTCGCCCAAGTCGGCATGACAATGGGCTCGACGCCGAGATCGAACGACGCCGCCACGGGAGGCGGAAGCGGAGCGAGCCCGGTCACGCGCGCCACCGCGCTCAAGGCTCCGCGGAGCGCGTAGGCGAGGCCGTTGCCCGGTGGAGCGAAGAGGATCGTATGCGCCAGGTATTCTCCGTTCATCCAGTGGCCCTGGTAGACCTTCTGCACGCCGGCGAAGAAGAAGGCGATGAGGATCGCTGCGGCACACACGCGGCCGCCGCGCTGCTCGGTGCGGTTGTCGAACGCGAGCAGCGAGCCGAGCAGGATCGTCTCGAGGTAGTGATGGTTCGGCGTCCACGGAAAATCGAGCGCCGCGTCGCCCAGCGTGTACAGAAACCACACCGCAATCCCGGCACGTGCGAACCGCTCCGAGAACCCGGCGACCGTCGCAGCGACGAGCAACGCTGCGGTCAGGAGGTGCATCGCCGACCGCTCGGCACCGACATGATGCGCGACGTAAAAGACGAGGAGCTTGAGGAGGAGCGCGCGACGGAAGTACGTGGCGACGAGCGGCTCGAGGCGCTCATCCAGAAAGGCGTAGAGTCGCCCGAGAATCACGTGCCGATCTTCGCTGGCGTCGCCGCTGCAGGCCGCATGAAATACACCGCGCCGAAGACGAGCGCGATCGCGGGAAACACCGTCAACGCGGCGATCGCCGCCGCCGGTTTGAAGGCCGCGAGCATGAGCCCCATGATGACGTAGCTGATTCCCGTGAGACACGCCTCGACGAGCGAGAAGGCCGAGAGGATGCTCGCGCGTACGCGCGACGGAATCTTCTCCTGAAGGTGGTTGTCGATGAGGATGACGAGCACCTCGGGAACGATCATCGCGACGGCGAACAACGCGACGCTCATGAAGGCGCGGTCGAGGAGATTCAGGAGGAGGCACGCGATTAGCGCGAACAACGTCAGGAAGAACGTGCGGCCGAGCGTGACGTGGGTCGACACGCGCTCGGCCACCAAACCGAAGAGGCCACTCGCGACCTGGATGGCCGACATGACGACCGCAATCGTGGCGATCGAAACGCTCTGCGCTTCGAAGAGCCCTTGCGCGAAGACGAAGTAAGGGGTCAGCGCCGCGTGAAGGAACCCTGACGCGAGCACGAGTGGGAGCAACGCGCGACCCACCGGATCGGTCGCGAACACGCGCATTGCCTCGAGGACGCCAGGCTCTTTTTCATCCGAGGCGGCGACCGCTTCGGCGCCGATTTTCTCGCCACCTACTTTCTCCACGGTCTCCTCTCCCGCGGCGCCCTCTTCGTCCTTGGGATGGGTGGTCGGCGCCTCCTTCATGAGCGCGACGCTCGCGGCGGCCACCGTCATCGCCGCTGCCGAGGTGAGGTAGACCGCTGTCCACGACACCGCCTTCAGCACGCCCCCGACAGCCATCGCCACCGCGAGCGACGTCGAGCCGATCAGGCCCATGCGCGCCCGCAGCTTCACGTAATCCGCTTCGCGACCGAGCGCTTTGAGCGAGTCATAGAACAGGGCGGCGTCGGAGCCCGAGACGAAGGCGAACGCGACGCCCTGCAGCGCAAACAGAACGAGGAACGGCGTGAGCCCGCCGAGCAGCAGTTGCGCGACGCCGGTTGCGACGGTGATCGTGAGCCCTGCGAGGATGCTCCACCTGCGGCCGAACTTGTCGCCGAGCATTCCGGTGGGGACCTCGGCGGCAAAGTTGACGAGGTAGAGCGTCGCTTGCAGCGTTCCGAGCTCGACGTCGTGAAACCCCTTGTCGATCAGGAAGAGCAAGAAGATGCCTCGCTGGAACGAGGCGTTCTTGAACAAATAATAGACGTAGAAGAGCGGGATGTTGCGCGCGAGCGGTCGACTCATGCCGGGCCTCGAGCGCCTAACCAGCGAGCGGGCGCACGAACGCCGCCATCGGAAAGGGCATCGCCGACTCGGTCAGCTTGGGCAGGCTCGCCTCGGCGCTGCGATCGAACGTGAGCGCGAAGAGCTTCTGCAACTGGAGCTCCTCGGCAGGAGCGAGCTTGCGTCCGATCAGGTCGGCGAGGAAACCGACGAAGCGCGCGTTGACCTGCGTGAAGGCTACACGCGCGGCGGAACGCACCGTCGCCACGTCGACCGGTGCGAGCTTGGCGATCAGCGCCTCGAGCTGCGACGACGACTGGATGTTGATCGCGCCGAAGCGCGCCGCGAGCCCGAGCACCGTCTCGCGCAGCGCGACCTGCGCCGCGTCCGGGGTCTCGGCGGGGTGAGGAACGCGCGAAAACCCTGCCTTGAGGTTGTATTGAAAATACAGTCCGAGCGCAGACTGAGCGAAGACGATCTTGGACGCGCCCACGGCCGTCGGCGTCATGAAGCGGTTGAGCGCGAGTCCGCGAAACACGGGGTGCACGATCGTTCGCTCTTGCACGAGCACCTTCTCGTTCAGCTCGCGGAACAGCGGGAGCGCCTCGAGGGCGCGCGCGAACGGGCGTGTGAAGAG
>CAXSGV010000450.1:0-6102 GCA_964236615.1 uncultured Polyangiaceae bacterium
CTGCCTCGCACGTGGTGCTCCGCGCCGCGCCGCTCGAGCCCGAGCCCGAGCCCGAGCCCGAGCGCGAGCCCGGCGGCGGCATGCCCCGCTTCCCGCCGAGGCGCATGGCGCTCACCGTGGCTGGTGTGCTCGTTCTCGGTGGGGCCTTGGCGGTCACCTTGGGCGGCGACCGATCGGGCCGCATTGCGAACGCATCGCCGAGCGCGTCGTCGAGCACCGACGTTGCGATTGCCAAGACCGCTCCATCGCCGGTCATCGACGTTCCGCCGCTCGACGTCGACCGCACGACAACGCCTGCGATCCCGACGAAGCTGGTGCTGCGCGCGAACGTGCCGCTGTCCGTGGTCCACATCGACGATCGCGTCGCAAGCCCGAGCAAGCCGGCGAAGGAGACGACGATCGATCTCACGAGCGCCGAGCACGGCCGCACGCTCAAGCTTTTCGCCGTATCGATCGACGGTAGTCAGGCGACGGCGCTCGTCCCCGCCGGTGCGGCGTCGGCCGTGCTCGAGTTCAAGGAAGGCAAAGACACGAGCGTCACGGCGGTGCCGCGATCGCCAAAGCCACCGGCGACTCAAAAACCCCCGACGCTCGCGTCGAGCCCGTACGCTACGAAACCGTGATGCGTCAGCGGCTCGTGGCCTCGGCTCTCTCGGTCGTCCTTGGAGTCTTCGTCGCGACGAGCTGCGTGCTCGTTCCGAGCATCGCGAGCGCCGATCAAACCTCCGCGCAAGAGAGCTTCAAGGTGGCCACCGAGGCCTATGGAAAGGGCGAGTTCCGCGACGCCGCGGTCGCGTTCGAGAGGGCGTACCGCGACGCGCCGCACGGCTCGCCGATGTACAACGCGGGCCTCGCGTGGGAGGCGGCGAAAGAGCCTGCGCGCGCCGCCGACGCGTACCTGCTTGCGCTCGCGACCCCGGGATTGACGTCGCAGCAGACGACCGACGCGAAGTCGCGCCTTGCTGTCCTCGACAAGACCCTCGGTCGCCTCGAGGTCAACGGCCCCGCAGGCACGACCGTCACGGTCGCGCACGTCACGGCGAGCCCTGTCCCCGTGAAGCTGCACATCGCAGCGGGGGAGCAGGACATGGTCGTGAGGTTCGCCGATGGTCAGGAGAGTCGGCAGAAGCTCGGCGTCCCCGCGGGCGCGAGCGTTCCCGTCACGGTCGTGTCTCCGCCGCCGCTTTCGCCTGCTGCTCCTGTCACGGCGTCCGCGCCGTCCGCGCCGCCCGCACCACCGCCGCCCGATGCGACCTCCTCGCGCAGCGCTAGCAAGACGATTGGGTGGGTCGCGATTGGCGGGAGCGCAGCTTTCCTCTCCGCGAGCATCTACTTGGGCGTCAGCGCGCTCGCCTCACGCGACGAGTTCGAGGCGACGCAGCGGCGCAGCGTGGACGCGCACGATCGTGCCGATTCGCAGCGCACATGGACCAATGTCCTGCTCGTCGGTGCGGTTGCGCTCGCCGCAGCGGGGGTCGTCTTGATCGTCACCGCGCCGAAGACGACGTCCGGTGCGGCCAAGACCGCCATGCCCGCGCATGCGCTCCGCCCTGGTTTGGGGAGCCTCTCGCTGACGTTCTGATAGAGAGTCAGGCATGTTCGCGATCAAGAAGATCGACCACGTGGCGGTCTGCGTCGAAGACATCGACGCCGCCGCTGCCAAGTTCAAGACCGTGCTCGGGCTCGAGAGCAAAGAGCGCGAGGTCGTGGCGTCGCAGAAGACAGAGGCGATGCTCCTCCCCATCGGCGAGAGCAACATCGAGCTCATCTCGCCGCGCGGCAACGACGGCCTCACGCGCTTTCTCGAAAAGCGAGGACCTGGAATTCACCACATCGCGATCGAGGTCGAGGGGATCGAGGCAGCTCTCGCCTTCCTCAAGAGCCTCGGCGTACCGCTCATCGACGAGGCGCCGCGGAAGGGCGCCCGCGGCCACAAGGTGGCGTTCGTTCACCCGAAGGCGACGGGCGTTGTCCTCATCGAGCTCGTGGAACCGGACCTCGGCCATGGGTAAACGTTGGTTTTTTCGGGGGCGGTCGAGTACGTTCCCCGGCAGTCCGTTGTTCGAGGAGGAAGGCATCCGCATGATGCGATTGTCACGCAAGCAGGTCGGCAGGTCGGTGATGTGCACGGCACTCGTTGCGACGCTGGCCGTCACACAAACCTCGTACGCGCAGAAGTCCGCGACCACGGCCGCGCCGACGACGACGGGCACGGCCAAGCCCGCAGCGCCCAAAGGCGCAGGCACCGGCGGCGGAACAGGCGCAGGCACCGGCACGGGCGGTGGCGCGAACAACGCAGCCAAGCCCGCCACGCCGGCCACGGGCGCTGCCGCCGGTAAGCCCGCGACCGCGAAGCCTACCGCTGCACCCTCGCTCGCCGACGCCAAGAAGTCGTACCAAGCGGGTGAAGCCAAGTTCAAAGCGGGCGACTACGCCGGCGCGCTGGCCGACTTCCAGGCGGCCGACGCGATCAAGCCCACGCCGCAGGCCGCGCGCTTCATCGGGATGTCGGCAGACAAGCTGTCGAAGTACCCCGAGGCCGTCGCCGCCTACGATCGCTTCCTCGCCGATGTCCCCGCGAAGATGCAGACGGAGGGCGCCGAGATCAAGAAGCGCTCGGACGAGATCAAGGCGATGCCCGGCAAGGTGCACGTCGACGCCAACGTCCCCGCCACGGTGACGATCGATCAGCAGCCGACGAAGACCATGACGCCCTCGGATCTCGACGTGCCGCCGGGTCACCACACGCTGCATTTTGCGGCCGACGGTCGGCTCCCGCAGGACAAGGAAGTCGACGTCGCGTTCGCTTCGAAGCAGGACCTTCGCGCAGAGCTCGAAGGTGTTCCTCAGCCGACCGCGCCGCCGGTCGCCCCGGTGGCTGCAACGCCGCCGCCGGCTCCTCCGCCTCCCGCCGCTCCTCCGCCGGAGCCCCGCAGCAAGGTCCCCGCGTACGTCACCGGCGGTCTCGCGATCGTCGCGGCTGGCGTCGGCACCGTGTTCGGCGTGATGGCGCTCTCCGACAAGAGCGACTTCGACAAGAGCCCGACGGCCAGCAAGGCCGATGACGGCGAGAACCACGCGCTCGTCGCGGACATGTCCTTCGGCGTCGCGATCACGCTCGGTGTCACCAGCGCTGTGCTCTTCCTCACGAAGGACGACGCTCCTGCCGCCTCCGCGTCCGCCCCCGTGTCGCGCCCCGTCGTCGCGCGCGTCGTGCCTGTCGCGCCGCGCGCCCACCGCATCACCATCACGCCCACGCCGATCGTCACGCCGCACGGCGGTGGCGCCGGCGCGCTCTTCCGCTTCTGAGCAGCGACCGCCCCTGATGCCCCAGGATTTCAGTATGACCTCGACGAAGATCACGAAGACGATGCGCCGGCGCCTCACCGCAGTCGTGGCTCTGGCCCTCATCGGAGCCGCCGGTTGCGAGCTCGCAGTCGACTTCGACCGCACCAAGATCGATGCGGGCGCCATCGACGCCTCGATCCCCGAAGGCGGCGGTGACACCACGATCCCGCTCGACGGCAACAACGAAGCAGCCGTCGACGCGGGTAACGATGCCGAAGACGCGCAGCAGAACGACACCGGCTCGGATGCGGACGACGGCGGAGCCGACGCCGAGGACGATGCCGCCGATGCGGCCGCCGAGTAACTGCGCCGAGTAACTGCGCCGAGTAACTGAGCTCAGCTCGAAGCGAGCAGAGCGGCGACCGTTTCGACGTCGGCGGGGAGGATCTCCGGCGTGTTCGCGCGGCGGGAGTCGACCTCGGCGAGCGTCTTGTCGTGGTAGCCCGCTTTGAACTCGGTGAACTTCAGTCCGTTGGCAGTCGACACCACGACGACGCGGTGGCTTGGCTCGATGAGGCCGCGCTCGCGCAGCTTGAACATCGCCGCGAGCGCCACGCCGGTGTGCGGATCGGTGTAGAGCCCGGTGCGATCGGCGCGCGCGCAGGCGTCCGCTAGCTCGTCCTCGGTCGCTTGCTCGACGACGCCGTTCATCGCGCGAAGCGCTGCCATCGCGCGCGGGGCGCTCACCGGGTTGCCAATCTGTATTGCGCTCGCGTGGCTTCGCTTCGCCACGACAGGGTCGACCGCATCCTTCTGGCCGACATACGCAAGGTACATGGGGTTCGCGTTGGCGGCCTGAGCCACGCACAGCCGCGGTAGGCGATCGGTGACACCGAGGTCGACCATCATCTTGAAGCCGGCGTAGAGCGCAGCAGCGTTGCCGAGGTTGCCGCTCGGCAGGACGATCCAGTCCGGTACCTCCCAGTCGAGCTGCTGCGCGATCTCGATGGCGACGGTCTTCTGGCCCTCGATGCGAAGCGGGTTCATCGAGTTGGCGAGGTAGATCAGCTCGCGACGCGCGAGCTCCTGCACGATCTTCATGCAGCCATCGAAGTCGGTCTCGAGAGCGAGAACGCGGGCGCCGTGCGCGAGCGGCTGCACGAGCTGCGCATTCGAGACGAGCCCACGGGGGAGGAGCACGACGACCGGCAGACCGCAGATCGCGCCGTAAGCCGCGAGCGCCGCAGAAGTGTCACCGGTGCTTGCGCACGCAATCGCGTTCGTGCGAAGCGCTCCTGTCTTCACGCCCTGGTAGACGACGCTGACCAGCACCGTCATGCCGAGGTCCTTGAACGAGCCCGTGTGCGAGTTGCCGCACTGTTTGACGAAGAGGCTCGGAAGCTCGATCTCGCGGCCGAGGCGCGCGGCGTGGAAGAGGGGCGTCATGCCTTCGCCGGTCGTCACCACGTGCTCGTCCGTGATCTCGGGCGCGACCCATTCGCGTTTGCTCCAGATGCCGGATGCGAGCGGCGCGCGGGTGCTTCGCAGCCGACCGTCGAACAGCTTCCGCCAGTCGGCGCCGCTCGTCTTCTTCAGCGCGTCGAGATCGTGCTCGACGGTAAGCAGGCCCTGGCAGCTCGGGCAGCGGTAGATAGCCTGCGTGATGGGGAACGACGCGTCGGGGTTGCAGCGCGCGAAGCAGCGGAAGCGCGCGTGGAGTCGGGTCGGTGAGCTCATGGCTTGATGCAGCGCAGGAAGAAGCTGCCGCTGCCGATGTCACGCGGGCGGCAGACCATCCCGGCGCCGGCGCAGTCGTTGTCGGTGCAGCAGACGTCAGAGCAAAAGCGCGTGTTCGATTTTTGATCGAGGTAGCAGCGGTAGCTTCGGCAGTCGGTGTCGGCCGTGCACGGTTGCCCGAGCAGCTTCGTTCCGGCATAGAGATCGACGCCGCACGCGGGAACGACGTCGCTCGGGTGACCAGTCGGGGTCACGTCGTCGCAGACGAGATCAGCGCCCGCGTACTTGCCGCACGCTTCGGACCCGCAGCAGGGGTTGAAGCAACGATTCGAGTATGGCGCGCGATCCATGCACACGCCCCGCGCGCAGCGATCGGAGCCGCCGCACGTGCTCGTCGACGCGACGCTGCCGTTCGGATCGGCGCAGCCCAAGGTGGTGTGCGTGCCGATCGTGGTCGCGCGGCAGATGGCGCCGTTGGTGCAGCCCGCGTCGCTGCAGCAGACGTCCTCGCATTTTCCGTTCGGCGTGCACACGCCAGAGCGGCAGCGGGCGCCCTCGGTGCAGGCCTCGCCGCCTTTGAGGGTGCCGAGCGTGCTGCGACCAAGCACCGTCTTCGAGATGCAGTAGTTGCCGCCGGTCGCGTAGCCGTAACAGACGAAGTCGGTCGGGCAGTCGCTCGATTGGCAGCACGCCTTCGTGCACACGCCAGGCGAGGTCTTCACCACCGCGGCCGTGAGCGCGGTCGCGTAGCCGCAGAAGTCGGGCTTCTTGCACTCGTCGTCGGACTTGCAGTTGTCCCCGGTCTTCGCGCTCTCTTTGGTGACGCACTGGCGGGTCCCCGGATCGCAGATCTGCGGAGGGATGCACGGCTTCGTGGCGGTGTCGCACGCCGTCGTCGCGGTGATGCACTCGCCCGTTCGCGGCGCGCACGTCGTCCCGTCCGGACAGGAGCCATTGTCGATCTGGCCGTCGCAGTCGTCGTCCTTGCCGTTGCAGGTGTCCTTCGCGCCGGGGTGCACGTCCTTGTCGTCGTCGCGGCAGTCGCGGTTCAAGAGCGCGCCCCCATCGGGCGAGAGC
>CAXSGV010000451.1:0-6078 GCA_964236615.1 uncultured Polyangiaceae bacterium
CGTCCCAGCTCGCGTGTTTCTACCCACCCGCGATCGTCCCAGCTCGCGTGTTTCTACCCCGCGCTCGCGATCATCCGCGCTCGCGTCTTTCCTCCCGCTCCACCCGCGCCCCGCTTGCGCACGCCACCGCGCACGAGCCGCTGTCCGGGTCAGCCGCCCATCAACGCCGGAAGCCGCGAGAGCAAAGAGCGGAGCCCCTGGTCGTCGACGGCAAACTTGCATTGTACACTGGTCTTCTCGACCTTGACCTCGAGCCCCTGGAGGCTCGGGATGACGCCGCCGACCGCTAGCACGGCGGCGATCTGGCTGACTTGCTTGACGCCGTCGGCGCCGGCGCGGGCGTGCTCCTCGTTGTCGTAGGTGAGGCTGCCCGCAACGCTCATGCCCGGCTCGTGGAAGTTGCCGATGATGCGCGCGGCCTTGATGCCGACGAGCCACGGGACCTGCATGTTGCCGAGGGCGGACGGGTCGATGGGCTGGTCTTCGAGATCGGCGACGAAGACCGTTGCCGCCCCTTTGGTCTCGAGCGTCTCAATGACCCAGGGCTTGAGCGAGCGCGTCGCCTTGCCGTCCTTGATGCGGTCGAGCGCGCGGCGGATGCCCGTCTCCGTCCCGGTGAGCGCGGTGTGCGGCGTGAGGATGACGAAGCCGGCGTTGTTGATCGTGAAGAGCGTGCGACCGGCGTAGGTCGACTCGACCACCATGCCGCCGTTCTTGGCGGGCGTGTGGTTCTGCGCGAGCTTGCTGATCTTGTCCTTGTCGAAGCGGCCGGTGACGACCGCAGCGACGTCGATACCTTGTAGCGAGTACGTCGCGGCGACCACGCGATCGACGTCGCGCGAAGGGACGAAACCCGCCTCTTCGCCAATCGGAAGAAGCTTCTCGGTGAGCTTGCCGATCTGTCCGCCGAGCGTGTTGCTCGTGTAATACGCGCGCGCGTCGACGTTGGCGACGGCGAGCGCCGAGCCGGGAAGTAGAGCGAGCGCGTCGGCGTCGATCTGCTCGGCGGTGAGGTCGTTCGACGTCTTCGCGGTGACCGAGTCTTTCGAGCCACCGCAGGCGGTCACCGAGAGAGACAAGAGCGCAAACGTGCTGGCGAGCGTGAACGCCCGCATCATCCTGAGGGAACTGAGCATGGCGATCTTTCCTGTGATCAGCTCGTCGTCGGGTACGAGCCTAGGACCTTGAAAAAGCGCGCGACGCGCTTCACTTCCTCGAAGGCGGTGACGAGCTGGCGATCGGTCGCGTGCCCGATGACCTCGACGAAGAAGAGGTAAGACCAGCCCGTGGGGCTGGGCGCGATGCTCGCACCGGGGCGCGTATCGCCAGGAACCGGGCCAGGTGCCGGCTGCGACTGGATCTTGAGGACGTTGATGCCGCGCTCGGCAAACTGTCCGAGAACCGAGAGCAACGCGCCCGGTGTGTCTTGCACACTGAAGACGAACGCGGTGACGTCCTCGCCGGTGCGGCTCGAAGGACGCGCGCCGACGACCGCATAGCGAATGCGATCGGCCCGTGCGTCGAGGACGTTCTTGCGCGCTGCGTGGAGGCCGAGCGGGGCACCGAACTCTTCCGAGACGAGCGCGGCTGCGCCGTGATCCTCGAGCGCGACCTCGCACGCGAAGAGTGGGCTCTTCACCTCGAGCACCGAGACGCGGCGAGCAGAGCCCGTCTCGTGCGAGAGGATGAAGTCGCGGCACTGCGCGTGGTCGGCTGCGGTCGCGTAGACCTTCTCGATGTCGGCGACGTTGCCCGTTCGGTTCATGAGGTGCACCGTGGCCGTCGATTCGAGCGCGCTCACAATCTTGAGATCGGAGCTCGTGAGCGCGTTGATGGTCGCGTAGACCGGGCCCTCGCCGCGCGTCTCGAGCGGGACGACCGCGAAGTCCGCACGCTGGCGCGCCACTTCCTCGATCGCGGCCGGGATGGAGTCGATCGGTGCCAGCTGCGCCCCCGCCCCGAAACGCACGCGCGCCGCGACGTGCGACGCGCCGCCCTCGGGACCGAGATAGACGATGCGCGAAGGGACCTCGAGGTTCGAGCACGCGTTCATGATCTCGCGGAAGATCGCGCGTGTGCTCTCGGGCGGCATCTCGCCGCCACCACGTGCTGCGAGGGCTGCGAGAGCTACGCGATCCGGCGCGGGAACCTGACCGGTCTCACCCTTTCGGAGCTCACCGATCTGGCGCGAGAGGCGGGCACGCTTGTCGAGCGAGCCCAACAGCTGGGCATCGATGCGCGCAATCTCCTGGCGCAGCTCGTCGGTCTCGCGCTTCTTGTCGGTCATCGAATCAGTGGCGATCCTAACCTATTTTTTGCCGGCGTCTTTGCTCGCGAGAAGGGCGAACGATTCGAAAAACGCATCTTGTTGCGCTTCGCTGTCCGAGGCCATCGAAGGGACCACGACGATCGCTTGGTAGAGGCGCTTGTTGACCAGGTACATGCGGAGGCGCTGCTTCAAGCTGATGCCGCTCTTCGTGGCGCTGATCTTGAGCTCGCGGCCGACGTTGCCGTCGAGGTTGAGAACGGTCTCGTCGTCGAGCGTGCCGCCGACGCTCTGGAGCGCACCGTCGCGGGCGTCGTCGAGCACCTTCTTGGGCGTACGGCCTGTGAGCGACGGAAGGTCGTTGTAACCGATGATGTACGCGCTCATGCCTGCTTGCACTTTGAAGAAGTGAAGCGTCGAGAGACCGCCGGCGATCGACTTGTCCTCGATCTCGGGCTGACGGTTCTGGGGGAAGCGAACGGAAAAGCCACCCGACACCGACTTGAACGGCGGCGTGGTGTCGGCCGAGATATCTGCCGTGGACGTACCGTAAGTCGACGTGCCGTACGTCGACGCGAACGACCCCGCGTCGTAGGGCGTGGACTTCTTCTTGAAGAGCTTCTTGCAACCGAGGAGACCGACGATCGCTCCGAGAAGGACGACGAGGACGAAAGCGCGGTGGGCGAGGCCGGTACGGTTCTGCATGGGTTCCCCCTTGTACGCCAAGAGCCTCGGTCGCACCCTCTGAAGAGGTGCTTTCCGTGTCGATTTCCCCCGAGCAGCTCGTGGAGCTGAAAGAAAAATACGCCGAGCTTCAGCGCTTACGCGAAGAAGACGCGCGCGGTGAGCGCGGGGACGTGCGCCCGCGGCTCACGCTCTTGGCCGCGCGCTACCCTGGTGCGCTGCGCGAGCTCGACGATCTTCCTCCTGCGATGCTCACGCGGCGTATCGACGCGCTATCCGCAGCGCTCCTCGACACCGCACGCATCGAGAGCTGGATGATCGCGACCACGATGTTCCATGAGCTGGCGCGCGGCGCGCTCGCTGCGAAGCGCTGGCTCTCGGGACGTGTCGACCCGCGCGCGGTCGACGCCGCGACGCGCGAGGCGTTCGCGAGCGCGAGCCTCCCCTTCCCGGTCGAAGCGCGCGCGTGGATCGATCACCTCGACCGCCTCGCGCGCCCACCCCGAGGAAAGATCAGCGAAGCGGTGTTCGAACGCGTCGGCGGCGCGCTCGGCATCTCGGCGACCGATGCCCGCGAGCTCGTCTTCGGAATCTCGCGCCGCGATCGAAACCGCGTTCACTAGATTCGGTAGCCGGCTCCCGAATCAGTCTTTGGAGCTGCCGCCCGACGAGCTGCCCGAGCTCGAGCTGCCCGAGCTGGAGCTGCCCGAGCTGCCCGAGCTCGAGCTACCGGAGCTGGTGCTCGCGGCGGGCGTCGTGGGCTTGCTGGCTTCCTTTGCGGCAGGCGCGGCGTCGGACGACTTGGTCTCGGTCTTGGTGCTGCTGTCGCTGCCGCCATCCTTCTTTGCCGCTGGCTTCACCGACGAATAGGCGTCCGCGTACCAGCCGCCGCCCTTGAGGATGAAGCTGCCGCCGCTGATTTGGCGCTGCGCCGTCTCTTTGCTGCATTTGGGGCAGATTTTGGTCGAAGGCTCCGAGATCTTCTGGACCTCTTCCCACTGGTTGTCGCAGCTTTTGCAGGCGTATTCGTAAGTCGGCATCTGCCGCCGCAGGTACGGCTCGGGCCCCGATCTGTCAAGAGAGGACCCTGGCGACCGTGGTTTTCCGCAGGATTTCGAGGTGCTGTCCAGTTGTTGGATCTCCATTGCTTGCCCACATGTCCACGCGCTATGACTGGTTCTCGAGTGACCGTATGTGAAGTGACCATGCAGTCTGCATATGGTCATCCAACGTGGGCGGCAGAGGAGCGGGCTGGTACCGCTTCAGGAGTCGGACATTGAAGATCAAGAAGCTGGAGATGGTCGGGTTCAAGTCGTTCGTCGATCGCACGATCGTGAACTTCGACCACGAGGTCCTCGGCATCGTCGGCCCCAACGGCTGCGGCAAGTCGAACATCGTCGACGCCATCCGCTGGTGCATGGGCGAGCAGAGCGCGAAGCACCTGCGCGGCCGCAGCATGGAGGACGTCATCTTCAGCGGATCCGAGTCCCGCGCGGGCCACGACTTCGCCGAGGTCACCCTCACCTTCGAGAACGACGCCCGCTCCGTCGGTGACGTCCCGATCGAGTACCGCGACTACCCCGAGATCGCCGTCACGCGCCGCCTGCACCGCAACGGCGACAGCGACTACTTGATCAACAAAACCCAGGTCCGTCTGAAGGACGTCACCGATCTCTTCCTCGGTACCGGCGTCGGCACCAAGGCCTACTCGATCATCGAGCAGGGCAAGATCGGCCTCATCGTGAGCGCGAAGCCGGAAGACCGCCGCCTCTTGATCGAGGAGGCCGCCGGCATCACGAAGTACAAGTCGAAGAAGAAGCAGGCCGAGCGGAAGATGGAGCTCACGACGCAGAATCTCCTGCGCGTCGGCGACATCGTCGCCGAGATCGAGCGCAACCTCGGCTCGCTCAAACGCCAGGCCGCCAAGGCCGAACGGTACCTTTCCTACCGCAACGAGCTCGAAGACCTGCAGCTGTGGGACGCGTCCTCGCGTTACCTCGAGATCGTCGGCTGGAGCAAGCTCGAGGCCTCCGAGGTCGAGCGCTTCACGCTCGAGTTCGACGCCGCCCGCACGAACCTCGTCGCCCGCGAGGCCGAGCTCGAAGGCGTTCGCCTCGAAGCGCACGCCGCCGAAGAGCGACTCGACCTCGCCCAGAACGAGAGCTTTACCGTCGAGAACGAGGTCCGCGCCGAAGAGGCCGCGATCGCGCGCGGCATGGACAAAATCGGCGCACTCCAAGCGCGCGAGACCCAGGCGCAGAGCGAGTCCGACGAGATCGAGCAGCAGCGCACGCGCCTCGAGCACGAGCGCGAGACCATGGCCTCGGAGGTCGCAACCTACGAGAGCGAAGAAGAGCTTCACGGCACCAGCGTCGCGGCCGAAGAAGAGCGCCTCGCCGATCTTTCGGAGGAGCACCGCACGGCCGAGAGCCGCGTCGCCGAATTCCGTCACGCAAGCTCCAAGGCGCGCGCCGACATCGCGAGCGCCGAGGCCAAGCTCTCGGGCTTCGAGCGTCGCCGCGCCGAGATGCAGACGCGCCTCGACAAGCTCCGGACGGAGCGCGAGGACCTGGAAGGGAAGCGCATCGAGATGCATGCGCGCACCCGCGAGCTCGAGCTCGAGGTCACGGACCTCCGCAGCGGCAGGGTCACGAGCTCCGAAGAGAAGGAGGCCCTCGAGGCCCGCCTCCTCGAGCTCCGCACCGCCATCACCGGCAGCGAGCGCGCGCTCGAAGAAGCGAAGACCGAGCTGTCGAAGAAGCGCTCGCGCCTGCAGGCGCTGCTCGAGGTGCAAGCGCGCCTCGAAGGCGTCGGCACGGGCGTCAAAGCCCTGATCGGCACGAAGGACGAGACCCTCTGCGGCCTCGTCGCCGATCGCATCGAAGCACCGCACGAGCTCACGGCGGCCGTCGCTGGTCTCCTCGGCAGCCGCCTTCAAGACGTTGTCGTGCGCGATCTCGATCGCGGCATGGAGCTCCTCTCGGCGCTCGCCGAAGGCAAGCGTGGCCGCGCGACGATCCTCCCGCTCCACCCGCGCTACGTCGCGGGCGCGCACGCGGTGCTCCCCGAGATCCACGGCGTCGTCCTCGAGCGGCTCGTCGATCACATCCGTTACGCTGCGGAAGACG
>CAXSGV010000452.1:0-345 GCA_964236615.1 uncultured Polyangiaceae bacterium
TTTGTGTTGGTGTTTGTTGCGCAGATTGCGCAGGCGATGCCCGCGTCTCCGCCGCCAGTGGCGACGACAACCGGGCGCTCGACGCGATGGATCGGATGGACCTCGGCAGGCGTGCTCGCCGCGGGCGCCGTCGTCACGGGTATCGTCGCCTCGGGCGAGGCGTCTGCGTTCGAGGACAAAAAGCAGACGCTTGGTGTCACGCGCGGCGACCTGGAAGACGCGCAGGCGAGCGCGCGCACCTGGACGGTCGTGAGCGCCGCGCTCGCCGTGGGTGCCGTCGGCGTGCTCACGGTGACGCTGCTGACGTCGAAGTCTACGCCCGTGACGGTGGGCGCGAGCCCGAAC
>CAXSGV010000452.1:407-1333 GCA_964236615.1 uncultured Polyangiaceae bacterium
GTGGCGGCTCGGGATCGTGATCCCGATGGGTACCGCGATCGCGTGCGCTTCCGTCGCTTGCTCGGCGCTCTTCGACGACGCGGTGCAATGCACGACCGACGCCGACTGCGCCGGCTTCGCGAGCACGGTGTGTGGAGCGGAAGGCACGTGCGTCGCGCCGAGCGCGCCCGACGGATCGGTGCCCGGCACGACCGAGGACGGCGCGGTCCCGACAGCCGACGGTGCCGTGCCCGGTGACGACGGAGGCTCGCCGATCGTGTGCTTGCCCGATGCGTCGCGGCTCATCGTGGCGATCCCTGGCAACCCCTTCAACGCGGGCGCCGCGGGTGGCGCGGGCACCGAGATCAAAACGGACACGCGCCTGTCGTGCGACAAGGACTGGTCGCTCAGCGGAACGGTCGTCGTGCGAGCTGGTGCAACGCTGCGAATCGATCGCAGCGTCGTCCTCCGCGCCGACGTGAACGCGGCGCTCGTCGTGCAGCCAGGCGGTCGCCTCCTCGTCGAGGGCACGGCCACCGAGCCGGTCGTGGTCACGAGCGCCAAATCCGTCGGCGTGCCCGGCGACTTCCGCGGCGTGTACATCCTCGGCCGCGCCGCCGGTGTGAGCAACCTCGTTCCTCCGGATCCCATCTTCGCGTTCGGCGCCGCGACGGCAGCGCCCGACGACTCGAGCGGGAGTCTCAAGTACTTCCGCATCGAGTACGCAACGCAAGGTCTCCACCTCGCAGGCGTGGGCCGCGGAACCGTCGTCGACTCGGTGCAAGTGCGCCGCACGTCGGACGACGCGATCACGATCAGCGGCGGCACCGTGAACGCGAAGCACATCGTCGTGCAGCTCGCGGGCGACGAGGCGTTCGTGCTGCGCGGCGGGTACCAGGGCAAGCTGCAGTACGTCATTTCGCAGCGCGTCGCCGCCGGTGTCGGTC
>CAXSGV010000452.1:1343-6075 GCA_964236615.1 uncultured Polyangiaceae bacterium
GTCTGTTCGTCGAAGGCGCGCGGCCGACGATCTACAACGCGACGTTCTGCGGAGCGCCCGCGACGCCCAACGTCGCGAACGGGTTGCTCGTGCGCGCGAACGGTCGCCCCGATCTCCACAATACGGTCGTGAGCGGGTACGCCGCGGGTTATGACCAGCAAGGCGACGCGTCCGATACCCAAGTCGCGAGCTGCGTCTTCTTCGGTCAGCTGGTCGAGAATCTCGCTTACCCGGAGGACGCGGCGGAGGTCGACGACGCCAGCCCCTACTTCGATGACGACAACGGGTTCGACGAACAGGCATTCCTGCTCGCGGCCGGCCGCGCCAACTCGGTCAACGATCCTCAGATCGCCCGCTGCTTCAACGCCGACAACCCGAGCTTCGCGCCTGCGACGAAGCTGAACGCGCCGGCCCCGCCCGCCGATGGATTCTTCGAGACCGCCGCGACCTTCCGTGGCGCCGTGAAGGACGCAACCGACGATTGGACGAAGGCCCGTTGGCTGGTGTGGTCGAGCAAGTAGCGTTCAACGTCAGCGTCGCAGTGATTGTCGTGACGCTTCTTGGCGGCACGGCGTGCAGGCGCGACGTGCCCGCGAATCCGAGTGCGCCCGACGGAGGGCCTTCGAGCGCCGCGACGCCTTCGTCGGCCGCGGCGTCGTCGCCCTCGTCTGTCCCGACGACGATGCCTGCGAGCGCGGGCACGCTGTCGGCGTTCACGGGCACGCTCGGATCGCAGAGCGACGCGCGCGTCCTCGTCGATCGCCGCGCAGACGAGCTCTTCTTCACAGTCGATGCCGGATCGGGGCTGCGTTCGCTTCACGGGAAGGTGACGGGCACGCACTTCCTCGTCACCGAGACCGCGGTGGGCAAGGGCCACCAACCGATTACCTTCGAGGGCGAGCTCACGCCGTCGAGCCTCGCTGGCACCTACAAAGAGCCAGAAACGAAGGCTTCATTCGCGTTTGCGGGGACGGCGCTGACGACGTTCGACCCGGCGCCGAAGTTCGACGAGGCGTACACCGGCGCGCTCGGCGCGAAGCTCCGCATCCGCGCCAAGCTGACGCGCGACGGCGACAAGCTCTCGGGGGTGTACCGCTATGCGCGGAGCAAGGAAGATCTTCAGCTCTCAGGGACAGTGAGACCCGACGGCCACTTCGAGCTCACCGAGACGACGACCAAGGGGCAGGTGACTGGGAAGATGACGGGCCTCTTCTTGCGGCGCGGCGACGCCGCGGGGCGCTGGTCCTCGCCCGACGGCAGCAAGACGTTTCCGATGACGCTCGAGCGCGGTGAGGGCTACCCCGAGATCGTCACGCTGGCGTACGGCGGCAAAATCACGCCGCAAGAAGATCACCGGGAGCCACGCCCACACTGCGTGCTCGAAGCGATCTTTCCGCAGATTACCGGGTCGAGGTCAAAGGAGGCCGAGGCCATGCTCAACACCAAGCTCCTCGCGCTCGGCAAGCACGTCAGCGCCGACGTGGGTCTGCACGATCCAAGCACCTGCGAGGGCGCGAGCGCCGAGATGCCGTACTCGGTCGAGGCTGGGTTCGATGTCTCCGACCAGCGCGGTCGGTACGTCGGTCTCTCTTTCAGCGTCGCGGGTTTCACGGGGGGCGCGCACGGGTTCGGCGAGAGCACCTGCTACGTCGCGGATCTCGACACCGGCAACGTCGTCCCGCTCTCGCCGCTGCTGTCGCCCGCCGGCCGCACCAAGCTCGGCCTCCTGACGACCGACAAGCTGAAGAAGGACCACCGCGTCACCAAGCTGACCGAGGCGAGCTTCTTCGAGGACGCGGTCGCGGTATCGCCGAAGACCAGCTTGTGCCTCGAGCCGGCCGGCGGGCTCGTCGTCGATTTCCAGGACTACGAGGTCACGCCCCACGCCCTCGGCCCGCAATCGGCCTCGTTCACGAAGGAAGAGGTCCGCGGGCTCTTCACCAAGAGCGAGATGACGGACGCGCTCTTCAAGTAGCGGATCGCCTCGTTCCCCCTCGCCGGAATCGCGGCTCGACACTATGCTCCCGCGCCATGAGCAAACCGATTCGTCGCGCCGGTGTAGTCGGCGCGGGCGTCATGGGGAGCGGCATCGCCGCCCACTTCGCCAACGCAGGCATCGAGGTCATCCTCCTCGACATCGTTCCCCCCAACCTGACCGAAGCCGAGAAGAAGGTCCCTGCCGCGCGAAGCCGCTTCGCGATTGGGGGGCTCGACAAGGCGCTGAAATCGCGCCCTGCGGCCTTCATGCACAAGGGCAACGCGCGCCTCGTCACGACCGGCAACACCGAGGACGATCTCGACAAGCTCGCCACGTGCGATCTCGTCATCGAGGCCATCATCGAGAAGCTCGAGCCGAAGCAGGCGCTCTTCGCCAAGCTCGAGAAGGTGCTCGGCAAGGACGCGATCGTCGCCTCGAACACGTCAGGTCTGCGGATCGCGAACATGCTCGAAGGCCGCTCCGCCGGCTTCAAGCAGAACTTCCTCGTGATGCACTTCTTCAACCCCGTCCGTTACATGAAGCTCCTCGAGCTCGTCGTCGGTGCGGAGACGTCGAAGGAGACCATCGCACGCGTCCACCACTTCGGTGCCGACGTGCTCGGCAAGGGGATCGTCTACGGGAAAGACACGCCGAACTTCGTCGGTAACCGCATCGGCGCGCACGCGATGATGGCGACGATTCATCAGATGGTCGCCGACGGTCTCGCACCCGAGGACGTCGACGCCATCACGGGCACGCCCATGGCGCACCCCAAGAGCGCGAGCTTCCGCACCGCCGACCTCGTGGGCTTGGACACCTTCGGCCACGTCGCGCAGAACTGCTTCGATTCGCTCACGAACGACGAGGACCGCGAGGTCTTCAAGCTCCCCGATTACATCGTGAAGATGATCGAGAAGAAGCTCCTCGGCGACAAGACCAAGGGCGGCTTCTACAAGAAGGGCAAAGAGGGCATCGAGACCCTCGATCCGAAGACGCTCGAGTACCGCGCGAAAGGCGGCGACGCCTCGATCAAGGAGGCCACGAAGGGTCTCTCCAAGATCGAGGATCCGAAAGAGCGCGTGAAGAAGCTCGCCGCCGACAGCGGCAAGGCGGGGCAGTTCGCGTGGAAGGTGCTCTCGAAGTCACTCTCGTATTCGGCGCGGCGCATCCCCGAGATCGCCGACTCCGTGGTCGCGATCGATGACGCCATGCGCTGGGGCTACAACTGGGAGCTCGGACCGTTCGAGACCTGGGACGCGCTTGGGTTCGTCGAGACGACCGACCGCATGATCAAAGACGGCGTCGCGCTCCCCGAGTCGATCAAGAAGATGCGCGCGAGCGGCGCCACTTCGTTTTACAAAGGCGACTCCGAGGTCTACTCGCTCGTCACCGGCAAGTACGAGAAGCGCGAGATCGATCCCCGCAACGCGACGTTCCAGATCCTGAAGCGCGGCGAAAAGCCGGTGCTGAAGAACGACGGCGCCGAAGCGTGGGACCTCGGCGACGGCGTGCTCGGCGTCACCTTCAAGACGAAGGCGAACAGCATCGATCCCGACGTGATCCAGATGCTCCACGACGCAACGGCGCGCGCCGAGAACGATTTCCGCGCCATGGTCATCGCCAACTCGGGTGAGCACTTCTGCGTCGGCGCGAACCTGCTCCTCGTCGTGATGTCCGCTGGCCAGAAGCAGTGGGACACGATTTCCACGATGGTGAAGGGCTACCAGGACGCGACGCAGCGCATGAAGTACGCGAGCGTTCCCGTGGTCGTCGCGCCCTACGGCTACACGTTCGGCGGCGGTCTCGAGCTCTGCTTCGCGGGCGACGCAGTGCAGGCCTCGGCCGAGACCTACTGCGGTCTCGTCGAGCCGGGCGTCGGGCTCATCCCCGGCGGGGCCGGCACGCTCAACATGCTGTGGCGCGCGCTCGAGGGGATCCCCGAAGGCGCGAACATCAACACGTACGAGTACGTGACCCAGGTGTTCAAGAACATCGCGCTCGCGAAGGTCGCGACCTCGGCAGAAGAGGCCAAGAACCTTGGCTACTTCCGCAAGAACGACGGCGTGTCCTTCGACGCCGCGCGCCTCACGACCGAAGCCAAGCAGCGCGCGCTCGGCCTCGCGAACGCGGGCTACCACGCGCCGACCCCGCGGGCCTACGTGCTCCCGGGTGAAAGCGGCATCGCGACTCTCTCGATGATGGTCGACACGCTCGTCGCCGGCGGATTCGCCACCGAGCACGACGCCGTCGTTGCGCGGAAGCTCGCGACCGTCCTCTGCGGCGGCGCCTCGGGCGCATCGCACGAGGTCACCGAACAAGAGATCCTCGATCTCGAACGCGAAGCCTTCGTCAGCCTCTGCGGCGAGACGAAAAGCCAAGAGCGCATGCAATACATGCTGATGAACAACAAGCCGCTCCGGAATTGAAGAACATGATCAAAGACATCATCATCGTAGAAGCAGTTCGCTCGGCTGTCGGGCGCGCGCTCAAGGGAACCCTGGCGCAGACGCGCCCCGACGAGCTCGCCGGGCAAGTCGTGGCCGCGCTCCTCAAGCGCGTCCCGAGCCTCAAGCCCTCCGACGTCGAGGACTTCGTGCTCGGTTGCGCGATGCCCGAAGGCGAGCAAGGGCTCAACGTCGCACGCGTCTCCGGGCTCCTTGCCGGGCTCTCGGAAGACTCGAGCGCCGTCACCATCAACCGCTTTTGCTCGAGCGGGCTCCAAGCCATCGCGATGGCGGCGGGCTCGATCTCGGT
>CAXSGV010000453.1:0-833 GCA_964236615.1 uncultured Polyangiaceae bacterium
GACGTGGTGCGACATGCCGCCCAGCGAGCGCCTCGGTGTCGAGGATGGCGTAGAGCCCACGCATCGAATTCACGTGACGGAGCTACTTACGCGGCTCTGCGACGTCAATCCGCATCACCCGCGCGGTCTTGCCAATCCGTGGTGAACCGCCGGTTGCAGATGGCGCAGGCGGAGGCTCGATCTCGAGCACGTCGCCCTTCACCTGCTCGTCCCACGCTGCGTTGTCGTCCACGCGATCGCGGTCGAGCCGCACCGCTCGGAGGCGCCCCCCGCCCCCGTGGGCTTGCCCGAGATCGCCGCAGAGGAACGCTTCGATCTTCCCCTTCGTCACGATGGGCGCCGAGATGACACGCAGTCGGCGCGCGGTGGCCGGAGCGATTTCGTGCTTGAGCACGAGGTAGCTGAACGTGAGCCCTTGCCACCGAAGGCCCGCCGCACGCGCGGGCGCGACGAGCCACGGCGGAAGATCGATCGCGAGATCCTCGTGGCACCAGTCCCCTTCGTGCGCGAGCGCGGGGCAGGTCGCTGCGTGAAGGCAAGGCGCGAAAACGTGAGGTGGGACCGGCGGCGCGAGGTCCTTTGCGTTCTTGCCCGACGGCGGCAAGGGCAAAAGGACTGCGTCGCGCACGCGATGGAGGTGACGGCTGCGATCCTTCAGCGCGGGCTCGACGACGACGAGCGCGCCGTCCTTCGCGACGGCCTCGCGCAGGAGCGACGTGATGATCGCCGCGTGCTTCGTGACGCGCTCGTCGGGCGTGCGCGTGCGATCGAGCTCGCTGAGCACCTGGCCGAGAATGACGACGTCGACGGGGCCACCGCGCGCGATTTCGGCG
>CAXSGV010000453.1:843-2523 GCA_964236615.1 uncultured Polyangiaceae bacterium
TCACGCTCACCGCGTCCACCGCGATGCCCAGTACGCGCGCGATTTCGGCGCGCACGAGGTAGATGTCACTCGCGCTGCCGGTCGCGAGCCGTGGCTCGATGCGCACGCCGCCGGCTTCGGTGCGCCGCGTGAAGAGCTCGCGCATCACGGCGAGGGTGGCGTCGTCGTTGTCGATCAAGAGAACGTCGAGCGTCCCCTTCCAACCCGCAGCGTCGAGCGCGCGCGCGAGCCCCCACGTCATCGCGCCGAGGCCGGCGCCGAGATCGATCACGCGAAGCGTAGTCTTGTCGAGCGAGAGCGCGCGCTGGCCGACCAGCTCGCGCACGGCCGCCGCACCCTTGGGCACGTCACGCGGAAACGAGAACAAGAGACGCGCGTGCAGCGCATCGGACGTCGACGCTTTCGGCGCAGCGTTCGGATCGTTGTAGGTCGCAGACAGCGCGGCGAGGTGGCGACCGAGCGTCGCCACGTCGGAGGACGGGGACCAGCCGCGGGCACGCGCGGTGGCGTCGAGCGTGTCTTTCCAGTCGCTTTCGAGGGCTCGTACGAGGCGCGTGTGCATTCCGAGGCTGGTACTCTTAGCCCTCGTGGAGCCGAAGATCCAAGCCGTCGGCGCGATCGTCTGGCGGGCCACCGATGGCGCGGTGCTGCTCGTGCGCCGGGCCAACCCGCCGCTCGCGGGCCGGTGGACGCTGCCCGGTGGAAAGGTCGAGCCCGGCGAGACACCGGCCGAAGCCATCGTGCGCGAGGTTCGGGAGGAGACAGGTCTCGACGTGTCCGTCGTGCGTTTCCTCGAGCGGGTCGAGCTCGGCGGCTTCGTGATCGACGAGATCGAGTGCACGCTCGACGCGCCGTCGAACCACGCAGCGCGGGCAGGAGACGATGCTGCGGACGTCCGGTGGGCGGCGCTCGATGAGCTCGCCGCCCTCGACGTCAACGCGGAGGCCGTAGGCGTTTTAGAACGCGCCGCCGCCCTGCGTGGCCTCGAATCCGGCAACGGTGGATGAAAGCGAGAACTGGGGAAACCAGGCAATGTTCATGATGAGGACCTCGGCCTCGCCCTCAGCAACCTTGGCGCCAGCGGAGACGCCGAAAATGGCGCGCATTCTTGAGATCGAGTGTCATCCTCTGTTGACACTGCGCACGGGGAAACTGTCCGCATTTTGGACACACAGACGGACGAGGCGCGGCTGCTAGGCTGGCGCGCCCCCATGCGCAGCACGCTCGCTCTTCCGCTCGTCCTTCTCGCCGTGCCTCTTCTCGCAGGTTGCCCTGCCGCGCCGCCGCCGCTCTCGCAGCTTCCGTCGGCGCAAGCTGCGATCGATCGCATGCGGGCGACGACCGAGTGCGGCACCGGCGTGCAAGCCTCGGCGAAGATCGATCACTTCGGCAAGCAAGGTCGTGTGCGCGGCAACCTCGACATGATCGTCAGCCAGCCGGCGCGCATACGCATGGACGTCTTCAGCTTCGGCGTCTCGGTCGCCACGCTCACGAGCGACGGGAAGGCCTTCGCCCTCGCCGATCTCCGCGACAAGCGCTTCTACGTCGGGCGCGCGAGCGCCTGCAACCGGGCGAGCAACGGGTCCGCTTCGACGTCGCCGACATGGCGAAGGCCGCGCCGCAGGAGCCGTACGACCGGCTAGTCTCGCGCTTCGGCATCATGTTCTTCGACCAGCCGCA
>CAXSGV010000453.1:2533-6073 GCA_964236615.1 uncultured Polyangiaceae bacterium
CAACATCGCACGCCTGACGACGGTCCCCATCCCCGGACCAGTGCTCGTCGATCTCCTTCGCGGCCAAGCGCCGGTCGTGAAGCACGCTGTCGATCCCTCGGCGATGACGATCGCGTGGAGCGGCGACGGCTACTACACCGTCACGATCGCGGGTACCCGTGACACGATCGAAGAGATTCACGTCGTGCCGCGACCGGACGACTTCAACAAGCCGTGGGCCGAGCAGCGCATGCGGGTCCTCGACGTGACGGTCCGCCAGCAAGGGCTCGTGCTCTACCACGCGGCTCTCGACGAGCACGCGTTGGCGAAGACGGCGGCGGCCCGCATCGACACGGACGGCATCGATCCTCCGATCCCGCCGAGCGGACCGCAGTGCGACGCCGAGCTCCCGCGCACGATTCACGTCGAGGTGCCCGGCCTCGGCGACGATGTCCTCTTTCGGTACGAGCAAGTGGTGTGGAACCCGCCGCTGCTCGAGGATCTGTTCACCCAGCAATCGCAGTCGGGCATGAGCGTCACCCCCGTCACCTGCGACGGAGACTGATGCCAGCGTGATCAGACGGCGGGCATCGCCGCCGAGGAAGCCGTCGAAGCCAGCGCCGACAGCATGGCACCGGGCGCGTCCGTGAAGATCCAATCGACGCCCATCGCCGCCAGGCGCACGCCTTCGATCGGGTCGTTGACGGTGTACGTGCCGACGGCGAGGCCGCGCTTCTTCCAGCGCGCGAGGTGAAGCTCGCTCACCATCGTGCGCTCGGGGTGAAGCGCGACGACCAGCTCCTTGGTCGTCGCGCGTGCGAGCGTGAGCGCTGCGCGTCCGTGGTCCGGATGAAGCAGCCAGGCGCGCGGTACGCGGGGCGCGAGCGCGGCCATGGCAAGCAGGATCGTGGGATCGAACGACGACACGAGCACGTCCGCGTCGTGGCAACCGAGCATGCGCGCAACGGCGCGGCATAGGGCGAGCGGCCGCGGGACGTCGCGCTTGATCTCGACGTTGACCGCGACGCCTTCGCTCTTCGCCCACGCGAGGGTCTCGTCGAGGCGCGCGACGCCGAGCCGTGCGAGCTCGGCCATGCTGAGCTCGGCGACGCGCCGCGTGTCCTTGCCCGAGGTGGCGTGCGTGAGGTCTTTGTCATGGCAAAGGACGACCTCGCCGCTGCTGGCGAGCCGCGCGTCGGTCTCGATCGCGAGCGCGCCTTCACGCTGCGCGCGCTCGAACGCGGCGAGCGAATTCTCCGCAGGCCAGCCAGGCCCTCGCCCGCCGCGGTGGCCGACAACGAGGCAGGCGGAGGGCGACGACGCTCTCCGCCAGATGGTCATCAGCCGGTGCCGAGCTCGCGAGCAACGTCGCGGGCAATCTCGCGCGCGCGATCGAGGGCGTCGGCGGGGAGCGAGATCGCGCCAACGACGGGGTGACCGCCGCCACCGTGCCGCTCGCAGATCGCAGCGATGTTGTGCGTACGCTCGACGTTCGACCACGGGTTGTAGCCGATCGAGATCTTGCATTTACTCTTCGAGCGCGTGACGACCACGGAGTACGCGCTCGTCGGGTAGAGCGCGTAGGTCACGAACTTCCCCGCCGCGTCGATCGACTGGTCGCCGAGGTTGACGAACACGACGTTGCCGAGGATCTCGGCGCGCTGGCGCACGAGCTCGATGAAGCTCTCGTGGGCGGCGCGAAGCGGGCCGTATGCGGTCTGAATGTCCTCGGCGCTGGCGACCTCCGCCAGCGAGCGCTCGAGCAGCCGCGGCACCATCGTCTGCAGGAAGGCGTCGTTGCCCTTGTTCTCGACGACCGTCATCAGCTGGAGGACGGGCTCCGTGCGAAGAACGGCCATCTCGGCGTTGGGGAAGCGCGCCGCGTCGATGATGTCGGCCCAGCGCACGAGCTCGGCGGTCGGCGCCGGATCGAGCCCGAACTTCGCCTGCCCGATGTCGGCGATGAGCTTCGTGCACGAGCCGTAGGTGCCGTCGTGAAAAAAGCGGCGCTCGGGGCGCGCGGCAGCAGCCTCGTAGACCGCCTTGTCCTCGGGCGCGGGAAACGCGCTCACGTGGTGATCGAAGTACCAGGTCAGGCTCGGTGAGGTGCTGAAGCGAAAATCGAGGATCGCGTTCTCGTCGCCGTCGAGGAGCTTGGGATCCACACCGTTCGAGCCCGGCCCGTAGCCCGACGAGAAGTAGGTGAACGACAGCGCCTCGCTACCGTGAACGTGCTTCATGAGCCGCGTGAACAGCACCGCTGAGCACAGTCCGTCGAAGCAGTGGCCATGTGTCGCGACCACGACACGGCGCGTTCCAGTTGCTGCTGACTTTTCCGGGCTCACGCATGCCAATTACCATGGGCCTCGACATGCGGGTACACCACATCGCCCTCCGGACACGCGATCTCGAAAAGCTGGAGCGCTTCTATGCGGGCGTTCTCGGGCTCGCGGTGATGCGACGCCACGGCACGCGCAGCGTCTGGCTCGATGCCGAGGGGACGGTGATGATGATCGAGCACGCAGGCGCGGACGAGCCGTCGATCGCCGCCGGCTCGATGGAGCTCGTCGCCTTTGCCACCGACGACGTCGAGCGCGCCGCGATCGAGCGCAACCTCACAAACGCCGGCGTCGTCATCGAAGCGCGCACCGAGCACACGCTCTACTTCCGCGATCCCGACGGCCGCCGCGTCGCCGTCAGCACCTACGCGTTCTGACGCCGCTGTCAGCGGTAGGGGCCCGCGTCTGCCTTCGGACCGTGTGCGATCGCGCGGTGGCGTTTCGCGCAGGCCTTCTTGTGGACCGGCGCCTGGCACGTCTTGCAGAAGCGCCCGTCGGCTTCGAGCGCGATCTTGAGACCACACTCGTCGCACAGCCGGCCGGTGACTTGCTCGCCACGCGAAGCGCCCCACCGCGGATCGTCGGGCATGGGCGAAGCGGTCGGGTTGCCTGGTGGCGGTGCGTTTTTCTGCCGTATCGAGTTGAAAACGCGGATACCGATGCCGATCAAGACGAACGCGAGAACTCCCCCGGTCATGGATCGTGGCGGGCGTGCGGAACGTGGACGCCTTTCGCGTCGGCGCAAGCAATAGCCTCTTCGTAGCCGGCGTCGGCGTGACGAATGACGCCCATGCCAGGATCGCTCGTGAGGACGCGCTCGAGCCTGCGCGCTGCGGCCTCCGTGCCGTCGGCGACGACGACCATGCCCGCGTGGAGCGAGCTACCGATCCCGACGCCGCCACCGTGATGAAAGCTCACCCAGCTCGCGCCGGCCGCCGTGTTGACGAGCGCGTTGAGGATCGCCCAGTCGGCGATGGCGTCGGAGCCGTCCTTCATGGCCTCGGTCTCGCGGTTCGGCGACGCGACCGACCCGCAGTCGAGGTGATCGCGGCCGATGACGATGGGGGCCTTCACTTTACCCTTGGCGACGAGATCGTTGAACGCGAGACCGACCTTGGCGCGGTCGCCGTAGCCGAGCCAGCAGATGCGCGCGGGGAGGCCCTGGAATTGGACGCGCTCGCGGGCGAGCGTGATCCAACGACGAAGATCGGCGTCGTGGGGG
>CAXSGV010000454.1:0-3298 GCA_964236615.1 uncultured Polyangiaceae bacterium
TGCACAACCTGAAGAAGCATCGCCCGACGGAGCGCGGGCTCGACGTGTGCTCCTCGGCTGCTGCCTTCACAGGCTGGCATGACTTCGAACCAGCCGCGCCTCTCGACTGGCTTCCGCGACCTCGCACTTGGCTCGCACGCACGGGGTGGAAGCGCGCCCCACGCGGTCTCCTGTTCGTCGGCGAGCGTCCCTCCGCGGGAACCCGCGCCGGCCGCGCGTGAACCGCCTCGGACCCGCACCCTGGCAACATTCGAGCAGATCGAGCTGGCGGCGCGACGTAACTGGTCGGCGAGATACCTCTTCCACGAGGCAGCGACTCCACGACGCCATCGGCAAGAACGAGGAACTGAGGACGTTCGTCATGCTCTGTGTCGGGGTACTAGCCGCGCATCTTTGAGGTACACATGGGGCCATGTCATCGCGCCCCCTGCTGCGGTACGCCGGTTTCTTCGCCCTCTCGACCGCGCTGTCCATGGGGTGCGCCGGCCCGACGACCTCGCCCACGACGTCCGCCGCGCCTCACGCGTCGGTGGCGATTGCGCCTCCGATCGTCGACGCGAGCACCGCGGACACCGCACCGGCGCAGAAGCCGTGGCCCTACGCGACGCCTGTCGTCGTGCGGGGTACGGCCGGCATGGTCGTCAGCGACAACGCGACTGCCACGAACGTTGGACGCGCCATTCTCGCGAGCGGCGGGAACGCGGCCGACGCCGCGGTCGCTGTCGCGTTCGCGCTCGCGGTCGCCTACCCGACCGCGGGCAACATCGGCGGCGGCGGGTTCGCCGTCACGCGCATGCACGGCGAAGCACGCGCGCTCGATTTTCGTGAAGCCGCGCCCGCCGCGGCGACGCGGGACATGTACTTGGATCCGACGGGGAAGCCGAAGGCGGACGCGCGCGACGGAATCAAATCGGTGGGCGTCCCGGGAAGCGTCGCCGGACTGTGGGAGCTGCACCACACGCTCGGGTCGAAGAAGAAAACGTGGTCGGAGCTCGTCGCCCCTGCGATCGCGCTCGCCGAAGATGGCTTCGTCGTCGACGACGGCTTTCTCGCCACGCTCGAAGGCGCCGGCGGCAAGCGTCTTCAGAAATACCCGACCTCGCAGGCGCTCTTCTTCCCGAACGGCGCGGCGCCGGCCAAGGGCACGACGTTCAAGAACCCCGAGCTGGCCGCGGTTCTCAAAGCGATTCAGAAGGGCCCGAGCGGGTTCTACGAAGGCCCCACTGCAGCGGCGATCGTGAAGCAGATGAAGGCCGATGGCGGCCTCGTCACGCTCGATGATCTGAAGAAGTACAAGGCGAAGTGGCGTAAGCCCATCGAGCTGACATACCGCGGTCACAAGATCGTCTCGATGCCGCCGCCGTCGTCGGGCGGCGTCACGCTCGCGATGATGGCGCACATCGTCGAGGGCTACGATCTAGGCAAGCTCGGCTTCCAGTCCCCCGAGGAGCTGCACTACGTTTTCGAGGCCATGCGCCGCTCGTTTGCCGCGCGGAACGCAAAGCTCGGCGATCCCGACTTCGTGAAGATGCCTGTCGATGAGCTCTTGTCGGAGGCCTGGGCGAAGCAGCAGCGCACCTCCATCCAAGCCGACAAAGCGACCCCGTCGTCGGAGATCGTCACCGACGGCCCGCCGAGCGCGAACGGCCCCCACACGACGCACTTCTCCGTCGTCGACGCGGCGGGTGACACGGTATCGCTCACCACCACCATCAACTGGTGGTTCGGATCGGGCGTCACCGTGAAGGGCTGCGGCTTTCTTTTGAACAACGAGATGGACGACTTCGCGGCGGTACCGGGCACCGCCAACGGCTTCGGTCTCGTGCAAGGCGAGGCGAATGCGGTCGCGCCCGGCAAGCGCATGCTCTCATCGATGGCCCCGACGATCGTCACCGCGCCCGACGGAAAGGTGTTGCTCGTCGCGGGCGCCGCCGGCGGTCCGACGATCATCACGGCGGTGTTCCTCGAGATGTCGAACATGATCGACTTCGGCCTCGACGTGGGCGCCGCCGTCAGCGCGCCGCGCTTTCACATGCAGCACCTTCCTGACGAGGTCATCTTCGAGAAGGACGGGCTTGCCCCGGCCACCGCGACCCGGCTCCGGGCGATGGGTTACGCGCTCAAAGAGCGCGACCATCTCGCGGACGCTCCAGCGATCGGTCGCCTCGGAACCGAGTGGCTCGGTGCCGCGGAGCCGCGCCGTGAAGGCGGTCTTGCCGCCGCGCCTTGATTCGGCTTATTTCGCCGCCTCGACGTTCGACTTCGGCGCGCTCTCGGCGTTGGCCTTCATGGCCGCGAGGCCGCGCTCGAAGTCGGTTCCGACGAGCTTGTCCATGTCCATGACGAGCGAGAACGCTTTGCTGACGAAGTTGTTCTGACCATCCATGGCCCACGTCACCTTCGTGCCCTCGGCGACCGGGACGAAGGTGAACGTCGCCGCGTTGGTGGCGGTGAAGGGCTTGGTGAAGTCGAGCTTGATCGCGACGAGCGACGGCTTGTCGCTCTTCTCGATCTCCATCCTCCCCTCGCCCGCTTTGCCGTCGCCGGACCAGGTGTAGACCGCGCCGGTGCCAGAGGTCGGCCCTGCGTAACCGCGCTTCATCTGCGGATCCACGGTCTCGTAGGGTGACCACTTGGTCCACTCGTGGAAATCGTTGACCTGAGCGAAGGCGGCCTCGGGGGGCGCGGCCATCGTGATCGAGCGCTCGATGTGAAACGCCGAAGGCCGCGTGGCGACCACCAGCACGAACACCACCACCGCTGCGCCAACGCCGATTCCGATCTTCTTGATGAGCTTCATGGACTGTCTCCTCTACCTCGACGACGAACGGCGATGGCCGAGATCGACAGCCCGCACGAAGAAATTCGAAAGAGGTCTCGGATCACGTGAGCAGCTCGACGTCCCGCACGAGCTCGCTGAACACGATCGGATCGAGCTCGCCGACCTGCACTGTGCCGGCCGCCGACAACAACGTGATGGCGCCGAGGGCTTGCTCCTCGGGCGACTCCGAAAATGCCCCTGCGAGGATCCCCCCACCGAGGCCGAGCGTGGCGACGACGTCACCGGGCAGCGACTTCTGCATGTCCCAGATCCAGCCGCCGTCCTGTGCCATGCCACGACGCCATCCCCAGTCTTCCAGGCGCATCACCTTGCCCGTCGCGATCTTTCGTCCCTTGAATCGCTCGATCGAGGGGAGGTTCGCTTCGGTCGGCGTCGGCGCGAACGTCTCGCGGATGCATTGCACGACGTCGTCCCACATCGCCGCGCCGGGGTGCCCCTTGGCGAGATCGGCGGCGT
>CAXSGV010000454.1:3308-5486 GCA_964236615.1 uncultured Polyangiaceae bacterium
CGGCTGAAGGATCTCGTACTCGGCAAACACCTGGCCCCACGCCGCGCGCGTTTCGACGTCGAGCTCGAGCGTGTGAACGATGCCGACACTTCCGCCTGACGGCAGCGTGAGCGGCGCGTCGTGACGATCGGCAAGCGTGCGATCCTCGGCGGCGCGAAAGAGCGTCGCTGGCTTTCCGGCATCGTCGTAGCTCGCCCAAAGCAAGCGGCGCACGACGTGAAAGACGAGTGGGTGGCGCAAGAGCAACGACTCGAGCTCCGGCACGGTCCAGCGGCGTCGCATGCACATCGCGCGCTCGAGGCGCAGGATCTGGCTCTGCGCGACAGCCTTCGCGTCTTTCTTCAGCGCCTTCCACGCGACGGTGGACTCCTTCGCGATCGCAGCATCGTCGGACTTGCCGGGCTTGGGCAGGTCGCTGAGCTTCTTTCCGGCATCGTCGATGGCGAACGGCGCGAGGTGCTCGTCGAAGCCCACCTTGAACGCGCGCGCACCAAACGACAGCACCTTGGAGCCGTCGGGCTCGAGGTCGAGCGTGGGCGCGATGCGATCGGCGAGCTCGTCGCGCGTGAGGCCGCGCGCGGCAGCGACCTCGTCGATCTTCGCGCGCGCCTTGTCTTGCAGCCCCTTGAACTTCACCTTCTCTGCAAGTCGGTCGAGGTTCATCAGCGACAGGTCGCTGCCAATCGCTGCGAGCACGTCGAGCCCCTTCACCGCCCTCGCGTGCGCGCTCTCGCCCGGCCACTCGCGAATGCGCGGCGTGAGGCGGCGGGCTGTCTCGTCGTTTCCTAGATGCGCCAGCGCCATCAACGCCCAGTCCTCTTTGCTATCTCCGCCGGCGAGCATCCACTGCTGGAAGAGCGCCCACGCAAACTCCGCGAGTGAGCTCGGCTCGCAGGCCGCCTTCGCCGCGGCGAGACCCGGGTAGGGATCGTCGTGACGCGTGAACGCGAGCATCGTGACGAACGCGTCGATCGCTGCTGCCGGAAGCGCCTTCCCGTTGTTCAGGAGCGGCGGAGGCAAAGCCTTCGCGAACGCTGGGAGCACCGGCATCTTCGCGGGGTAGTCGTCGAGCGGGTCGAGGTCGAGAATCAGGTCGATCGCCTTGGATGCATGTTCCCCGTATTTCATGGCCACCGCGCGCACGCCGTCTCCGCGCATCGTGCGCAGCGCAGTCATGGACTGGCGGCGCCCCTTTTCCGGTCCCGACAGTGCGAGCGGTACGAGAGCAATCGACGCCGCCTCGACGTGCGTTGCGAGCCACTTCCGCGCGGCCGGCCCGACCTTCTTCATCCGCGCCAAGGCCTCGGCCACGAATGGCGCGACACGCGGCGTGTCGAGCAGCGGCAGAACCTCGATCGCGCGCGCGGGCGACGCGCCGAACGTCTCGAGGATGCGAGGGAGCGCATCGAGACCAAAGCGCGCGAGGGCGTAGCGCATGTCGTGCGCGCTCGGGTCGAGCGCCTCGAGCGCCGTCTCGTTCCACGTCTTGCGCGCCGCAGCATCGCCCAGGAGATCGAGGTACGTGCTCGTGAAGTGGAGGCGGCTGCTCGTGTTCTCGACGCGCTCGAGAATGGATTTCTCCATCTCCGGCGAGCGCGACTCCGCCGTCTTGTGGACGTTGCCCCATCCGCGGAGCAAGTCCGCGGCGACGAGGGGCTTGCTCGAGTGTTCGCGCTCGCCCGCGGCCCACGCGATCTTCTCCTCGTACGGAAGCGTCTTCAGGTCCGTGACCTCGGGTAGCTTTGCCTTCTTCTTTTTCGGCGCGAGCCACGGCGGCCTCGCGAGCACCCGCGGCAGATCTTCCTCCGCCGCGTCGGGCCCCTTGGACGGCGCCGGCGCGCCACCAGGCAACGACGCGAGCACGCGCTTGCACGCTTCGCTCACCTTGGTGCGCTTCTGCGCGAGATCTTCGAGCGCCGGCTTGGCGAGCGCGGGGTGCGCGTTCAGGTAGTCGAGCGCCCGCTTTCGCACGTCTCCATCACGATCCTCGAGCAGCTCCGCCATCGAGCGCGCAGCGGCCGGCGAGACGATGCACGCCATGAGGCGCGCCGCCTCCTTCTTGTCACGACTCTTGGCGGCGCTGAGCAGCTTCGCGAGCGGAGCATGTGCTGCGCCGCCGAGCTCGACGAGGAGCGTCGGGGCGAAGTCGAGCCCGTGTCCAATCGCGCCGTCGCTGCC
>CAXSGV010000454.1:5496-6042 GCA_964236615.1 uncultured Polyangiaceae bacterium
CGAGCCGATCCGCGGTCTCGACGTCCGGCGACGCCGCCAGCAACGGCGCAGAGAAGTCGCCGCTGGTAAACGCGGACTGCCCATGCGCGTCGAGCTTCGCCTCGTGGTCTTCGACGAGCTGCTTCGTCCAGGCGTCCGGAAAGAGGAACGCGAGCGCGGCCCGCAGCGGCAGCGGCGCCGCCACGCGGATCTTTTCGGCCTCGGCGCGGGCGGCCCGGTGCTCCTTGGCGTCGAGCTGCGCGAGCGCCGCGCGCACCGCACGCATTGCGCGGTGATCGTTCCGTGCCACCGGGTAAGTGGGGTGGCTCTCCGTCTCGGTGAGGTACGCCGTCCGGTGGATTCCCCACCAATCGATTTCGAAGGTCCACGCGTAGGCTTGCACTGCGAACGCGCCCCCCATCGCCTTGGTCCAGTAGAGCGCGACCTCCTCGCGAATTTCGTAGAGCTGACCGCCGTAGGTGGCCTCGGTCCGGGGGTCGCGGCCCGTATTCTTGCATGCGCTGAAGTCCTCACTCGCTCGGTCGATGCGATCGAGCCTCGCGGTTC
>CAXSGV010000455.1:0-2671 GCA_964236615.1 uncultured Polyangiaceae bacterium
CTTCCCGAAAAAGCCGCTGCGACCGGCGAGGCGGCACAGTGAGCGCCGTGACCACCGACCTTGCGAAAGACCGCGATCGAGTGCTTCATCTCGCCGGCCGCCTTCTCGGTGAAGGTCACGGCGACGAGGCGCGCAAGCGTCGACTTGCCGCTCCCGAGGAGTGCCATCACGCGCTGCACGAGCTCGGTGGTCTTGCCGGTGCCGGCCGCGGCCTCGACGATGAGCGTCTTGTCGAGCCACTCGCCGTGCTCGCCACCGCGGATCTTGTCGCGCGCGTCCTGATCGACCAGCTCGCGTGCAGATAGCACGCTCACAGCGTCCTCACTTCGTTCGGCTTGCGCGGCTTCATCGCTTCTTCCTCAAGGTCACGAGCTGCGCGAGCGGCGTCTGGTTTTTCACTTTCCCGGTGCGGTGCTCTTCGTAAGGTCCGCAGACCACCTTGAAATCGCAGTATTCACAGCCGTAGCCCGCGGGGTCAGGCGCGGCGGGCAAGAATCCGCTGGTGAGCGCGGCGCCGATGGTCTTGGCGACCGTATGCGCGCCATCACGCGCTTCGGCGTCGAGCGGCACGAGCACGTCTTTGAAACCGCCGACCGAGGTGCAGTAGTAGAGGCGGCCGCCCTCCACCTTCTTGCCGGGAAAGAGCTTCTCGAGCACGAGCGCGTACAGCACCGGCTGCAGGGTCTCACCGCCCCCGATGCGCATGTCGTCCTTCGCCCGCGCCTTGCCCGTCTTGTAGTCGGTGGCGCGCATCTCGCCCGTGCGCTTCTCCTCGATGAGATCGATCGAGCCGCGCAGCTTGATGCCGATGTCGAGCTGCACGGGCTCGTTGCGGCTGTGGACGTCGCGCCCGCCGTGCTCCACGAGGCCAAAGGAGAGCTCGAAGTGCGCGGGGACGAAGCCGTCCCTGGGCTCCTCCGAGGCGAGGCGCAGCATCTCGCGCAGATCGGCGGCGATGGTGCGGAGGCCGTCTTGCCAGACCTGCTCGATCGCAGGCGCGAGATCATCCTCGTAGCGCTTGGCCACGCTCTTCAGCACCGCGTCGAGGTGGCCGCGCACGGTCTCGAGGTTGTCCCGCGTGATGGGAAGCAGCTTCTCTTCGCGGAGGAGCATGTGCAGCTCGAACTCGACCTCGTGGACGAGCGAGCCGCGTTGCAGTGGGTCGAGCTCTTCGATCGACTCCGGCTCCTCGCGCGGAGAAAGACGATGGATCGCCTGGAGCACGAAGCGGTACGGGCAGCCCGCAAAGTGCTGAAGCGCCGTCGGGGAGAACGATCGCGCCGCCAGGCTGTGCTGATCGAGCGCGGCGCGCGCCTCGGTGTAGGCCGCGTCTGGTCCGCCCTTCGGGGCTTGCACGATGAGCCCGTCGGCCGCGCTCCATCCGCTCGTCCAGCGACGTGCGCGAAAGCGCAGCGCACGTGCGAGATGCGCGTTGGCGCCGAGCAAGTAGCGCGCGGTGCCCACGGTCTCCGCCTCGGGGAGCTTGAGGATGTTCTCGAGCAACGCGAGATCGTGCTCGGCCTCGTCGACCGCATCCTCGGCGCGCGCGGGGGCGGGCCAGCCGATGCGCGCACCGCCGACCTTCTCGGCGCGCCGCGCGAGCTCGTCGAATCCAGGGAGCCGCCCCTCGGCCGCGCGAAGGACCTCGAGCGCGTAGAACGACGGCGTGCGCGGGCGCGACTGCTCGAGATCGAGGCGCGGGTACGAAAGGACGATCTTCTCCTTCGCGGCCCCTGCCGCGAGGCGGAGCGCGAGGCGCTCGTCGTGCGAGCGATCGGCGTTCACCGTGAGGCCTGCGCCGATTTGCTTCCGGGTGCGGTCTGGCAGGATGGGATCTTCGGAGATCTTCTGAGGAAAGATCTTCTCGGCGAGACCAGGCACGAACACGACGTCGAAGGCCAGGCCGCGGATTTCGTCGGTGGATGCAACATACACGGACCCGAAGCGACGGCCAGTGGGCCGATCGACGAGCTCGGTGAGACGACGCTCGAGCACGAGTCGCACCTCGCGGAGATCCACGGGGCCAATCTCGGCCATGGGCTCGAGCTCCGCGAGCACGCCGAGCACGCGCTCGGGGCGGCGAAGCGCGCGCGTCGCCAGCGCACCGAGCGCGTCGATCCACACACGCCACGTCGCGCTCGCCGGGAGTGCGGCGAGCTCCTCGACGATGGGGAGCGCGTAGCCACGCAGCGAGGCGAGGAACACGAGGTCCTTCTCGATGCGCTCGCGCTCGGCGCCCGCGGGATCCTCGAGCGCGTCGCGCTTCTGCTCGAGCTGATGACGAAGGCCATCGAGTCGACGCTCCCAGCGCACCTTGCCGCCGATGACCGCGGCATCGACGAGCAGACGCTCCCAACGGTAGGGCGCGCGCAGTGTCCCTTCGACGACCGGCGCGGAGAGATCGTCGGCAAGGACCGCGGGCGGAAGATCGGCGTCGGGATCGACGGCGTCGCGATCGCCAGCTGCGAACACGCTCGCCGGAAGCAGCTCTTCGTCCGGTGGCACCCAGCGATCGGCGCGCGGAAGTGGCGCGGGTGGCTCGCCCGATGCGATCGCATCCGGCACCTCGCCGAGCGACATGTACTCGGCGAAGCGACGCGCCGAGAGCCCTTCGCCTGCGCACGCAAGGAGCGAGAGCATTGCGCGGCCCGTGGGGTCGGGGCGCACCGTG
>CAXSGV010000455.1:2681-6038 GCA_964236615.1 uncultured Polyangiaceae bacterium
TACGCGGGTACATTCGCGCGCCGCAGGGCTTCGACCAGGTGCGCGCGGTATTGCAGCGGCGCCCGCACGACAATGGCCATGCGATCGAACGGCACGCCGCGCGCGGCTTCGCGGCGAATGCGGCGCACGAGCTCTATGCACTCGCGGCTCTCGCCCGGTGCCGAAAGGATCTCGACACCTTCGCCCCCCTCCCCCTTCACGGCGCCCGAGAACAGCCCCGACTGAAGGCGCGCAAGCGCGCCGGGGGCGGACGCGCCGCTCGCAGACGCCGTGAGATCCTCGGTGACGACGCCGAGCGCGTCCTCGGCCGCGATGCGCGTCCGTTCGTCGCCGGCGGGGATCGTCACGAGGACGCTGGCCGCCCGGGCCGCGAGCGCGCTGATCAGCTCGCGCTCACGCGCGTGAACGAGCTGAAGATCGAGCACGAGCAGCGGCGCCCCGACGAGCCCGTGCTCGTAGCCAACGGTGCGTACGAGCTCCGCGGCCATGTGGATGACGTGCGCGCGATCGGCAAGGCGCGCGCGCGCGAGCTCGGCCTCGTACGCGCGAAGAATGGCCGCGAGGTCCGGCTCGTGCATCGCGAGGTCGTCGGCGCTCGTGCCCGCGAGCCTCAGCTCCTCGAGCGTACGCGCGAGCGCGCGCGGCAAGCCTGGGCGATCGTGAATCGGCTCGAAGCGACCGAGCCCATCACGGCCGAGCGCGTGCACGACGCGCGCGCACAGCGCCTCGAGTGGCAAGCGTCCGGAGGGCGAGAGCCCCGCCGCCGCGAGCTGGGGTGCCGCCAGCGTCGCCGCGAGACGCCCGAGGGTCGTGCGCTCCCAACCGAAGCTCGACCCCGCGGCGTGCGCAACCGTGCGCGCGAGGTGGTTGGCCGACTCGTTGGTTGGCCCGAGGATGACGAGCCGGCGCGCCTTTCCCTGTCCCGCCAGCCACTCGGCCGCGCACGAAATCCGCTCCGACGCTGCCGCCGCCCGAACGATCCTGAATGCCGCGCCCATCGACGCCGCAACATACACCCCGCGCGCCCCCGTCAGGGGATCGGCCACTCGTGCACGGGGACCTTCGAGGCGGCACGTTCCATGTAGCGCTCGACCATGGCGCCAAGCGCCTGCGACCGCGGCATGTCCGCCTCGAGCTTCGCGAGCGCAGCACGTTGCCAGCGCGCGCCCGTGCGGCCGGACTCCGCCCGCGCGACGAACATGTCGATCAAACGATTGGCCTCGCTGGCGTCGACGCCAGCCGAGATCAAGCCTTCGCGTGCGAGCGGCGCGAGGCGCACGATCAATGTGCGCGCGTTGACGAGCTCGGGCGATACGCCGCGCGTGGTCGGCCACAGGAGCTCCGCGTCGAGACCGTACTTGGCTGCGCGGTAGAAGCTCCACTCCGCCAGTGGAAAGGGCAGCCCCGGCAGCAGCGCGTCCATCTGCGGCGCGAGACCGAGCGTGAGCCCAAGAGCGAACGCGGCGCCCGCGACCATGTCGACGATCGACGGCCCGGCGGGCAGCGCCCGAAGCTCGATGCGTAGATGGCCGCCGCTCGCCGGATCGAAGATGGCGCGGTTCCACGGGTAAACCGTGCCGTGGTGGAGACGCAGCTCGGAAAGCGTCGGCATGCCGCCGGCGGCGAGGACCGCGCGCGGATCCTCCTCGCTGACGACAGGCAAGAGCGGCTCGTGCAAGCGAACGGTCTCCTCGAAGAGCTCGACCGCGCCGTCGCGCACCCAGCCATGCCCGTACGCGACGCGCGAAGGACGGCGCCACGCCGTGTCGGGCGCGCCGTGAGCGACCGGCTCGCGAGCGCTGCGGGCGTCGGTCCCCTGCTTGAATAGGGCGATGCGCGTCTCCTGCCACAGCGAGCGCCCGAGAAAGAGCGGTGAGTTCCCCGACGCTGCGAGCACCGGCGCGATGGCCATCTGCGCCGCGTTGTAAGTGCGCGCGAAGTCCTTCGGGCTGACGCGCAAATGCACTTGGAACGAGGTGTTTGCGCCGATCATCTGCACGTCCTCGCACTCGAACGTGAGGGGCTCCTCGCCATCGATACGTGCCTCGAAGGGCGACCCGCGAAGCGCGCGCAAGCTGCGCGAAAGGGCGCGGTACCGCGGGCTATCGGTGATGGCGCTCGGCTGAAGGTGCTCGGCAAGGAGGGTCGGCAAGATCCCGATCGCGACCACACGCCCACCAAGCAGCGCGGCGGCGCGCCCGAGCTCGAGCAGCGCACTTTCGAGCTCGGCTTCCAGCGTTGAAAACGGCAAGCCGGCCAGCAACGTCGGCCGCGCGTTGCACTCGAGGTTGAAGCGATCGAGCTCGACCGTCATGCGAGGATCGTCGGTGAGCGGCAATATATGCCGATTCAAAAGCAGCGGCTGCGCATCCGCGTCGACCAGGTTGACCTCGAGCTCGGCGCCAATGGTGGTCGCGCCTTCACCGAAGCCGGGCTGCGCGACCACCGCGCGCAGCGTTTCGAGGCCATCCGCAAGGCGTTCCTCGAACTTCCGGAAGTCTTCGGGGGTGAAAGTTTCCTCTTCGATCTCGGCGCCCACGTTGCGCAGTCTAGCGGCTACGATCGGTTCATGGTCCCTTCGCTCTTCACGCCGCGCCTCGAGCTGAGCTGCATCACGCTCGCGCTGGTCGAAGCCGTGCTCAAGGGTGACCGCTGCGCCGCCGAGCGCGCCGCGGGGGCGCGCCTTCCGGGCGCCTGGCCGGGTAAAGCGCTCATCGAGCGCGCATTCACCATCTCGCTGGAGCGCATTCGCGCCGATCCCCCCGCGCGCTTGTGGGGCGATCGGCTGATGCTCTCCTTACCCGATGCCGCGGCGCCCGACGCCGAGCGCCGGGTCCTCGGAAGCGTCATCTTCCATGGGCAGCCCGACGACGAAGGCGTCGTCGAGGTCGGCTACGGCGTGGAAGAAGGGCAGCAGGGGAAGGGCTACGCGACCGAGGCGGTGGGTGCCGCCGTGGCGTGGGCTCTCGCGCAGCCGGGCGTGCGCGCGGTTCAAGCGACGACCTTGCCCTTTCACACGCCATCGATTCGCGTTCTCGAGAAGGTCGGAATGCGGCGCGTCGGCGAGCGCGACCACGAGACCCTCGGCGAGCTGCTCGTCTTCGAAGTGCGGCCTACTCCGACTTGACGCTGACGTCCGCGATGCCATCGACGTCATCGACGTCGGCCGCATTGGCGACCGTGACGTTCGCGACGAGCGCCTTCATGCGCTCGAGCGTCACCGTCAGTCCGTCGAGCCGCTCGCGCATCTGCTCGACGAGCTCGCGCCCCTGCGCCTCCGCCGGTGGCGGTTGCGAGCTCCGCTCGAGCGCCTGCTCGGTGACGCGGCGCGGGACTAGAAGCGCCGCAGCCGCAGCG
>CAXSGV010000456.1:0-5997 GCA_964236615.1 uncultured Polyangiaceae bacterium
AAGGCTTGTCGCCGAAGGTCCCGCGCGTTGCCTCGGCCTCGAAGGTGGTGGCGAACGGGTCTTGCCAGTAGAGCTTTTCCGTCGGCATTCGACCGAGGATTAGCAGATAATCGTGACCTGACGATGCACCTGACCCTGAATGGCGAGCCTCTCGAAGTACCGACGGACCGCGTGCAGAGCGTGCGCGAGCTTCTCGATCACCTCGAGCTGACCGGGCCGGTCGCCGTCGAGCTCAATCAGGAGATCGTCCCGCGTGCCGAGCACGCGAGCCGTGCGCTCGCCGAGGGCGATGTCCTCGAGGTGGTTCACTTCGTCGGCGGCGGCTGAATCGGCTTGCAGACGCGGTCACCGAAGACGACCCAAGGGCGCGAGCATTCGACGACGACAGCGCCGCTCTGCCAGGTGAATTCGGCGGACTGACCGAACGGGTTTCGCTCGATCTTCGTCATTGCGTGGCGCTCAGCGCAGATCTTCACCTTGCACGCGGCCTCTTCGGCGAGGCGCGTCACCGGCGCGGGGTCGGAGAGGACGTTGTCCCACGACAGGATCCCACTCGTGATGCACAAGACGAGAAGCACGAAGTAGCCAAACTTGCGCTGCATTGGACCAGCGTACCCTTCGCTGGTAGATGTCGGCCACGCATGCGCAGGATTGCCCTCGCCATCGCCTCGGGAAGCCTATGCGCCGCCGCATTCTTCGGTGTGAGCGCCGTCGCTGAGACCCCGAAGAGCAGCGGGGCGCGCGCGAGCGGCGTGCCGCGGGTGGCTTCCCTCGTCCCCGGCGGCGTGCAGGCCAACGGGTGCCCGCGCAACATGGCGCCCATCGCGACCGACACGCATGCATTCTGCATCGACCGTTACGAGGCCTCGCTGGTCGAGGTGCTGCCGACCGGCGCCACCGCGCCGCACTCGCCATTCGAGCCCGTGGGAACGAAGAAGGTGCGGGCGATCAGCTCGAAGGGCGTAACGCCCCAGGGGTACATCTCGGCGCTCGAGGCCAAAGCCGCGTGTGAGCTATCGGGCAAGCGCCTGTGCGCGGTCGAAGAGTGGACGCGCGCGTGCATGGGCAAGAACCCGACGAAGTACCCCTATGGCGACGACGAGCAGCCGGGCCGCTGCAACGGCGACGGCACACGTGGACACCCCGTCGTCGAGCTGTTCCAGACCGCGATCCAAGGTGGTGCCGATCCGTTCAAGGACTTTGCGATGATGAACGATCCGCGCATCAACCAGCTGCCGGGTACGCTCTCGCGCACGGGCGCGAAGGAGCGCTGCAAGTCGACCTGGGGCGTCTACGACATGGTCGGCAACCTCCACGAGTGGACGGCCAACCCCAACGGCGAGTTCCGTGGTGGCTACTACATGGACACGCACAAGAACGGCGACGGCTGCAACTACCGCACGACCGCGCACGTGCCGAGCTACCGCGACTACTCGACCGGCTTTCGCTGCTGCAAATAGCCGCCTCGAATAGCGCCTGCGAAAAAGCGCCGAATCGAGACGCTAGACGGCGCCGCTCGATGGTGCTTCGAGGCGCTTCTTGAGCGACCCGTCGTCAATCGCGGCTTTGGTCTCGTCGGCGCCACCGATGAGAACCCCCTTCACGAACACCTGCGGGTAAGTCGGCCAGCCGCTCCACATCTTGATGACGAGGCGCTTGCGCCATTCGCCGAAGTAGCTTCCGTACTCGACGTATTTGAAGGGGACGCCGGCTTTCTCCAGCGCTTTGCGCGTCCGGCCCACGAAGACGTTCTGCGCCATTCCGACGACGACGACGTCGTTCTTCGCGATGACCTCGCGGACCTCGTCGAGGACCTCGGGGTGCAACTTGGAGATGGCATCGTTGACGGCGTCGGTGCGGTGAGCTTCATCGAGCAGGGGGCGCGGCATGACGGGGACGTTACCTCGTTTTCGTTTCGATCGGGAGCGCTGCGCGCGCGATGGCCACAAGCTTTTGCACCGACGCATGCGCCTTTGCTGCGAGGGCCTCGGGCTTCTCGCCCGCGGTCGTGATGGGGTCGCCGATGGCGATCGCGACGCGCGTGTGCGGAGCGCCGGCCATGCGCTCGAGATGCGTGAGGAACGTCTCGTCGAAGAAGATCGCGGCCGAGCCCTTCTCGTAGGCAATGCCAACGGGGACGATCTCGGCACGGCCACGCGCGGCCGCCGTGAAGACCGCGCGATGAAAGGGGCGGACATCGTCGTCGGGGAAGGTCGTGCCCTCGGGGAAGACCGAGACGGTGCCGCCCTTCTCGAGCACGGCAGCGACCTCGCGGAGCGCGCGTGCGCCGCTCGTTCGGCTCGAGCGGTCCACGAAGATCGTGCCGGTCCGCCGCGCGGCGACGCCGACGACGGGCCACTTGGATAGATCGGAGCGGCTCATCACGTGGCCACCGAAAGTCTCGAGCAAGAGCGCGACGTCGATCGTCGAGCGATGGTTCGCGACGACGAGGCGCCCGCCCGTCGACCTCGTGACGCCGCCTTTGGCAACCGTACGCTCGACCCCGAAGATCTCGAGCAACGCGCGGCTCCACCGCCCAGTCCACCTATCGCGCAGTGCGCGCTTGTTGGCCTCGAGGCTCATGGTGTCGCGCGCCACGTAGAGAGGCAGCATCGAGAGGGTGACGCCGACGAAGCCGGTCGTGCGGAGGACGCGGCGGAGCGTGCGTGCGAGGTCGCTCACCAAAGCTTTCGGAGCGCGAACGCAACCCACTCGGCGCCGCGTCTCACGGTGCTGCGGCCGCGCCAGCTCGTCAGGTCGACGCGCACCGCGGTGTCGAGATCGTGCTCGAACCACTCGCGCACGTAGCGCGCGAACGGCGCATCCTCGACCGCGAGGTTGACCTCGAGGTTCTTTCGCCACGATCGCTCGTCGAGGTTGTAGCTCCCGATGGTCGCGAACTCGTCGTCGACGATCGCGACCTTGGAGTGAAGAATGGGCCCCGGGATCGCGTAGACCTCGACGCCGTGGCGGAGGAGCTGGTCGAAGAGCGCTTCGACCGCGAACTGCACGATAGGCACGTCGCCCCGCGCGGGCACGAGCACGCGCACGCGCACCCCGCGCGCGACGGCGCGAAAGAGCGCGCGTCGAACGCCGCCGTCGGGCACGAAATAGGAGTTTGCGATGTCGACGGACCTCTTCGCGTTCGCAATTCGAACGACGTACTCGCGACGAATGCTCCGACGGCGTCGCCAGTTGTTGGCGAGCACCCAGACAGGACGCGCGCGGTGGCGCGGAAATAGCGGGACGTCTTTCGGACGCGGCTGCCGCGTGATGCGCCGCCACGTCTCGTAAAAGAGCGCGCGCAGCTCGGTGACCGCGGGGCCCTTCACCGCGACGTTGTCGTCGCGCCAGCCTTCGCCGCCCTGGTCGACGGGCATCCACTGGTTGCTCAGGTTGATTCCACCGGTGAAGCCGATCACGCCATCGCAGACGAGCAGCTTCCTGTGATCGCGCCGCTCGATGCGATCGAGCTCGAGCTTCTTCGTCAGCGACAAGAGCGCGTGGTACTCGCGAACGTCGCCACCCGCTGCGACGAGCGGCTGCCACCACGACTCGTTCGTGCCGAGGCTGCCGATCGAGTCCCAGATCACGCGGACGGTGACGCCCGCCTTGGCGCGCTCGGTCAGCGCGTCGCGGAAGAGCGCTCCACAGGTGTCGGGGGCGACCCAGTACATCTCGAGGAGGATCTCGCGCTCGGCTTTCGCGATTGCGCTGAGCATCGCTGGGAATGCTTCCGCGCCATCGCGCAGGAGCTGCACGGCGTCGGCGCCGACCGTGAACCACGGACGCTCGATGGCTTGCCAAGTCGTGCTGACCGGGATGGGCGCGTTTTCTGTGCCCGGGATCTCGTCGGTGGTCATGGCGCTTTCGCCGAGCTCGGCGTGGTGGGGGGCGTGGTCGAAGGAGCGGGAAGGGGACGTGGAGCTCGCGCCGCGACGATGACGAGCGCGTCGTCCTTCAGTGTAGCGCCCGCGAACGCACGCAGGGCTTCGAGTGAAGGCGCTGCAGGTGGTGCGTCGGGCTCACCGCGCCAGAGCGCGATGAGGCGAGCGCGAGGGTCGAGCGCACGTTGGAGATCGGCGCGCTGCCGAAGAGCGATGGCGCGTGCACGGTCGCTCTCGTCGATCGCCCCCTTCTGAAGACGCGCGAGCAGCACGCGCGTCTGCGCGACGGCAGCGTCGAGCGCTGCTTGGCCGCTCGTGATCCGTAGGACGAGCGCGGCGGCGCGCGGAGGCCCGATGACCTTCGCGCTCCATGCGCGGGCAAGCGCTGGGGGACCGAGCGCCCGCGCCAGCAGGCCGCCTGGACCGTCGAGCAACGACGCAGTCCAGCTCGCGAGCGTGCGGGCCGCATCGTCGGGTCCAGAGATGGGCGCGACGAGAGGGATCGCGATCCACGCTTCGCTCGCGTTGCCGGTCGCGTCGATGGGGTAGGTGCCCGGACGGAGCGGCGGAGGCGTGCTTGGGACAGGGCACGTGCGGCTCTCGCCCGCGCGCCGCGTGACCCAGCGATCGACCGCGCGCACGGCTGCGGTCGCCTGCGCGGCGTCGCTGTTCGCAATCACGCCGACGCGCAAGGCGCCGGCACGAAGCGCAGCGCTCCGCGTGAAGAGCATCGCATCGGACGAGCGGCCGAGCGCTTCGAAGGTGCCTGTCGGCAAGAACCACGATGGGTGACCCGGCACGATGGCGTGTGCGAGCTGCACGAGCGACCGGCCATCGACCGACTCGCTCGCCTGCGAGAGAAGCGCCGTACGCGCGCGCGAGGCCGCGACCGGATCGATCGGATCGGCAGCGAAGCTCCGCGCTGCAGCGTCAGCGACGCGACGCGCGAGCGCGGTGGGGGGCTCGCCGGGGATGGCCGCGGCGTGCGCGAGAACACCGATGCCGTCACTTGCCGCGAACGGCTCGAGCTCGATGCGCGTGCCGCTTCGCGCGCGCGCTTCTTCGACAGATGTGAAGGCGAAGGTGGCGCCCAGACCGGCGTCGAGATCGACCTCGGAAATCGTGCCGCACGGCGAGCCGAAGAGCAGCCAGAGATCGGACTGCCCCTTCTCGATCTTGATCTTGCCCTCCACGACCGGCGCGCTCGTCGCGGCAACCGCGCGCTCGATCTCCTGGCGAAGCGGCGTGAGGGCGGCGGCAGCGCTCGATGGAGCCGCGATCGCGTCGCTGGCATTGCGCACCGGTGCATCGCGGCCATTCGTGATCCCGACGGCGAGTGCAACGCGCACCGCAGGATCGGCGCCCGGACGAACGAGCGCCCACCACGCGGCACGTTCGGCGGCCTCGCGTGGATCGCCAGCGCGACGCGCGAGCGTGAGCGCGGCGTCCCACGACCGCGTGTCGTCGGCCACGACCACGTCGCCGAGCTCGGCCGAGACCTCTTGCCGCGTCAGCGCGACGGCGGTGGCGATGCGCGCCGCTGGCTCGCTTCCGAGATCGCGAAAGTCGAGCGTGATGCTGAGGCACCCCCCGCGCGCGTGCGCGGTGGCGACGAGCTCACGCACCTTCGGAGCTTCCTTCGTCGCTTCGAGCGCGCGGAGGCGCGAAACGAGTGGACCGCGCGGATCGGCCAGCGTCGGCGCCACGGCAACCGCTTGCTCGGCACGTGGAACTTGAAACGCGAGGACGGCGCGGGCCTCACCCGGCGCGAGCTCGCCCGACGCATCGTAGACGGAGGGCGCTTCGCTTGCGGGTGAAGGCTCCGACGGTGGGAAGGGCGCGCCCACCGACCATGCCGCGCCATGCGCGACGGCCGCCGCGACTGCGTCGGTCGTGAAGGACGATCCGACGGCCGCGACGGCGACGCGTCCGAGGCCATGCGCCGCGCGCCGCCAGCCTTCGAGCTCGGCCACGGAAGCCGGCGCGGCGGGGCGGGAGCGGCGTGCCCATGAAGCGGCAGGTCGACCTCACCAAACTGCGCAAGGAGCTGGCCAAGGCCATCGAGAATGAGGACTACGAGCGGGCCGCCAAGGTTCGCGACCAGATTCGG
>CAXSGV010000457.1:0-4072 GCA_964236615.1 uncultured Polyangiaceae bacterium
CGCGGTGGTCGTGACGTTCCAGGTGCGCGTTTCGAAGCCGAAGTCGAAGCCGAGGACGACGTTCTTGCCGTCGAGCACTGCGAGCCCGCTTGGGTAACTCTTGGTCACGAGATCGAGCACGCGCGCGGTGGCGCCGGTGCCGAGCACGACCTCGTCGATCTCACGCCGGAGGAGCGGTCCCTTCCCTGCGTCGAGCGGAAGGTCGACGTTGCATCCGGCCTGCACGACGAGCAAGCGGTCGCGAGCGCTGTCGTAGATCATTCCGCCGAAGAGCGGGTTGTAGCCGTCGAGGAGGATCGGGCTCCCGACGACCGTGTCGGTAGCCGTGTCGATCGTGACGAGCTTCGGCTTGGCGGCCTGGCACGGGGTGAAGGGGTCGGTCTGGATGGCGGGCGTCTTCGTGAGATCGAAGTTGCCGAGCACGACGTAGAGACGCTGCTTGCTTGCGACGTAGACGCCTGCCGCCATGTCGACGTGACCGTCGAGGTCGAGCGGGTCGAGCTGCGACCCGAGATCGATCGTGCTGACCGGCGCCCCGCTGTCCGCGTTCTGGGTGGTGTCGAGCACGGCGATCTTGTTGCGGTTGAAGCGCAGCACGTAGGCCTTGTTCGACGGGCCTTGCACGACCGCGACCGGATCGGCGTACGACTTTCCGCCGTCGTACGCGTCGTCGAGGCGCACCGTCCACGAGGGCCCACCCTTCCACGGCGCGGCGGACGAAAGCTTCACGACGATGTCGGCCTGCTGCTCCATCAGGTAGAGCCCGCCGCCCTGCCCGGTCGTCGTCCCGATGAAGCCGTTGTACGTGAGGCGGCCGTCGACCTTCTTGCCGGGGATGCTGAACGCGGCCATCTCGCTCTTCGACGCGTAGTTGATGTTCACGAGCATCCACGGCGGGGTGCCCTCGAGCGCGTCACCCCCGCCTGCGTCCTTCTCGGTGGTCACGTCGGGTGACGTCGTCACGTCGCTGGCGAACGCATCCTCGGCGCTCGCGTCGAGCGCGATCGTGGTGTCGTCCCCATCACACGCTGCGAGCCCGATCAGGCTGCACGCGAAAGCGCTGGTGGCGAGCGAAAGGCACACGACTGCACGCATCTTCATGATCTTGATCATCTTCATTCTCCGGATCGCGCCGCCCCGCGCGATGACACTGAAACCACGGCATTTTGCGCGCGTGGGCCGGTCTCCGGACTTCCAGATCGCTCTCCCTCACGCCCTTCCCAGAGCTTGAAGCTCCAGTGGTTCTGCGCGAGATCGTCCCTGGTTACCGTGGCGGGGGCCGTGCCGGAATTGAACCGGCTTCCCAAAACCCAAACGTGCGAGGCGCTTGCTACTTCAACTCGAGGGTTGCGTCGAGGATTGCGTCCGCGAGCTCGCGCTTCGTCATGCGCGGTAGCGCGCGCGCTTGCCCGTTCTTGCTCACGAGCGTGGCGCGATTGAGATCACCACCGAACGCGTCCTGCGCCGCGTTGGCTACGACGAGGTCGACCTTCTTCTTGGCGAGCTTGCCCTTCGCGTACGCGACGACCTCGTCGTCGGTGCCCGTCTCGACCGCGAACCCGACGAGCACTGGCGCCAGGTTGCTCGCTCGCGCCGCGCCCATCTCGGCGAGCAGATCGGGGTTCTTAACGAGCGCGATGGAAGCGGTGTCGCCTTCCTTCTTCATCTTCGACGCGCTCGTCGTTGCGGGGCGGTAGTCGGCCACGGCCGCCGACATCACGAGGAGATCGATCCCGTCGAGCGCCTTGCCACATGCCGCCCACATCGCGTCCTTCATCTCGAGGGCCGAGCGGACGTCGACGCGACGTACGCCCGCGGGCGTAGCAAGCGCGACGGGACCCGCGATGAGCGTGACCTCGGCGCCGCGGCGTGCGGCACGTTCGGCGATCGCGAAGCCCATCTTCCCCGTGGAGCGGTTGCCGAGGAAGCGCACCGGATCGAGATCCTCGACGGTGGGGCCCGCGGTCACGAGCACGCGGCGGCCCGCGAGATCGCCCCGCGCCGGACGACCGTTTTCCTCGGTCGCGCCTGGGGGGGCGCCTGCGAGCGCGCGCGCGATGGATTCGACGATCTCACTGGGCTCGCTCATGCGACCGAAGCCTGTATCGCCGGACGCTACCGGCCCATCGACCGGACCGACCAGTGTGACCCGCCCTTGCTCGGCGAGCGTCGCGACGTTGCGCGCTGTCGCGGGGTGCGACCACATGCGCGGGTGCATCGCGGGCGCAATCACGATCGGGCAGCGCGCACAGAGCACGAGCGCCGTCACGAGATCGTCCGCGCGCCCACCGGCAAGCCGTGCCAGCAGATCGGCGGTTCCGGGGACGATCGCGACGACGTCGGCTCGCTCGGCGAGCGCAACGTGCATCTCGCCGCGGAACGATGGATCCCACATGTCGATCGCGACGGGCTCGCCCGTGATGCCGGCGAGCGTCACAGCGCCGAGGAACCGCTCGGCCGACCGCGTCATGACGGGGAGCACTTTGGCCCCCGCAGCGAGGCACCTTCGCGCGACCTCGACGCTCTTGTACGCGGCGATACTGCCGGTCACCGCGAGGGCGATCGTGCGCCCTTTTAGTGCCGAAAGGTCGCTCATCCGGAGCATCGTACCGCAGTCGGTCCCTTCCGTCGGCCTTGCCGTTCCCGGAAATCTCGGGCATTCGTCGGGCCCATGGGCCTCTCGGTCGGAATCGTCGGACTCCCCAACGTCGGGAAATCGACTCTCTTCAACGCGCTGTCGTCGGCCAAGGCCGAGGCGGCGAACTATCCCTTCTGCACGATCGAGCCGAACGTCGGCATCGTCCTCGTGCCGGACGAGCGGCTCGCGCAGCTCGACAGCATCGTCCACGCGGAGCGAATCCTCCCGACGGCGATCGAGTTCGTCGACATCGCCGGCCTCGTGCGCGGCGCGTCGAAGGGCGAAGGCCTGGGCAACCAGTTCCTCTCCCACATCCGTGAGGTCCACGCGATCGTGCAGGTGGCGCGCTGCTTCGACGATCCGAACGTCGTCCACGTCGAGAACAAGGTCGACCCGGTCTCCGACATCGCGACCGTCACGACCGAGCTGTGCCTCAAGGATCTCGACAGCGTGAACAAGCGCCTCGACAAGGCGCGCAAGATGGCCAAAGCGAACCTCCCGCTCGAGAAGCTCGCGACCGAGCTGTGCGAGGGGTTGTCGAAGCACCTCGATCAGGGGCTGCCCGCGCGCAGCTACAAGCTGCCGGACCATGCCGACGCCGCGATCATCCTGCGCGACATGCAGCTCCTCACGGCCAAGCCGGCCTTCTACGTCGCCAACGTCGACGAGGCTTCGCTGAGCGCGCTCGACAAGAACCCCCACTACGTCGCGTTGAAGAAGCTCGCCGACGCGGAAGGCGCTCCGATCGTCCCCGTGTGCGCCCAGATCGAGTCGCAGATCGCGGAGCTCGAGCCCGCCGACCGCGTGGAGTTTCTCGAGAGCGTCGGCCTGAAAGAGCCTGGCCTCAACGCGGTCGTGCGCGCCGGCTACAAAATCCTCAAGCTCCTCACCTTCTTCACCGCCGGCAAGATGGAGGTCCGCGCGTGGACCACGCTCGTTGGCGCGAAAGCCCCGCAAGCCGCCGGCGTCATCCACGGCGACTTCGAAAAGTCGTTCATCAAGGCCGAGGTCGTCTGGTGGGAAGACTTCGTGAAGCTCGGCGGTGAAGCAAAGGCGCGCGCGGCCGGCAAGATGGGTATCGAAGGCAAGGAGTACGTCATGCGCGACGGCGACGTCGTGCACTTCCTGACTTCGGCTTAGGGGGCCTTCGTCCCGTTGCTTTAGACTCGAGGGATGCGCCGCGCGCCCTTCGCGTTCTTGATGACGATGGCGCTCGCGCTCGCGTTCGCCGGGGTCGGTTGCCCGTGCGTCCGCGACGCCGTGAACGCGGACGAGGGGCTCCGCTGGTGGCTCTTTTCGAATTTCGGCGCGTCGCGCGTGTGCCCCGAGATGCTGAAGCGCGGCGTTCCCTTGAAGATGGCGCTGCTTGGACCGAACACGATCGGCCGCTTTTTTCCCTCGCAATGCGCCGTGCACATGAACGACGCGACACGC
>CAXSGV010000457.1:4090-5986 GCA_964236615.1 uncultured Polyangiaceae bacterium
GTCGACGTCACGGGCCAGGGCTACGCCGTCTTACCCGTCACGCGTCGCGTCGGCTTCTACTGCGGTGTGTCGGTCGAATTTCGACCGGACTTTCGTCTCGAGGAGGACGCAACCTACGTCTGGGGGCGTTTCAGCCGGGTGATGGCGCCCCCTGATCTTCGTCTTCTTGGTGTTGAGAACCCCATGGTCAGCCTCGCGACCCAAACGCCGCTCGGCGATCTCGCGACCGTGCTCGGTCGTGGCGTCGTCGAAAGCGAGCTCGCCAAAGGCTTCACCGTCGTTCGGCTCGAGGATGGCGACGACTTCACGCTCGGTCTGCTCACGCCGCCGGAGAAGCCGAAACGAACCTTCCGCGGCGGGTCCGATCACATCGTGCTCGCGAGTGACGTCACGGAGCTGCACGCCGCGTCGCGTGACTACCTCGGGCCTTTCGAGGTCACGCAAGGCAATGCTGCACTCTACATGCGTCTCCGCGTGACGGGGACGCCGATCGACTACGTGCTCGTCGATCGTGCCACGGGTGACGCGTGGCGACAGCCCTACCAAGCGGCGCAACCGCTCGGTCCGCCGCCGGGCCAGCCGATCGCCTATGGGCAAGCGGCCGTCGGCGACGTCACGCGCGCGTTCCCGGTGCCACCTGGCTCGTATTATTTCGTGCTGGATAACCGCACGCCGGCGCAGACCGGCATCCTCGGCATCGCCATGCCGTTCGAACCCCGCGCCGACGTCATGTACTCCGCCGAGGTTGGCTCGCCGTGAGCCACTCCGCTCGTCGTCTCGCTGCGATGCTCGTCCTCACCGCCGCGCTCGGATGCTCGCGCGCGACATCGACATCGACGTCGACGTCGGCGTCGGCGTCCGCGTCTGCATCGGCCTCGGCACCATCCGCGCGCGCCTCGGCAGCCGCCGCGACGAGCGCCACCGCGAAGAGCAAGAGCGCGGCACCCAACCTGCTGCAGCTCGTGCCGGCGAAGGTCGCCGTGTCGTCGACGGTCGCGAACCCGCGCGACTTTCCAGAGCACCTGATGGACGGACGCGCCGACACCGCGTGGAACAGCCGCACCGGCGATCTGAAGGGCGCGATCGATTTTCGCGTGCCCAAGGACGCGCACGTCGACGCGGTGCTGCTGACCGTGGGCTTCGACACGCGAACGGCGCAAGGCGATCTCTTCACAATGAACCAGCGCGTGAAGCGCGTTGGCGTCTCGAAGGAGAACGGACACGGCATGTACCTTCCCGTTCGCGAGATGGCTCTCGACATCGAGGAGCGCGGCCTGCAGTCCATCCCCGTCGATCAGAGCGGCGGCGACTTCCGCGTCCAGGTGCTCGAAACCGTCGCGGGCACGAAGGCCGAGTGGCGCGAGCTCGCGATCTCGGAGATGCGCGTCGTCGGCAACCCCGGCGCCGAGCGGCGCAAGGAGGGCGAGGCGTTACGCGTCGGCGTCGGCAGCCTCGACGAGACGCCAACGTCGATGGTGACGCTGCCGCTTGCGTTCTCCCGTGCCGGGTCGAAGGACGTGGCCACGTTGTGCGCCACGTACGTCGCTTCTTCGAAGACTGCGTTCGAGGAGGAAAAGAGGAACGCCGAGAGCGGCATGCTCGGCGCGAAGCTCACCGAGCTTCCGGTGTGGAACGCGCCGTTCTGCCGCGAGGTCCCGTTCAAAGGCACGTTCGACAACCACGGCGACGCGAAATGGAGATCCGTTCGCGCGGTGCGTGCCGGCTATGGAACGTCCGACGCCTTTGTCCTCGTCGCCGAGCTCGCGCGTGGGTTCGTGATGACGCCCATCACGTGGGACGACAACGGTGCAAACCTCACGGGCTGCCGCAGCGTGTTCGTCGCGAGCGACGTACCCGAGGTGCGCGTCGACGCAGGATTCCTCGTGGCGATCGGCG
>CAXSGV010000458.1:0-5972 GCA_964236615.1 uncultured Polyangiaceae bacterium
CCGGGCGACAGCGCTGCTCCACGCCTCCGACCCCAAGGTGACGGACGCGCTTTCCGACGACGATCGACTGCGTCGCGTGAAGGCGTGGCTCGACGCGCTCGACCCCGCGAAGGCGCTGGTCGAGGCCAATTCGATGTACAATGCATGGCCGCCTGCGGGGAAGACCGGGAGCGGCGCATGCAGCCTCGCGACCTACCGAGCGCAGGCGATGGTGCGCACGAAGACGCCCTCGGCCGACGCGTGGGGCGACGCCATTCGCGCGTGCGCCGGCGACGACCAGCTTGCAGCCGCGCTCTTCCAGGGCGGGAAATCCAGCCTTTCGGCGAAGCGCGCGCAGGAGGGGCTCGAGCGTCTCGCCAAGACAGAGCAGCAGTTTCCGAAGCACCGCCTGGCGGACGACGCCCGCCTCATCGCCGCAATGTCACTCAAGGACGCGGGGGATGAAGCGCGCTTCACGTCGATGTTGCTGGCTCTGCCCGACGACTACCCCGAGGGCGACATGCGCACCGAGGGACTCTTCCGTGTCGCGCTTCTGCGCATGTCGAAGGGCGACTGGGCCGGCGCCAAAGATCCGCTCGATCGCATCCTCACCATCGAGCCCGACGATCGCCACTGGGCAACCGCCGGGCGCGCGCTCTACTTTCGCGCCCGCGCCGCCGCGATGACCGGTGACGCCGACGGTGCTGCCAGCCGCTACGCGAAGATCATCGAGAGCCATCCGCTCGCCTTTTACATGACCCAGGCCTACGCGCGACTCGCGGCGATGGACAACGCGCGTGCCGTGAAGACGCTCGACGACGCCGCCGGACGCGAGCCGCAGGGAAGCTTCTTCACGCACGAGCACCCCGAGCTCCACACGGCGACATTCGATCGCGTGCGCGCGCTGCTCGAGGTTGGCGAGATCGACACCGCCAAGAAGGAGATCGCGCGCGCCGGCTACACGAGCGAGACCGCCGACAAGGAGCTCGTCTGGGCCATCGCGGCGACGTACGACCGCGCCGGCGCGGCCGACATCAGCCACGCTTTCACGCGGACACGGCTCTACGATCACCTGCCGCACTACCCGTCGGGCATGTGGCGTCTGCCGTGGGAGATCTCCTTTCCTCGGGCGTTCGAGCCGCTCGTTCTCAAGGAGAGCGAGGCCAACGGCATTCCGGCCGCGCTCACGTGGGGCATCATGCGCGAGGAGTCGAGCTTCCTCGTCGACGTGAAGAGCCCGGCCAACGCGTATGGGCTCATGCAGCTCATCGTTCCCACCGCGAAGATGGTCGCTTCGGGCTCGGCACTCCCGTGGGATGCCGAGTCGCTCAAGCGTCCTGAGGTGAACATCGCGCTCGGCACGAAGATGCTCGGCCAGCTTCGCGGCACCTTCGCCGTGAACCGCTCGCTCGCGATCGCCGCTTACAATGGCGGACCCGGCGCGGTGCGCCGCTGGGTCGACGCGCGCTCGACCGAGGATTTCGATCTCTTCGTGGAAGAGATCCCCTACGACGAGACGCGCGGCTACATCAAGCGTGTGCTCGGCAGCCAGGCGGCTTACGCCTTCCTCTACGCGCGGCCTTCGCTGAAGGAGGTCCTGACGATCCCGGTGCGCGTGAGCTTGCCGCGATGAGCTCTCCGCGATGATGGGGCCCGGCACGTACGAGGGCCGCCTGCGCCTCGTCGTGCCGAGCGAACGGCACGTCGAGCGCCTCGTGCGGCGCGGGCAGGATGCCGAGACGCGCTCGTCGCTCGAGCGGCGATTGCTCGAGGCCTGCGCGCCGGACGTCGTGCTCGCCACACCCGAGGAGACGCGCCTCGTCCTCGCCGAGGCGCTTCGTGGCGTCGCTCTCGGCGATCCGCTGCTCGAGCCGCTCTACCGCGCGGGCTCGGTCGCGTGGCTTCGCACCATCGACGCGGTCGACGATGCTCTCGCCGTGCTCCGCACCGCCGACGTTCCGATGACCGCGCTCGAGACGATGGAGCGACGCGGCGGCGGCGCGGGCCGACGCGCAGCGATGCTGCGTCGCGCGTCCGAGGTGCTCGATCACGCGCTGTCGGTGGCCGGGCTCGTCGACGCGCGTGCGGCGGGGCGCCGGCTCGCGAGCGCGCTCGGCAAATTGCACGGTGAGGATCTCGCGAAGATCCTCGGCGCGACCCGCGTCGTGGCGCGCTTCATCGTCACGTGGGAGCCGCGCGATCTCGTGTGGTGGAAGACGCTCGACGCCGTGCTGCAGGAGACCGGCGGCTCCGCGCAGATCGAGCTGCCTAGCTTCCAGAAGCATTTCGATGCGGAGCGCGATCGCGACCCGCTCGAGGTCCTCATGGATGACGTCGCGCGCGCGCTCGACGAGCTTCCGGGCACGCACGCCATCGACGCCGTGCTCGGGGACCTTCGCCTGGAGGGGAACGACGCGATGGTTGCGCGTCTCGAGCTCGCGCAGGCGAGCGACGCGCATGCCCAGGCTCGAGCCGTGGCCGACGCCGTGTCGCTGGCACTCGAATCGGCGGATATAGAGAAGATCGCAGTGGCGGTGCCGCGCATCGACGAAGAGACGCTCGGCCCGCTGCGGCTCGCGCTCGACGAGGCAGGCGTGAAGGCGCACGACGCGCGCGGTCCAGCGCCCACGTCGGCCCCGATCGTGGCCGCCGCGCTCGAGGCGCATGCGATCGCGTCGCGTGGGCTACCGCGTCACGACGTCGCGGCGCTCGTGCGCTCGCACTACATCGATCGACGCCGCCTCACGGGCATCGACGACGGAGTCGAGTCGCGCCGCAAGATAAACGAGCTCGCGCGCGCGCTCGAACGAACGCCCACCGTCGCCGCGAGTGACGCCGTCACGGCGCTCGAAGCGACTGCACGCGGCGACTTCGAGGAAGGCGCGGACGAACGCGCCGACGAACGCGCTCGCCTCGCGCGGCGGATCGGCGAGCTCCTGTGGACCTGCGAGCGCGCGACCACGCGCACCGAGCACGTCCGCGTGGCCCGCCAGCTGTGGAGCGCTCTCGGGTTCCCCGCGCGTGCCGGGTACGACGCCAAGACCACGCTCGCGACGGACGATGCGCCGGTCGGGATCGCGCGCGCGGAGCTGCACGCGCTCGCACGTGACGCGCACGCATGGGAGGTGCTCAACGCCGCGCTCGACGCCTACGAGGCTGCCGTCGTGCGCATGAAGCTGGGGCGTGTGCCCGCCTCGAGTGAGGTCTTTCGGCACGAGCTCGCGCGCGCGCTCGAAGCCGGCGCGCCGCCGCCGGGTGCGGGCAAAGTGGGCGCGGTGCGCATCGGTCGTCTCGCCGAGCTCGCGGGCGAGCCCCTCGCGTGCCTCGTCGTGATTGACGTCAACGAAGGCGTGCTGCCGTCGGCGATGACTGGCGATCCGCTCGTGTCCGACGCGCTCGCCGCGGGTCTTCGCGAGCTCCATCCGGTGCGATCACCTGCGTCGCCCTCCCTCCGCGGCGCGCGCGAGCTGGCCGCGCTGGCGCTCGCGGTCGCTCACGCCGAAAAGGTCGTGCTCGTGCACCGCGCGCGCGCCGAAGATGGAAGCGCGCTCGCGCCGGCACCGCTCATCGCGTGGCTCGAACGCGCAGGCGCGCGCACCTCGCGATGGCATGGCTCACCGCTCGCCGGTCGGCCGCTCTCGGTGGCCGATGCGCGCCTTCGTGCGCTGGCGTCCGATGTCGTTGGGCGCGGCAAGCTTGCACCCGGGGCGACACGCCGCGCGGGTATCGAGCTGCTACGCGAGTCGTTCCACGGCAAGGCGCGTGCGAACAACGGCACGGCACGCGAGCGGTCGACCAGCCACGAGCCGCGGCGGATCGAGGAAGACGATCTCATCGGCTGGCTCCAGCCCGACGCGGTGATGGTCGCCGCGCTCGCGGACGAGACCGGCGGCAGCGATCATCCGCTCCCCGTGACCGCGCTCGAGCGGTTTGCGCAGTGCGCGTTTCAAGGGTTCGCCACGCAGGTGCTACGGGCGCGCGACGTGGAGCGCCGCGAGGACACCCCCGATGCGCGTGAGGAGGGCACGCTCATTCACGACGCGCTCGCCGCGGCGTTCCTTGCGACGGCTCCGCTCTGGCGCGAGCGCCCCCGCGACCTCGAGGCCATCCGCGCGCGCGCGCTCGAGGCGGCGGATCTCTCACTGCAGCGCGATCGCGCCGCCTCCATGCTTCGCCGCATCGCGCTCGATCAGGCGCGCGAGGACGTCGCGCGCGTCGTCGAGTGGAGCCTGGCCGATCTCGACTGGGACTTCGATCGCGCCGAGCAGCCTTTTGGCGATCCCAGGGCGGACGGTGGCTGGCCCGCGCTCGTGCTCACGGACGGCGGCTCGACACTGACGCTCACCGGCAAGATCGATCGCGTCGACATCGGGCACGACGATCCGCTTCGCGTACGCGCCATCGACTACAAGCGCACCGCGACGAAGGTGGTGCAGTCCCAGCGCGAGCTCGGCACGACCGCATTGCAGGTTCCGCTCTACGCCCAGATCGCAGGCGAGGCGATGAAGCGCCCCGATTTGTGCGGGCTGTATTTGCCCTCGGCGAGGCTCGATTCCGAATACGCGCCGCCGCCCGCGTTCAATGCGCGGTGGCGCGAGCTCTTCGACCGCGCACGCGAGAGTGGTGCCTCTGGGGTCTCGCCGCTCGTCGCGCGGGCCGTCGGTCTCGTGCGCTCGATTCGTGATGGCTCGCTGGCGCCGCTGCCCCACGACGAGCGCGCATGCGATTACTGCCGAATCGACGCAGGCTGTCGGCGACCGCGCTTCGTCGTCTCCGAGGACGAAGTGCCCGAGGGTGGCGACGCAACATGACGTCCCCGGATCCGCCGCTGTTCGCGTTTCGACGCAACCTCGTGCTCGCTGCAAGCGCGGGCACCGGCAAGACGTACACGCTCGTCGGCGTGCTCGTTCACCTGATGCTCGGCGCGAGCGAGCTCGGAAAGCCGGCGGGGACGCTGCACGGAGCGATCGATCCCAACCGCATCGTCGCGACCACGTTCTCGCGCAAGGCCGCGGCCGAGATTCGGAGCCGCGTGGCAATCGAGCTCGAGCACCTCGCGACCGGCGACCCGCAGGCTCGCTACCGGACGCATCTCGCCGACGCGTGTCGCCGCGCCAACGTCGCACCTTGGAGCGATCTCGAGGTCGGCCGCCGCGCACGCAAGGCGCTCGATCGCCTCGCCTACGCGCGCATCGGCACGTTGCACGGGTTCGCGACCACCCTCGTGAAGGCGCACGCGCTCGAGCTCGGGTTGTCACCTGGCTTCGAGCTCGCCGACGAGCACGAGATTGCCGAGAGCGCGCTCGAGGTCGTGCGTCGCGTGCTCGCCGTTCGCGCCGAGGAAGATCCCGCGGCGGTGCGCGAGCTCGTGCGCGCGACCGGCAGCGTCGATCGCCTCGTCGAAGAGGTCGCGCGCGCGCTCGGACGACTCGACGAAGAAGGGCAGGGGCCCGAGGCGCTCGCCATCGACACCACCGACGAGGTCGAGCTCGACCGCATCCTCCGTGAGACCGTCGACCACGCGCGCAGCCTGTCCGGCGACGCCAAGAGCGGCGGAGTGGCGAGCGCACTGGTCGCCGCGTGGGCGAACGTCGAGAGCTCCATGTCCGATGAAGGCGCGAGCGACGCCGCCGCGATCGACATGCTCGAGAAGGCCGTGCGCGAGTTCTGCCAGATCCGCAGCGTGAAGGGGCAGAGCGAGCTGATGCAGACGTTCTTCGAGTTCCGGAAGTCGATGCTTCCGGGCACGAAGTCGAACGAGTCGAACCCGGCCAAGGGCGAGCGCCTCGCGCGAAGCTGGCGCATGCGCCGCGAGTTTGCGCCGCGCGCCCGTGCCGCGCAGGAGATCCTCGTGGCGGCCTCGCGCGCGCTTGCCCGCGAGCGCCAACGCTCGGGCGTGCTCGGCTTCGGCGACGTGCTGCGCGCCGCGCGCGATCTGCTGCGCGATCATCCGCATGTCGCCGGCGAGATCAGCGAGGGTCTCGATGCCCTCC
>CAXSGV010000459.1:0-5963 GCA_964236615.1 uncultured Polyangiaceae bacterium
TCTCGTGAAACGGGTACCGCGTGCCGAGCACGGCGCCGCTGCGATCGACGCCCGCGGCGTAGCAAGAGGCGATTGCGATCGCGAGCGGATGAAGCCGCGCAAGGGCGCGGCGACGACGCACGAGGCACCAGAGCCCGAAGGTGTCGGTCCACGAATGGATCGCTTGCACGTAGGTCGCGAGATCACGGCGGAACACCGGTAGCGACTCGACGAGCAGCGTGCGCGCGTCAGCGGCGACGGTGCCCTCGCCTTCTTCACCTTCTTCGCGCCCCTCGGCGAGCTCCTCGAGCAGCTCACACACTTCGGCGACGATGATCGGCACAGTCAGGCGCTCTTCGAACGCGTAGGGATCGCGCGTGAGCAGCGTCTCTTCGGCGGGGCGCCACGCCTTCCACGTGTCGACCTCGCCCGCCCACGACGGCAGCGGCGAGCGCTGGTGCGTGAGATCCCAGCGGTAGCGGAGAGCTCCCGTGAGGCTTCCGGCCTCGCGCGTCTTCCAGAACGCAAAAAGCGGAGCGGGATCAGGCCGATCACCGAGAGCGCGGCGGGCTCGCAGAACCAGCACCGCAAAAGGATCCAAGAACGGAACGTCGAGGCTCGAGAGCAGTGCCCGCGCGCGTTCGACGGCGCTCGTGCTCGAATCCAAGGCTCCCCGCGGCATGAGGGAACCATGATAAGCGATCGGCGTGAGCACGTTGCCCAAGGTCTACGCAGTCATCATGGCAGGCGGTTTCGGCACGCGTTTCTGGCCGGCGTCGCGGTCCGATCGCCCGAAGCAGCTGCTGGCGCTCGGTGGCAATCCGGAGGAGTCGCTGCTTGCGGCGACGGTGCGCCGGCTCGATCCGCTGATCGTTCCCGAGAACGTCTTCATCGCCACTGGAACACGTCTCCTCGAGGGCACCGCGCGCGAGGTGCCGCGCGTCCCGCGTGCGCAGATCCTCGCCGAGCCGATCGCACGCAACACGGCGCCGTGCATCGGGTGGGCGACCGCCACGATCGCACGTCGCGATCCCGACGCGCTCATCGCGGTGCTTCCGAGCGATCACTTCATCGTCGACGAGGCCGGCTTCCGCAGCACGATCGAGCGCGCGCTCGAAGGTGCACGCGCGGGTTACCTCACGACCATCGGCGTCGTGCCGACGCGCCCCGACACGGGCTACGGCTACATCGAGGTCGGCGCCCCGATCGGCGCCGCGGCACAGGACATGTTCGCGGTCGAACGCTTCGTCGAGAAGCCCGATCGCGCGCGCGCCGAGACGTACGTCGCGGGGAAGAAGCACCTGTGGAACGCAGGGATGTTCTTCTTCAAGGCGAGCACCATGATGGAAGCCATCCACGAGCACATGCCCGCGCTCGGGCAAGGCCTCGCGAAGATTGACGCCGCAGCCGCCTCGGGCCGTGAGGAGGCGGAGCTCGCGAGCGTGTTCCCGACGCTCCCCTCGGTCTCGATCGACGTGGGCGTGATGGAAAAAGCGCGCCGTCTTGCGGTGGTGAAGGGCGACTTCGGCTGGAACGACGTCGGCAGCTGGGAGAGCGCTTGGGAGCTCGCAGCCAAGGACGGCAACGGTAACGCCCTCCCCGCCGGTGGCATCGCCGTCGACGCGGCCGGCAACCTCGTACGCGATCTGACGTCCACGTCGTCGAAGAAGCTGGTCGCGCTCGTTGGCGTGAACGACCTCGTCGTCGTCGAGACCGACGATGCGCTGCTCGTGATGCCGCGCTCGCGCGCGCAAGACGTTCGCGCGATCGTCGACGAGCTCAAAGCGCGCGGCGACACGAAGCGCCTTTAGGGTCTACCAGCGCGCTTGAAGCTTGAATGAGCCCGCGCCGGCGCTCGCGGTAACGGGGATCTTCGCGCGTGTGGGGACGAAGAAAAGCGTGAAGCCACCGATGACGGCAACCCCGAGCGTGATGGTGCTCACCCACGCGAGGTTGCGCGCGGCGCTGGCCGATTGGCTGCCGCCGTCGAGATCGCTGCAGTACTGACGCTCGGGGAAGCACTTTTCGTCGACGGTGCCCTTCTCCGACAGCGCCAGCACGCCGGTGACGACACTCGTGCCGAGCGCGGCGACGGTGATTCCCGCGACCGTCCAGAAAACGGGGTTGACCGCCGTACGGTAGGGCGTGACGGGCGCTTCGGTCGTGGTGCCGGTCGTGGGCGTGAAGATGCTCGGTTGCGCTGGCGGCGGCGGAGCGCTTGGCTGAGGGGGGTTCGCCGAATTCAAGGGCACGGGCGTGGGCGCGGGCCCCGTCGAGAGCTGCACGCCCGACTCGGCCACGAGCGGCGGGACCTCGACGCGCTCTTTCTGTGCGGGGCGGTCGATGGTGAGGAACGCCGTGAAGCGCTTGCGCGCCGGCGCGGTCGCTTCGATTCGGTGTGCGCCCGGGTCGACCGCGATCGGCGTTCCCCAAGCGGCGCGCGTGATGGTGGAATCGTCGACCCGGATGTCGAGACCCTCGATGTCCGCACCTGCGGCGACGGTGACGGTGACGGTGGAGAGCTTCGGCGTGACCACAGCGAGGCGCTCGCGCGCGAGCTGTTGCCGGTCTTTCCGTCCATCGCGGTTGGCGATCGCCAGCGCGGCCTGGAGCTCCGCCGAGGCCGACGCGAGGCGACCCTCTTTTTCATGGCACACGGCGAGGTTGAGGAGCGTGCCGCCGCCGGGATCGAGGCGCTGACTCTCCGCGAACTTCGGGCAAGCCTCGCCGAACTTGCCGTCGTTCATCAGGCGCCGCGCGTCCTCGAACAGGTTCTGCGCGAGCAGTTGCTCGCTCGCCGTCGGGTCAGCGTGCGCCGCGGTCGTCCAAGCGAAGCTCGCGAGACTCGCGAGGCTCGCGAGGCACGCGGCACCGAGCGACAGCGTGAAGCGACGAGCGATCACTTGCGATCCACGAGGCCAGTGTTCTGCGTGTCGGGCACAGTCGGGTGCGGGCGAGCGCTCGACGGCGGCGGCGCTGGTGCGACCGCAGTCGTCGCTGACGGCGTGAGGGACGGGAGCGGCGCGACCGGCACGATGTGCGGTGCGAGGGAGGTACGCCGCGGTCCCGCGTCAGCGACGTGGACCAGTGGCGTGAGCGTGGCAAGCGGTGCTGGCGTGTCGCTGTTGGCGGTCGCGGGCTCGTGCGCCCCGGCGCTCGAGGAAGCAGACGCGAGCGCCGTTGCCTCCGTCGAAGGCGAGGCCACGGGCGGCTTGCGGGACGAGGGAAGCCGCGCGACGAGCACGACCCCAATGCCGAGGAGGAGCGCGATGATCGAGCCGAGCACGACGCCGATAGAGATGCCGCGGCGGGATCGACCGGGCGTCGTGCCGCCGAAGCTTCCGCCCGTGATTGCGGTCGGCGGCGTGACCGCTTGAATGGGCATCGGCGCTGGCGTCGGCCGGCGCGGCTCGCGACCGTCGCCGAGGCGAAGGATGCGATCAATCGAAAGCTGCGCGCGCGCAGGCGCGACCGGACGAAGCTGCGACGCCAGCTCCGCGACCGAGCCGATGCGGTTGTCGCGGTTCTTCTCGAGGCAGCGAAGAATGACGGCTTCGAGGACGACGGGCGCGTCACCTCGCAGCTTGCGAAGGCGCGGCGGGGGCTCGGTCGCGATGCGCGCGCACAGCCCGGCCATCGAGTCCGAGTCGAACGGAGGCGTGCCGGCGACCAGCTCGTGGAGGATCGTCCCGAGCGCCCAGATGTCGGTGCGGCGATCGACATCGCGTGCACTCTGCATCTGTTCCGGGGACATGTAGCGCGGCGAGCCCATCATCACTTCACGGGTCGTGAGCACCGGCACCGAGCCGCCCTCGGCCACCTTCGAGATGCCGAAGTCGAGCACCTTCACCAGCGGCGAACCGTCGGGCCGCTCGCTCAAGAACAGGTTCGCGGGCTTGAGGTCGCGGTGCACGATGCCGAGCGCGTGCGCCTCGGCGATCGCCTCGCACGCTTGGAGGACGTACTCGACCGCGTCGTCGATCTCGAACCCGCGGCCGCGACGCTTGAGCGCGTCCGACAGATCGGTCCCCTCGAGGAGCTCCATGACGAGATAAGGCGCGCCGTTCTCGAGCGTGCCGACGTCGGTGACGCGGGCCACGTGCTCGCTGCGAATCTGAGCGGCGGAGCGTGCTTCGCGAAGAAAGCGCGCGACCGAGCCCGAGGCCTCGTACGCGAGCGGCAGCAAGAACTTGAGCGCGACGCGCTGGCGAAGCTGGATGTGCATCGCCTGCACGACGACACCCATCCCGCCCGCGCCGAGCACGCGCTCGACGGTGTACTTGCCGGCGAGGACGTCGCCGGGGCTGACCGGCGCCATCGGCGCGCCGCCCGATGCGCGACGCCCCGCCGGCGGCTCGGAGGCGACCGTGTTGGCCAAGGGAAGCGACGCGTCGGGCCGCGTGTGCGAAAACGGCGGCGACGGCACGAGCGACGACTGGGCGAGGTGCGAAACGAGCTGGCGGCACTCCTCGCAGCGGGCGATGTGCCGCTCGAGCGGGCGGCTCGTGCCCTCGGGCAAAAGCCCCTGCACGAAGTCGAGAATCAGACCCTCGTTCGGGCACTCGCTTCGGCTCATGGAACGAGCTTGGTATAGTAACCCCGTGGCTGGCGATCGACCCCTTTCGGCCGTATTCCTCTCGGCCGCCGAATCCCCGGCCCATTTGGGCCCTGACGAGCTCGAATCCTTGCTCGAAAGCCGCCTCGCGGAGGCCCGTGCCGCCTGGCCTGAGTTCACGGTGGACCCGGCCGCGTTCATGCGCTTCGTCGCGGTGCGGGCCTTCGATGGCGGGCTCGAAGGTCTGAAAACGGTCGATTTGTACGCCACTTGCGCCTGCGCCGACGGCAGCTCGCGCGCGATGGTGGCGCTCGAGACGCGCTATTTCCCGCCGATCGACGCGGCGCTGGCGCGCATGAGGCTCGCGACCGGCGCTGTCGACGACGTGAAGCAGGGCCTGCGCCGCCTTCTTTTCGTCGGCGACGAAGTCTCGCCGCCGCGCATCACCGAGTACACCGGCCGGGGCGAGCTCCGCGGCTGGCTTCGCGTGACCGCCGTGCGCGCGGCACTGAAGCTGCTCAAGAAGGACAAGCGCGAGACGCTCGTCGACGAGATCGCCGAAGACGTCATGCGCCACGCCGTGGGCGCGCAGGCCGATCCCGAGATGCTCTACGTGAAGGAGGTCTACCGCGCGCAGTTCCGCACGGCGTTCCAGGCCGCGCTCGAGTCGCTCAGCGATCGCGACAAGAACCTTCTCCGGCAGCACGTCGTCGACGACCTGAGCATCGACGATCTCGGCGGCCTCTACCAGGTACACCGCGCGACGGCTGCGCGCTGGCTCACGAGCGCACGTGAGCAGCTTCTCACGCGCACGCGTACCGAATTCATGCAAAATGCACGTATCTCGCGCGACGAGTGCGACAGCATTTTGCGCCTGGTGCAGAGCCAGCTCGACGTCACCATCCGGCGGCGTCTGATCGGCTGACGCCGGCCCGTGGGCGAACGCGAACGCGGCCGGAAAATAATTTCGAAAGCGGTGCGACCTTCCTCGCCCTGCTGGCTCCTACGTGTGCGCCCGAGAGTCAGGGAGCCATCAAAAGGAGTCGCGAACGTGATGAGGAAGACGGTTTTCGGGGGAATCTTCGGGATGCTTGGCCTTGGCGTGATCGCGCTGAGCGCATCGGCGGGGTGCAGCGCATCGGGCGCGACCATCACGGCCGACGGCGCCGACGGCGGCGGCGTCACGCACGCCAAGGGGTCCGACTCTTTCTGCGGTGGTTACTGCGATCGCGTCTCGTCGTGCGACAACGCAAAGGACAACCAGACCTGCAGCGACGCATGCTCGAACCAAAATGCAGCCACGCTTCCGAAGCTTCGTAGTGACGTCGTCGGCCTCATCTCGAAGTGCCTCGACGACAAGGACTGCAAGACGGTGCTCTCGACCGACGTCGTCGGGACCTGCGCCGACGAGGCCGCCGCGCAGGTCGCG
>CAXSGV010000460.1:0-5962 GCA_964236615.1 uncultured Polyangiaceae bacterium
CGAGGCAGCCGGTGCGCGCGGCTTCGAGGAGGAGACGCGCGAGCTTCGGATCGAGCGGGAGCGCGAACAGCGCACGGCCGGCGTCGGTCAACATTCCGTCGGCGTCCAGCGCGCCCCACGCCTCCAGATCGGCGCGCGCGGCCTCGAGCGCGTAGGGCTTCGGCGCGTCGAGGAGAGGTAGATCCTCCGCGTGTCTCCTCCATGCGGCCGCCGCGATCACGAGGGGCACCAGCGACTCACGGTGGATCTCGGGAGGCGTCCCTTTTGCGAGGCGCGCGCCTCCGCCCCACAGCCGGTAACAGATGCCGGGCGCGGTGCGGCCCGCGCGGCCAGCGCGTTGCGCGGCACTGTCCTCGGCGATGGGCACGAGCGCGAGAAAGCCGCGGCCGTCGTGGTAGCGGGTTTGGCGCACGAGCCCGGCATCGATCACCACGCCAATGCCGGGAATGGTCAGCGACGTCTCCGCGACGTTCGTCGCGAGGATCACTTTGCGCGTACGCGCTTCGGACGGATCGAATGCGCGTCGCTGCTCGGCAAGCGTGAGGCCGCCGTGCAACGTGACGACGTTCGCAGGTGCACCGCGAAGCGCGACGGCACACGCCTCGATCTCTGCCTTCCCCGGAAGAAAAACGAGCACGTCTCCCGGGTCACTCGCCGATACGTCGACGGCATGGCGCACACGCGCGGCCAGGCCCGACGCATCGGGAAGCGCGTGACCATCGAGCAGACGCACGTCGACGGGAAACGTTCGCGCGTCACCCGTGAGGTGCTCGCCCTTCACGTGGGCGGCGACACGATCGCCGTCGAGCGTCGCCGACATGACGACGAGGGCAGCGGCGCCACCGTGCGCGCGCCGATCGAGCAGGAGCGCGAGGAGGAGGTCGACGTCGAGGCTCCGCTCGTGAAACTCGTCGAGCACGATCGTGTGCGCGCGAGCGCTCAGCGTGGGGCTGCGGAGCACGACGCCGGGGGTGGCGAAGACGATCCGCGTAGCGTCGCTGCTCACGTTCTCGTCGCGTACGACGTAACCGACGGCTTCGCCAAGCTTGCAGCCTTCGAGGTGCGCGACGCGCGCGGCGAGTGTGCGGCACGCGATGCGGCGCGGCTCGATCACGAGCACCGGCCCTTCGCACCAGCGCGGGACCTCGGTCGATTTGCCCGACCCGGTGGGTGACGAGACCACGACGGGGCCACGCGCCAGCGCGGCCAGGAACGCAGGTCGCAGCGCGGCGATCGGGAGGTCTTCGCTAGGCAACGGAGTGCTACCCGATAGCATTGCCGGGCTTGCGCAGGCGTGACCTTCTTGCCGCGCTCGTCGGCGTCGTCGCCGTGCGCGCAGGCTGCTCCTCTTCGCCGACCGAAACCGAGCCACGCACGACGCCCCGTCCGAGCAGCAGGCGCTCGCGCAGGCTCTCCTCGAATCCATCCGGTCTCGGGTAATCTCCCCCGCATGAAGACCCGCGCCGCTGTTGCCTACGAAGCCGGAAAGCCACTCGTCGTCGAAGAGATCGATCTCGAAGGACCCAAAGCGGGCGAGGTGCTCGTCGAGATCAAGGCGACCGGCGTCTGCCACACCGACGAGTTCACGCGCTCGGGGCAGGATCCCGAAGGCCTCTTTCCGGTCGTGTTCGGTCACGAGGGCGCCGGCGTGGTCGTCGACGTCGGCGCGGGTGTGAGCTCCCTCGTGAAGGGCGATCACGTGGTGCCGCTCTACACGCCGGAATGCCGCTCCTGCAAATCGTGCCTGAGTCGCAAGACGAACCTGTGCACCGCGATCCGCGCGACGCAGGGCAAAGGCGTGATGCCCGACGGCACGAGCCGCTTTTCGCGCGGCAAGGAGAAGATCCACCACTACATGGGGTGCTCGACCTTCTCGAACTTCATCGTGGTGCCCGAGATCGCGCTCGCGAAGATCCGGAAGGACGCGCCCTTCGACAAGGTTTGCTACATCGGTTGCGGCGTGACGACCGGCATCGGCGCCGTCATCAACACGGCGAAAGTCGAGCCCGGTGCCAACGTCGTCGTGTTCGGTCTCGGCGGCATCGGCCTGAACGTGGTGCAGGGCGCGCGCATGGCGGGCGCCAACATGATCGTGGGCGTCGACATCAACCCGAAGCGCGAAGCCCTGGCGCGGCAGTATGGTCTCACCCATTTCGTGAACCCGAAGGCGCTCGGCGCGAAGGACGTCGTCGCGCACCTGGTCGAGCTCACCGACGGTGGCGCCGACTACAGCTTCGAGTGCGTCGGCAACGTCGAGCTGATGCGGCAAGCGCTCGAGTGCTGCCACCGCGGCTGGGGCGTCTCGGTCATCGTGGGCGTCGCCGGCTCCGGGCAAGAGATCAAGACGCGCCCCTTTCAGCTCGTCACCGGCCGCGTGTGGAAAGGCACCGCGTTCGGCGGGGCGCGCGGGCGCACCGACGTCCCCAAGATCGTCGACTGGTACATGGAGAAGAAGATCGAGATCGACAGCATGATCACGCACACGCTGCCGCTCGAGCGCATCAACGAGGCGTTCGATCTCATGCACTCGGGTGAGTCGATCCGGACCGTCGTCACCTTCTGAGACGCGATGGGCCGCGTCAGCCAGGTCGCGTTCTCGCCCGACGGAAAGTCGCTCCTCGTCGCGCACGTCGGGGGCGGGCCCATGCCGAGCCTGAGCGCGTTCGACCCCGTCACGTGGACGCAGCGCTGGAGCGTGTCGAAGAACACCTACCCGCTCCGTGACTTCGTCGCCGGCGATCCGGCGTGGGTCGGCCTCGAGGACTCGAACGTGATGATGTTGATCGACCTCGAAACGGGGAAGGTCGTGCGCGCGCTCGCCGGCAGCATCGCGACAGCGTGGTGCCTGCAATCGATTGGCCCCGATCGCTTGCTCGGCGTGATTGCAGTCGAAGGCGACGCATCCTGCGTGAGCACCTTCGACACACGCAGCACGCAAGTGACGCACGGCTTTCACCACGCGAAGACCATCGTGCGGGTCGTCCTCGACCCGGCGAAGCTTCACGCCGTATGCCTGTCGCGCTGGGACGGCGCGCCGAACATGTCGCTCTGGAGCTTCGCGACCGGCAAGAAGGTTCACGACTTCGGCGGCGCGGCGCACCCGAGCTCCGCGATCGCGTGGGACGCAGGCGGCGAGCGCGTCTACGCGTTCGGTGGCATCCCGTCGATCTACGAAGCGCCGACAGGACGAAAGCTAGGCGAGCTCGCCGGCGCGATCGACGGCGCTCCCCTCGCGTTCGCCGCGTCGCCCGACCACCGCCGACTCGTGACGAGCCACGGCGACCAGGAAGACAACCACGCGCCGTGGGTGAACGCCGGCCTGCAGATCTGGGACCTGACGCGCGGCGTGCTCGAGGCAACCGTCTTCGCCGACCGCGCCCGGCCCGCGGTGCACCTTGCGTTCACGCCGGACAGCCGCGCGCTGGCGCTCGCGGAGGGTGACGACGACCGCGTCATCGTCTGGCCGATCGACGTCTAGCTGGCACGGGCACGGCCTCGCGCACCGAATGCGCTACATTCCCGTCGCCATGCCCCAGGATGACGCCGCGCTCACTCGAGAACAGCTGCTCGCATTGCTCGAGGGACTCGAGCACGTCGAGCGCGATCGCACGATGCTTTCCGATCTACCCGAAGAGGAGCGCGTGCGCTTTCTCACTGCCGCAGGAAAGATCTCGCGCCCCACGCGGAACGATCAGATCCGCGTCAGCAAGGCCTGGCGCAAGAAGGTCCACAAGCGCGAGCAAGATCAGGACAAGGACACGCGCGCGAGCACCGAGATCCGTGCTGCCCGCCGAGCCGAGGTGTTCTCCGCGCCGCCGCAGCTCGTCGCGGGCGCCTCGGCACCCGCCGCCGAAGAGGCGCGCGAGCTGATCAAGCCGCGCGCTTGCTACGTGTGCAAGACCGAGTTCAAGAAGCTGCATTTCTTCTACGACGCAATGTGCCCGTCCTGCGCCACGCTCAACTACGACAAACGATTCCAGACCGCCTCGCTCGAAGGCCGCGTCGCGATCATCACGGGCGCGCGCATCAAGATCGGATTCCAGGCAGCGCTCAAGATGCTTCGCGCTGGCGCCCGTGTGATCGTCACGACGCGGTTTCCGCGCGACGCTGCGTCTCGCTTCGCGCGCGAGGCTGACTTCGCGCGATGGGGCGAGCGTCTCGAGGTTTATGGGCTCGACCTTCGTCACTCGCCCAGCGTCGAGATCTTCGCGCGCTACATGACGCAGACGAAAGACCGCCTCGACATCCTCATCAACAACGCCGCGCAGACCGTGCGCCGACCGCCGGGCTTCTACACGCACATGCTCGCGCTCGAGTCCGCACCGTACGCAGACCTTTCGAAAGAGGTGAGGCAGGTGCTCCGCGGTCACGAGGCCTGCAAGCAAGCGCTCTCGCTCAATGCGCAGCCCGATGCGGACGAGGCAAACGCCCTCGCGCTCCGCGGAACCGGCCTTGCGGCGTGGCACGGTGGTGCGCCTGGGATCGGGATCTTCGCGCCAGCGCAGCTCTCGCAAATCCCGTGCGCTTACGACGACGACACCGATCCCGCGCAGCTCTTTCCCGCCGGGCAAGCCGACGCGGACATGCAGCAGGTCGATCTCCGCACGATGAACAGCTGGCGCATGACCATCGGCGACGTCCCCTCGCCCGAGATGCTCGAGGTGCAGCTCGTCAACGCGGTCGCACCGTTCATCCTCGTGAGCAAGCTCAAGCCGCTGATGCTGCGTCACCCGACGGGCGACAAGCACATCGTCAACGTGTCGGCGATGGAAGGGATCTTCTCGCGCTACACGAAGACCGACAAGCACCCGCACACGAACATGGCGAAGGCCGCGCTCAACATGATGACGCTGACGTCGGCGCCCGACTACGCGAAGGACGGCATCTTCATGAACGCCGTCGACACAGGCTGGGTCACCGACGAGGATCCCGCCGCGCTCGCCGCGCGGAAGATCGAGATGCACGACTTCCAGCCGCCGCTCGACATCGTCGATGGGGCCGCGCGCATCTGCGATCCGTTCTTCTCGGGGCTCCTCACCGGCGTGCACCTGTCCGGGAAGTTCATGAAGGACTACGCGCCCGCGCCCTGGTGAGGCGCGATCAGAGCCTGTGTCAGCGCCCCCGAAGCGCAGTCACGAAGGGTCGAAACGTATTCCAGTTCAGCGAGAGGATGTGGTCACCCACGGGGAGGACCTTCGCCGCGACTCGCCTGACGTCGTTGCGGTCATCGAGGAAAGCGACCCTCACGACTCCGGCGGTGCCGAAGGTTGCGTCCACGTTTCCGTCCGGGAGGAAGCGCGCCACGAACGCGCCTGACGACGACCGGTTGCCGTAGAAAAAGCTGTTTCCTGTAACGACCAACCGTCCCGAACGATCGAGCCGTGCATCCGTGAGCTCGGCGGGATCGTTGTTCTTGGTCACGTGCAGCATTCCTGTGGAGACCTTCGCGCGCTCCCCATCCTTGCGAAGGATGTAGACGGTCGACGGTTGACCGCTCATCGCGTCGCCGCACCTAGGCACGACGTAAGAAAGGTCACCGCTGGCCTCCATGTGGACGGAGAAGATGTCTCCGCATTTCTCGCCAATCTCCACGTCGTCGAACAGCACCTCTCCCTCCAGGACCTTCACGGAGGCGGGGATTTCGGTCCACGGCTGACCGGCGGCGGCCGGAGCCACCGCGCGCGCCTTGGTGATCGTGAAGAGGCGACCGTCCGGCGTCTGTCCGACCGCGTCCCCTCCGTCGACTTCGGCGCCGAGCGTAGTGCCATCCGCCGAGAAGCGCTGAATGCGAAGGTTCACGTCGGCGGTGCCAGCCGCGGGCGCGTCGTATTTTTTCCACGCGACCGCGAATCCGCCTCTCGGATTCGGAAACAGCTGGGGCTTCGTGGAGTAGACCGGGCGGCCAGTATTGTACTTGCCCGAGTCATCGAGCTCGATCACGGGCGTGACCGGGTGCGGGGCA
>CAXSGV010000461.1:0-5958 GCA_964236615.1 uncultured Polyangiaceae bacterium
CGCCGGTTCTCTGGAATGCCGCCGCGGAACGCATTCTCGGTATTGCGACGCTGCGTGAAGACGCTGGCCGGTGGACGGCGCGCCCCGGCGTCTTCGAGCTCGACGGCGTGACTCCGCTGGCGAGCGACGACCGACCGCTGTCGCGGGCCGCTCGGGGCGAGATCGTTACGGACCAAGAGTTCGTCGTGCGCCACCAGGACGGGCGCTCGATCTTCGTCAGCGCGACGGCGCGCGCTTTGCGAAGCGCGGAGGGAGGTGTCATCGGCGGCGTCGCGATCTTCCGCGAGATCACCGAAAGACGCCGCGCGGACGTGGCGCTCCGCGAGAGCGAGCGGCTCTATCGAATCATCGCTCGGCACCTGCCGTCAGCGGTCCTGATGATGTACGACCGCGATCTCCGCTTCACCCTCGCCGGCGGCGGCGGTCTCGCGGCCGCTGGGCTCAGCGCCGAGCAAATCGAAGGGCGCCCGGTCGCCGAGCACGCGACGCCAAAGCTCTTCCCCCGCTACGCCGAGGTCTTCGACGGAAAGTCCACCGACGAAGAGATCGTGCGCAAAGACGGCAGGATGTACCGAGTCCAGCTCGTGCCCTTGCGCGACGAGGTCGGGCAGATCTTCGCGGGCCTGATGGTCGCCGAGGACGTGACGGAGGAGCGGCGACGCAAAGAGACCGCGCTTCGGGAAGCGCAATTCCACATTCTCGCGCAGGCGATTCCGCAGATCGTGTGGACTGCCGAGCCCGACGGGAACCTCGATTACTACAACCAACATTGGTTCGACTACACGGGGATGACGCTCGAGCAAACCCAAGGGTGGGGGTGGAAGCCGGTGCTGCACCCCGACGATCTCCAGCGCGCCGTCGACCGCTGGAGCGAATCGGTACGGACCGGCAACCCCTACGAGGTCGAGTACCGTTTCAAACGAGCGTCCGACGGGGCCTATCGATGGCACCTGGGTCGAGCGCTCCCCGTACGAGGCGCCGACGGCAAGATTCAAAAGTGGTTCGGGACGTGCACCGACATCGACGACCAACGAAGAGCGCAGGACGCTCTGCGCCACGCAGGCCAAGAGCTCGAGGCGCGCGTTCGCGAGCGGACGAGCGAGCTCTTCGAGGCGAACGCCGCGCTCCAACGCGCGTCCGACGAGCGACGTCAGTCCGACGAGAGATTCCGTGTGGCGATCGCCGGGATGATCGATCCGTTTTACATCCTGGAAGCCGTGCGCGACTCGCAAGGGAGCGTCACGGATCTCCGCTTCGTCGAGGTCAATGGCGCTGGCGCGACGCGCCTCGGTCGCACGCAGGCCGAGTGCATTGGGAGCCTGCAATCCGACTTCGTCGATAAAGCGAATCACGCCCAGCTCTGCGAGATACAGGCGCGGGTCATCGAGACCGGAAAGCCGTTCGAACGGGAGCTCCTGTTCGAGATCCGGGGCAAGCCGGCCGTGTGGGTGCGCCAGCAGTTCGTGCCGCTGAACGACGGCGTGTTGATCACCTCCCGCGACGTCACATTGGAAAGGAGCGCGGCGGCGCGCGACCAGCGCCTGCTGCGAGAGAAGGAGACGCTCCTCAAGGAGATTCATCACCGCGTGAAGAACAACCTGCAAGTCATCTCGAGCTTGTTGAAGCTTCAGGCCGACCAGTTCACGGACCAGGCGACGCGTGACGTCTTCCGGGAAAGCCAGGAGCGCGTGCGCTCGATCGCGCTTCTTCACGAGAAGCTTTACCAGTCGAAGGACCTGGCCCACGTCGAGATGCAGGGCTACGTCCTTGACCTCACGAGCAAGCTCCAGCGCACCTACGGCGCTGCGGCAGGCCACGTACGTTTCGATGTTCAAGCGACTGGCGTGTCGCTCAACATGGACGCGGCCCTGCCGTGTGGCCTCATTATCAACGAGCTCGTGACGAACGCGCTGAAGCACGCATTCGGCGACCGCACTGCACCGGGGCTCGTGACCGTCCGATTGACGAAAACAGGCGACGCCATCGAGCTCGCGGTGTCGGACGACGGAAAGGGACTGCCCCCGGGCCTCGACCTCGAGACCGCCACGACGCTCGGCGTGCAGCTCGTGATGACGCTTGCGCGCCAGCTCGAAGGTACCGTCCAGTTCGACGGTGCGACGGGAACGCGTTGCGCGATCCGTTTCCGAAACGAGGAGGGGTAGCTATGGGCGAGCGGGTGTTGATCGTCGAGGACGAGGCCATTATCGCGGAGGACATCCGTCGCACGCTCGTCAAGCTCGGGTACGACGTTACGCGCTCGGCCGCGACGGGCGCCGACGCCCTGGCGCTGGCGGAGACTCTGAAGCCTCGTCTCATTCTGATGGACATCAAGTTGAAGGGGGCCATGGACGGAATCGAGGCCGCCGGGTTGATCCGCGAGCGCTTCGGAATACCCGTCGTCTACCTCACGTCCCACTCGGACGAAGCCACGCTCGCGCGCGCGAAAGAGACGCAGCCTTACGGCTACATCCTGAAGCCGTTCGAGGATCGGGAGCTCCGCATCGCGATCGAGGTCGCGATGCGAAAGCACGAGCTGGAATCGCAGCTTGCCGAGCGCGAGAGATGGTTCGCAACCACGCTCGAGTCCATCGGCGACGCCGTGATCGCGATCGACCCCAACAACGTGATCACGTTTCTGAATCCCGTTGCCGAGAAAGTGACCGGTTGGGGCCGGGCCGAAGCCGTGGGGAAGAAGCTCATGGACGTGCTGCGCCTCGTCGACGACGCGGGCGTGCTGCTCGACCTTTCACGGCCCCCCCCTGAGGGTTTCGCGGCTGCCGTTCCGACGTACGCCGGCCTCGTACCGAAGAGCGGCGCGAACATCCCGGTCGACAACAGCGCCGCGCCGATCGTGGACGCAAAGGGCAACGTCCTCGGGCAGGTCGTGGTGTTTCGTGACATCACCGAGCGACGCCATCTCGAGCAGCGTTTGGCCGTGTCGGAGCGAATGGCAGCCATCGGCACCATGGCCGCCGGGATGAGCCACGAGATCAACAACCCGCTTGCGTACGTCGTCGCGAACGTCGCGTTCGGTGTCGAGACCACCGACGAGCTGGCAAGAGGTCTCGAGCGCGTGCGGGCGGCCGGCGCTCCAAGCGTCGAGCTCGACAATCTCTTGAAATCCGTCGTCGACCTGCGCGCCGCCCTCAGCGAGGCGCACGAGGGGGCCGAGCGCGTCCGCAAGATCGTCCACGACCTCAAGAAGTTCACGCGTGCCGAGGATCCAAAGCTGACGTTGCTCGATGTCCCCGACGTCCTCGACTCGGCGATCAAGATGACGGCGCATTTGGTCCGGCACCACGCGCAGCTCCGCAAGGAGTACGGAACGACCCCTTTCGTCGAGGCGAGCGAAGGGCCGCTGGTGCAGCTCTTCACCAACCTGCTCGTCAACGCGGCACAGGCGATCGCCGAAGGGAACGCGGAGTCCCAGACCATCCGCGTCGTGACCTACTCCGACGACGCCGGGCGTGCGGTGGTGGAGGTGCACGACACCGGAGCTGGAATCACGAAGGAAAATCTACGGCGCTTGTTCGACCCGTTCTTCACGACCAAGCCCATCGGCGCGGGCATGGGGCTCGGCCTCTCGATCAGCCACGCCGTCGTCGTCGCGCTTGGAGGCGAGATCACCGTCGAATCCGAGGTCGGGCGCGGCTCGATGTTCCGCGTCAGCCTGCCGGCCGCCACGGCGAAACGCGTCGTCCCCCAGTCCGAGCGTCCCCCCGCCGCTGCTCTTACGCAACGCCGTGGACGTGTCCTCGTCGTCGACGACGACGTCGGTGTCGCGCACTCGATGGCGCGCATTCTCCAAAGCGCGCACGACGTCGTCATCGAGAACGACGCGCGCACGGCTCTCGCACGGGTGACGGCCGGTGAGACGTTCGACGTCATCTTCTGCGACCTGATGATGCCGAACATGACCGGGATGGATCTCTACGACGCCGTTGCGGCGCTGAGCCTCGACACGGCGCGGCGCATCGTCTTCATGACCGGCGGTGCGTTCTCTCCACGCGCAACCCAGTTCATCGACCGTGTGGCCAACGTGACGGTCAACAAACCGTTCTCGACCGAACGCTTGCGCTCCATCGCCAAGGACTACGTGAGGTGAGCCGGCTGTCCTGCATCGCCAGGTGCCTTCGTGCTTCCACTCCCGCATACTGATTCGCGGACCATGGCCTACCGAACGAGCACTTCCGGCGAGGCGCCACGTTTCACCGATCGTCAAGTCACGTGGATCCAAGCGACCTCGACGGAGGCCGAGGTGACCGCCAACCTCGCTGGAGTCTCCATTCGGAAGCCCGGAAGCATCGCCCCCGACGAGCTGCGCGACGTCCTCTTTTGGCTGGGGTTGCCGGTCTTGGGCCTCGGCGCGTTCGCGCTTTACGAACGGGCTTCGTGGCTCAGTCTGCTTCTCGGGACGCTCGGCGGGCTGCTCCTCCTCGGTTCGCTCGTCCGCACGCTCCAGCATGTGAGGAAGCGTCACGCGGCTCCCAACATCGAGATCGTCCGCGTGTCTCCAATCTTCGAAGAGCGCCTCGTGGAGGACGAAGAAGGCGCAGCACGGACGATGGTGTTCGTGAAGGCGCGCGACGCGACGCTCGGCGAGACGGAGATGGTGTGGCCGTCGAAGCTCCATCCGTTGATGTCCACGTTGGGCGAGAGCGAGCGACTCCGCGTGGGGATCCTGAGCCGCGGTACGTTCCGTTACATTGCGTGGGCGCACCCCATCTGAGCGTCTCCTGGGGCGATCTGTAGTTCCACCCATCGCGCCATTCACGCCGCGGATGCGGCGCCAAGCGTCCACGTGATGTACAGCGACGCGGCCACGATCGCGATGCAACCCACGCGCACGAGCGCGCGCGCTCAGTTCGCGGCGGCGGTGACGGAGGTCGAGGACGCCGTCGCGCCGTCGGCTCGCGTTGCGGTGACCGAGACGGTGTACGCGACGCCGCTCATCAGCCCGCCGAGGGTGCACGTCGTGGCGCCGGTCGTCGTGCAGGTCTTGGTCGTCTGCCCAGCAGCGACCGCCGACGCCGAGTAGCCGGAGACCGCTGCGCTCGGGCGTTCCACTTCACCACGAGGTCGCCGATGCCGGTGGAGCTGATCTTGCGAATGCGGTGGTTGTAGCAGTCGGCGACGTAGACGACGCCGCTCGCGTCGACGGTGACCCCGCGCGGAAGAAAGAAGCTCGCCGCAGCACCGATGCCCTCGGCGAACGCTCCGGTTCCCGAGCCCGCGAGCGTCGTCGCGGTGCCACTGGGCGTCACCCTTCGAATGCGTTGGTTTTCCGAGTCGCCGACGTAGACGTTTCCAAGCGGGCCGACAGCGACGCCCAACGGGTACCTGAAGCTCGCCGAAGCGCCTGTTCCGTCCGCGAACGTTCCCGAACCCGACCCCGCCAGCGTCCCGACGACGCCGGTCGTCGTGACGGTCCGAAGTCGGTTGGTGCTGCTGTCGGCGACATACCCATTGCCGGTGGCGTCGAACGCGATGCTGGAAGGAAAGCTGAAGCTCGCTGCCGTCCCCGTACCGTCGGCGAAGGTCTGCGCCCCCGAGCCGGCCAGGGTCGTCACGACGCCAGCGGCGGTCACACTTCGGATGCGGTTGTTGGATGCGTCTGCGACGTAGATGATCCCGCCGTTCACGGCGACGCCCACTGGATCCTTGAACGAAGCGGTGGCGCCGGTGCCGTCGGCGAACGTTGCGGTGCCCGATCCCGCGAGGGTCGTCACCACACCCGCCGCAGTGATCTTCCGTACGCGGTTGTTGCTCGCGTCTGCGACGATGAGGTTCCCCATCGCGTCGAACCCGACGCCAAACGGGGCGGCGAAGCTCGCAGCGGCTCCCGTCCCGTTTGCAAACGCGAACGCGCCGGAGCCCGCGAACGTCGTCACGATGCCGGCGGCGGTGATCTTCCGGATGCGGTTGTTCTTCGTGTCGCCGACATAGACGTTGCCTGCG
>CAXSGV010000462.1:0-5912 GCA_964236615.1 uncultured Polyangiaceae bacterium
TGCGGCTCGGACTCCGGGCGAAGATCGCGAACCAATCATGACAAAGCACACTCGGACGTTGGCGTTCGCAGCTCTCACCTGCCTCGCATGGGCGTGCAGCAACGGCACAAGCGCGCACCCCGATCTCGTCGCGAGCGATGCCGGCCTCGGCGCGGTCGACAGCGGGCTCGCGCCCAGCACGTGCGATGCGATCGCGAAGAGTGCGGCCGGCGATCTCGAGGTCGCTGACGAGAGCCTTCAGGGGTACCCACCTTACGCGTCGCAGGACTGCGCGCTCGTCTATGTGCGGCGTGATTCGGGTGCGCTCGTCGCGCGCGATCTCGGAACGGGTACCGAGCGCGTCGTCGCGCCTGCGACCGACAAGCCACGCCGACCCACCGTTGCCGCCGGCCTCATCGCGTGGGAGCTCACGATCGACGGCAAGCCTGCGGTACGTGCAGAATACAACGGGCAGCTCACCACCCTTGCCGGCAGCTTCCATCACGCGAGCGAGCCGCGCGCCGCGAAGGGGCTCGTCTCGTTCACGGCGTGGGCGACGGCCGATGCCAACGGCGACGCTGATGTCCTCGTGTTCCACACGGGCGACGGTGCCTACGAGACCGTCGCAGCCGGGCCGGGCCAGCAGCGGTTCTCCGATGTCAGCGAGACCCACGTCGCGGTCTCCGACTTCTCCGAAGATCCCGACGGTCGCTTCGACGACAGCGAGACCGATCTCGCCGATCTCGGGATCTACGAGCTCGCGACCAAGACGCTGACGCTGCGGAAGAACCCCGGCAAGGACGCCTTCCCCTTCCTCGCCTCGCCCGATCTCTTTGGCTACATGCACTGGGGCGACGTTCACCCCGAGCCCAAGTTCGAGGCGTTCGGCCTTCGCGCCGGTACGATCGGCCAAGAGGCGACGCTCGATCGCAAAGTCGCCGACGTCACGAGCTCGTCCGGCATCATCCAGCCGTCCGCGAAGAACGGCGTGCTGGCGTGGGTGACGAACGACTTCGGCACGATGAAGCTATGGCGCGCGCCCGCCGATGGCTCGTCGCCCGCGGCCGTCGTGCCTGGCCTCGACCACGTTGCGATCTACGCGCCCGCGATCTCCGATCGCTTCACCATCGTCGCAACGCGCGGCGCCTCGGGCGGCCCGGCGACGCTGCGCGTGCTTCCGCGCTGAGCGCGCCTCGCGAGGCATCCGCCCATCGCAAGAGCACCGAGTCCATCAGCCCCGCCGCGGCCGTCGTCGACTTGTCGTAACGAGCCTGCGCCGACGCGAGCGGCAACAGCTCGGCGCTCGGTGGACGCGGACGATCGCCGTCTCGGCCACGACCTCGGGCGCTATCCGCGGTACATCGGCGAGCGGAGACGGAGGCGCGGCGGCTGCGGCGACCACTGCGAGCACAGCTCGGCCCAGCGCCATGCTGCAAAGACATCGCCCCGCACGACGAAGTTCCCGAAGCTCAGTTGTCGGGCGCGCCCTGAGCGATCCAACGGCGAACCGTGTCGCGCGTCGCCACCGGAAGAAGATCGCCGCCCTGGGGCATCGCGGACAAGCAGGTACCCTTCGCGCACTGCGCGTCGAGCTTGCAGTTGTCGCCGTCGATCTTGTGCATCAAGTAGCTTTGCGACGCGTCGCTCGGCGTCACGAAATTCATGGTCGGAAGCTCGGGCGCCTTCACACCGACGATGTTCGCGCGAAGCGCCGAGGCGTCGTTGGGCTCGGTCTTGGAGCCGAGCTTGACGCCATTGTTTCCGCCCGAGGACGCGCCGTGGCACGACGTGAACGCGCAGCTCTGAACGAAGATCGGCAGCACGTCGTTCTTGAACGACGTAGGCGTCGTGAGATCGGTGCTCGCTGGCACGACGTAGGTTTCGCAAGCCGGGGCCGGCGTCGAGCTCGTGCACGCGACGGCGAAGCCAAAGACGGCGACCAACGGAAGAAGCAGGCTCAGGTGGGCTCGAGGCATGGGGAACCTCTTACCGCGTTCCGCCCTGGTGCGCGAATTCGCTCGTGACGGTCGCCACCGTGACCTGACCGCGCTAGAGGAGCCCGATGAAGCGGTCTCGTTCGGTGCCTCTCTCCCTCGGGTTTCTCGGGCTTGCATCGCTCGTTTCTCCGCTGCTGGCTCCGGGCTGCGGCGACGGTGCGACCGCGGCGCCGAACGACGCGGGCTTCGGCACCGTCACGAAGGACGGCGGCAGCAGCTCTTTCGACGCCGAAACCGAGACCGACGCCGCGATCACCGACGCGGGCACAGTCGTCCCGCCGAAGAACGACGCGTCCGTTTGGCCCGACTGCACGAAGCAGCCGAGCGCCGCGCCCGCCAAGACCATCTCCGAAATTTGGACGAGCTTCGGCGCGTCGACGACGCCGAGCTACACGTGGATCACGGGCGCGTACGTCACCGCAGTGTCGCGCGGTGGCTGCACGGCCGGCCGCGCGTGCCAGTTCTTCCTTCAGAGCGATCCCGGTTACGCGAGCATCGCGGCGGCGACGCACAAATCGATCAAGGTCTTCGCCTCGGCGGCGACGGGTACCTACTTCAGCGGCATCGCCGTCGGCGACAAGATCGACGCGCTCGGATGGGCCTGGCGCTACACGAAGGGTGGGCAGAACGAGCTGCTGCTCGAAGTGAACGCGCAGCTCCCGGGTTGCGCGCGCAAGGTTGGCAGCGCGGCGCTCACGCCCATCCCGAACGTGTCGCTCTCGGATCTCACGACCACGGGTTACGAGACCACGTACGGTCCGCTGTTCGTCGAGGTCCCCGCGGTCTCAGGCACGCCGGTGGCGGCGCTCGAAGAGACGTTCGGTCTCTACCCGACGGTCGACGGTGGCTTCGACGGCGGGGGTGAGATCGTGAGCCTCAGCCCGTTCTTCCTCCCTGCCTCGACCTTCACGAGCCCGCCGCTGTCAACATCGAAGAAGTCGTTCCAGAAGATCACCGGTGTGTTCGGGCTCTTCGTGCCGTCGACGGACGCGGCACCGGCCACCAAGTACCTCGAGCTCTACCCGCGGACGATGGCTGACATCGTGGTGAACTGAAATGCAGCTCTCTTTCGGCTTCGGAAAAATACCGATCTCGGTTCACGTCTCGTTCTTCATCATGACGTTCATCCTCGGCTCGTCGATGTCGTCGACCGATCTGCGCGTGTGGATGTTGTGGATCCCGATCGTCCTCTTCTCGGTCCTCCTCCACGAGCTCGGGCACGCGCTGATGGGCAAGGCCTTCGGTCTCACGCCGCGGATCGATCTCCATGGCATGGGCGGCACGACGTCGTGGGAGCACAAGGACGTCTCGGCGCCGAAGAAGATCCTCATCAGCCTGGCCGGTCCGCTCGTCGGCATCGCGCTCGGTCTCGCGATCAAGCTCTTCTTCGAGTCGAGCGACATGGAGGTACCGGTCATCGCGGCGAAGGGCATCTCGATGCTCGTGTTCGTCAACTTGTACTGGGGCGTGCTCAATCTCCTGCCCATCCTCCCGCTCGACGGCGGCAACGTGATGGCGCAGCTCTTCGCGATCGGAACGCGCGGTGGCGGCAAGCGCGCCGCACACATCGTGTCGATCGTCTTTGCGGTCGCAGGCGGCGCCTACGTTCTCATCACGGGCGGCACAGACAACTGGTGGCCGGCGGCGCTGGCCGCGATGTTCGCCTACCAGAATTTCCGCGCGCTCGTCCCGGAGCAACGCCAGCCGCCCGCGAATCCCCCGGCGCAGTGGTAAGCTCGCCGCCATGGCCACTGTCGAGCAGGTCGAGCAGGTCGTCCCCGCCCCCGGAACACTTCGTCTTTCCCCTCGCGAACGCGAAGCGATCCTCGAAGTCGCGTACCTCGCCATCGCCGCCGATCGAAAGCTGAACGACGAAGAGCTCGAGGCCTTCCGCGCCGTCGCCTCACGCCTTCGTGAGATCGCGCCGCCCGATCCGAGCGCTCCCCCGCCCTCGCGCGAAGAGCACCGCACGATGAGCGACCGCGAGCTCAATGCGATCTTGAACCGCTTCGCCGACGGGCTCGAGCGCTCTGCCGCGGACGAGAGGCTGCGCGCGGTCTCGAAAGAGCTCGCCCGCCCCGAGGCCCGTCACCTCGCGTACAAAGTCGCGTACGCCCTCGCGCTTTGCGATCTCGAGACGAGCGACGAAGAGTTCGAGTTCGACCTTCAGCTCATCGACTCACTCGAGCTGACGCGTGAAGAAGCGGACACGCTCGCCGACGAAGTGATGGCCGTGTTCAACCTCGGGGTCTAGGGGCAGTCCGTACTTCCGGTGACGCTCGAAGAGTGAGACCGGGCACGGGCACGGGCACGTGGAGAGCAGAGGGCGACATTCGCGGGCCCTCGCGTTGTGTGGCGAGCGGAACTTGCTGTGCATACTGCAAGCACTGTCCATGACGCCGAGTCTGTGTTCCTCGTTGGACATGGTTCGACGTCGACTGGACGAGCGCGGCAGAAGATCGAAGCGGTGCTCGTTGCCGGACGAGGAGGCGGTCGCCCGCCCAAGGACAACCGAAATTTCATCGAAGCGTCTTGTGGTGGCGGCGCACGGGAGTTCCATGGCGTGCTCTTCCCGATGACTTCGGGCCCTGGAAGACCGTGTTCAATCGGTTCGACCGCTGGTCGAAGACGGGCAAGTGGACCCGGCTGTTCCAGACGCTGCAAACGGATCCCGACGACGAACGGCACATCATCGACAGCCCGATTAATCGCTCACCAGCACGCTGCGGGAGCAATGACGTACACGTCGAGGCGCTCGTGATCGAGAACCATGCCCGCTCATAGGCGACGAGCCTCGCAATTGCCCCACTTCGCGACAGCCCTCTCCGCTTCACGTGCCCGTGCCCGTGCCCGTGCCCGTCCTTTTCACCGCTCTCTCCGCGATATGGGACGGGCGGGGTCTAGCGGTCGAGGAGCTTTGGGGCGCGCCCGCGCAACTCGCGCAACCGCGCTACTTGGCAGCGCTCGTGCAGGCGGGGACGTCGGTGCACCCGCCGTCAGTCGTGCACGCGGTGCACACGGCGACGCATGTCTTCCGGCAGTTGGTCTCGGCCGACTTGCAGTTGGGAACGCACTGCGGGTCGAGGCCACACCCGACCTTGGCTTCGCAGTCCTGCTCGTCCACCCCGCACTTCGTGGCGCACGACGCCGTAGCCGTCAGGCAGCTGACGCGAGGCGTGCAGGCCGGCGCGCCGTCGCCGCTGTCGACACTTCCGTCGCCCGGCACGAAGGTATCGGAGCCGACATCGAGCGCGCCGTCGAAGGCCGCGTCCGCGTCGGCCGCGTCGGCGGAAGCATCGATGCCAATAGGGTTGAAGACGTTGAAGTCGTAGTTGCAAGCGGCGACTGCGAGCTGCGGCATGGCGAAGCACACCACCACGGCAAGGCACCGGCGGGCGCGGCGCCTCACAGCGAGCCTCCGACCGACAAGCCGCTCGGTGTGATCGTGAGGGCGGTCGGCTGCGGGTTTTTCGGCGACGGCTTCGAGATCAAGAAGAGGCTCACGCCCGCGACGAGCCCGATCCCGCCGACGACGAGCCCGACGTTCGCGATGGTCTGCTCGCGACGACCGCGCGTGATCGTGTCGCGGTAGCTCTCGGGGCACGGCCCGCCTTTGCACGCAGCGTCGAGATCGGAGTGCGTCGACCGCGCCATCGACCCCGCGATCGCAAACGTCGCGAGCCCGGCCACACCGATGCCTCCGACGACGTACGCGAAGGGACGTAACGAGGTCGGCGCTTCCACTTTCGATGGCTCGACGATGAGCACCTTCTTGGGCGGAGGCTCCGGACCGGCGTCGAGGTCGATGTTCTTTCGTTCGCCTGCGACGATGGAGAGCTTCTGATTGACGGGGGCGCGGTCGGGCGTCGAGATCGACTACCACGGCCCCGGGGCGGACGCCGACGGGAAGGACCCGCTCACCCTCGACAAGCGGGT
>CAXSGV010000463.1:0-5899 GCA_964236615.1 uncultured Polyangiaceae bacterium
GTCCGGCACCTCTCGGGCACGGCCTCGTGGACTCCGCCCGTCATCAAGCACGGGTCGATCGCCTGGACGACGGTCGAGGTCCCGGGGGCATCGCCGGGCAACCCCGTCGCCCTCGGCTTCGCCGCGACAGCTCTCCTTCGCGTCGATCGCAAGCGCCGCAAACGTAACTGACGCCGCTTTCTGGCTGGGCCCCCGAAGTGGTAGGCAAGGGGGGTGCTGACGAAGGTCGAAGAGAAATGATCGGGCGCATCACGGGTCGCGTCATCGCCGACGACGAGGACGGCGCGACCGTCGTGGACGTCCAGGGGGTCGGCTACGAGCTCTTCATGCCGCTCGGAACCATCGGACGAACGACCCCCGACGATGCGGGTCGCTCCACGTTCTTCATTCACACGCACGTCCGCGAGGAGGCGCTCACGCTGTTCGGCTTTGCGTCGGCGGCCGACCGCGTCGCGTTTCGTACGCTCATCGGCGTGTCGAACGTGGGCCCGAAGACCGCGATTCAAGTCTTGAGCGCGCTGCCTGCGATCGAGCTCGCGCGCGCCATCGCGCAGAAGGAGCTCGCCAAGCTCGTGAGCATTCCCGGCATCGGCAAGAAGACCGCGGAGCGCTTGCTGCTCGAGCTGCGTGACAAGCTTCCCGTCGTCGAAGCGGTGGCCACGGTCGGAAAAGACGGCGCACCCGAGGCACCCGGCACCACGAAGACGATCGGCAAGAACGGCGATCTGCTCGCGTCGGCGCTCACGCGTATGGGTTACCGCCCCGCAGAAGCCGAGCGTGCCGTCATCGGGCTCGGTCCGCGGGTGGACGACGCGCCCCTCGCGGATTTGCTCCGCGAGGCACTCGCCTTCCTAGCCAAGTAAAAAAGCGGTTACTTCTTCTTCGCGGCGACGGGGAACTTCGTCGTGCACTGCGACATGCAGCTGGTCTTCGCCGGGATGCACTTGCTCCCCGCGGGGGCCTTGTCGTCGAGCTTGGCGCACTCGGCTTTGCAAGCCGTTGCGTCCTTGGCCGAGGTCTCCTTCGCTGCGACGCAGGGCTCGCCAGCGGCAGGAGCGGACGTGGTCGTCGTGGTGGTCGACGCGGGCGTCGTGGTGGTGGTCTCCGTGGTCGGCGCCGCGGGGGCCGTCATCGCAGGCGCTGCCGGCATCGCCGCTGCGCTCGTGTCGACAGCGGGGGCCGTCGTCGTCGTCGAGGTCGTCGTCGTCTCCGACGGGACGGCGGCGGGGGGCGCGGAGCCTCCACAAGCAGCGAGGATCAAGGCACCGAGAGCGATATGTGTGGTTTGCATGCGCGGGTCGTAGCTCATTGCTAGCCTGGTAGCCACGATCATGGGCTACCGCATCAACGAGCCGTTCGAGAGCAGCGCGCTGTGAAAACCGCCTTCGTCAGCGGCGCGAACAGCGGAATCGGACGTGTCACCGCCGAGGAGCTCGCAAAGCGCGGCATGAAAGTTTGGCTCGCGTGCCGCTCGCTCGAGCGCGCGCAGCCGGTGCTCGACTCGATCACGGCCGCGGGCGGCAAAGCCGAGCTCATCGCGCTCGATCTCGCCGATCTCACGAGCGTGCGCGCGTGCGCGAAGACCTTGCTCGATCGCGGCGAGCCGCTCGATCTCCTCATCAACAACGCCGGGCTCGCGGGTGCGAAGGGCCTCACGAAGGAGGGGTTCGAGCTCACGTTCGGTACGAACCACGTCGGTCCGTATGTCCTCACGCGGCTCTTGATGCCGCTGCTCGAAGCTGCCCCGGAGGCGCGCATCGTCGTCGTTGCGAGCGCCGCCAACTTCGGCGCCAAGACCATCGACTGGGAGGCCGTCCGTAAACCGACGGCATCACCGACGGGCTTTCCGGAGTACGGCGTGTCGAAGCTCGCGAATGTGCTCTTCGCGCGCGAGCTGTCACGAAGGACGAAGCCGTCCATCTTGTCGTTTTCGCTCCATCCGGGCGTCGTCGCGACCGACGTATGGCGCGAGGTCCCGTGGGGCGTGCGGCACGTGATGAAGCTCTTCATGCTCACGAACGAGGACGGTGCGAGGACGACGCTCCACTGCGCGTTGAGCGACGACGTGAAGGACAAGTCAGGTCGCTACTTCGACAAGTCGAAGGAGAAGAAAGCCAATCCCCTCGTCGAGGGACCGCTCCCCGCCGAGCTCTGGGAACGCACCGCCGCGTGGACGGGGCTCGAACCCTGACTTGAAGTGCACTAAGAAGGTCATCCCCATGGACGACGTTCTCGCCTTCATCGATCAGCACCGAAACCGCTTCGTCGACGAGCTCAAAGAGTGGGTGAAGATCCCCGCCATCTCGAGCGATCCGGCCCACGACAAAGACCTCGTCAAGAACGCCGAGCACCTGCTCGCGGATCTGAAGGCGCTCGGCGCCGACTCCGCCGAGATCTGGCCGACGAAGGGCCACCCGGCGGTTTTTGCCGAGTGGAACCACGCGCCCGGTAAGCCCACGCTCCTCGTCTACGGTCACCACGACGTGCAGCCGGTCGATCCGCTCGACCTCTGGGTCACGCCGCCGTTCGAGCCCGACGTCCGCGAAGGCCGCATGTGGGGCCGCGGCGTCGTCGACGACAAGGGCCAGGTCTACATCCACGTGAAGGCGATCGAGAGCTTCCTCAAGACGAAGAAGAAGCTGCCGATCAACTTGAAGCTGATCGTTGAGGGCGAAGAAGAGGTCGGCAGCGTGCACCTCGATGAGCTCATGAAGGACAAGGCGAAGCGGCTCGAGGCCGACTTCGTGTGCGTGAGCGACACCGCGATGTTCGGTCGCGGCATCCCGTCGCTGTGCGTCGGCTTGCGCGGGCTCATGTACCTCGAGGTCAATGTGTCTGCGCCCGCGGGCGATCTCCACTCGGGCTCGTTCGGCGGCGGCGTCGCCAACCCGATCAACGTGCTCGCGGGCATCATCGCCAAGCTCCACGATCAGGACGGCAAGATCACCGTCCCCGGCTTCTACGACAAGGTCGTGCCACTCACGGACAAGGAGCGCGCCGAGATCGCGAGCCTCCCCTTCGACGAGAAGGAGTGGGCGCAGTCGACCGGCGCCGGCGCGCTGATGGGCGAGAAGGGCTACTCCACGCTCGAGCGCGTTTGGGCGCGGCCCTCGCTCGATTGCAACGGCATCAGCGGCGGCTTCCAAGGCGAAGGCGCGAAGACCATCATCCCCGCGCACGCGATGGCGAAGATCAGCTGCCGCATCGTGCCGCACCAAGAGCCGGAAGAGATCGCGCGGCTCGTCGGCGAGCACATCGAGCGCATCGCGCCGCCGGGCGTGAAGGTGAAGGTCACGTACCTCCACGGCGGTCGCCCGTACCTCGCGCCCACCGATCACCCGGTGTTCGAAGTCGCCAAGCGCGCGTTCAGCAAAGCGTTTGGGCGGCCGACGGTCTTCATCCGCGAGGGTGGCTCGATACCGTTCGTGCGGACCATCGCCGACGCGACGGGCAAGCCGTGCTTGCTCATGGGCTTTGGCCAGCCGGACGAGAACGCGCACGCGCCGAACGAGTGGCTCGATCTCGAGAACTACCACCTCGGAATCAAGAGCGCCGCGTTCCTCTACGACGAGCTGTCCAGGCTGGGGTAAGGTCCACGCGATGGCTGCTACCAAGAAGAAGACGACGAAGCGGCGCGACCGGACGGAGCGACGGTTCTTTCCCGAGAGCGGCGTGAACCCCATCGCCATCCGCGTCGTGGGTGCCGTCGGGGCGATGATGCTCGGTGCGGGCGCGTGGGGTCAGTTCGGCGTCGCGGCTCCTGAGCCCATCAAGAGCGCGCAGTGGCTGCTCGCCGCCGGCGCCGCAGTCTTCGGTCTCGCGATCTGGTTCTCGACCAGCGGCGAGGCTGTCATCCGCGTGGGCGATGGCGGGCTGGGTATCGATCGCGGCGGCATGCTTCATCGCATGCCTTGGTACGCCGTGACGAGCGTCGCCTGGGACCCCGACGCGAAAGCGGTCGTCGTGAAGGGGAAGGACGAAGCCGACAAGGATCTCGTGATCACGGCGAAGCTCAAGTCACACCGCGCCGCCGCCGCACGGATCGCGAAGGAAGCGCGCGCGCGCGTCGACGAAGTGGTCGATCTCTCGGACTCCGCGCTCGAAGCGATCGGCGCGCCCTCCGACGGCGAAGGCGAGCTGCTCACGCTCGAGCCCGTGCAGGTCGTGGGCAAGCGCTGCGCGAAGAGTCGCAAGACGATCGCGTACGAGCCCGACGCGCGCGTCTGTCCGAGGTGCGAGCGCGTCTACCACAAGAATTTCGTCCCCAAGAAGTGCGCGTGCGGGGAGGCCATCGGCCACCTGCGCGACGCGTCGGCTCCGCTCGACGAAGACGACGAGGACGAGGACGAGGACGACATCGACGAGGCCGAGGCCGAGGCAGAAGAGACGGAAGAAGAAGCGGCCACGTCTTCGCGCAGCGCGAAGGAAGAGCCCGCCTGACGCTGCTCTAGGCAACGCCGCTGTTGCCGAAAGTGACAACGCGCATCCCGTCCGCAGCGCGCGCGCCTCGGAAAATCGCGCCTATTCGCGTGGCACGGCGCCCGCACTAGGTGTGGGAATGCAGACCCTCGCCGCTCCGGTCGTCACGCAGCGCCTCACAGACGAACCCATCACGGTCACGACGCCTCACGCGGTCGTCACCTTCTCGCGCATCCCTCGCCCCGGAACGGCGTTCGCCCCCGTCATCCTCGCCGCCGACGCGTCGATCGAGGCGGACACGCTGCGAACGTTCGCGTCGCACTTGCATGGCGAGGGTTTCGAGCCGTGGATCCTCGAGAGCTACGAAGGGGATGCGACTTCGTACGAGACGTTCGCCACGCAGCAGGTCAGCGCCGCTCTACGCGCCGTCCATGCACGCACGCGGGGTCGCTCGATCACCTGGCTAGGCCATGGAATGGCCGGGCTCTTTCCCTGGATGTTCGCGGTGCAGAAGCCGCGGGAGGCGCAACGCCTTCAGGGCGTGGTCTCGCTCGGAAGCCAAACGACGCACGCAGGTTTGCTCGCGGCGCGCCGCGCGGCTCTGCACGCGGGCTCGGTCGTCTCGCGCATGTTCGGTCTGAAGCCGTCGACAGTCTTCCCCGTGCACGCGCGCGCCGCGACGTCGCGGATGCTCGCGCAGTGGGTCGAGTGGAACTCGGACGGCACCTGGGTCGGTGACGATGGCCGCAACTACGAGGACGCGCTCCGCTCCGTGAACGTGCCGGCGCTGATCCTCGCGGGAGGAGCCGATCCTTTTCTCGGCGCACCCGAGGGATGTCGCCGACTCTTTTTGTCACTCGGCACGCGTGACAAGTCGTTCCTGCTTTGTGGGCGTACGAGTCGCTTCGCGGAGGATTACACGCACGCTGGGCTCCTCGGCAGCGCTGCGGCGAAGGAAGAGATCTGGCCGCTCCTCGCCTATTGGCTCAAGGCACGCGGAGCGAGCACGCCGCTCCTGAGCTACCGCATGGCGAGCTAGATTGCGCTCAGTGACGAGCCTCGCCCGGGCGCCGAGCGCAAGCTCGCCGCGAAGGAGGAGGCCCTCCTCGTCGCGACAGCGTGTTCGGCGCCGCCCGCGGGGCGAGCGCGTTGGACCCTCTCCTTGCTGGCGCGCGAGCGTCGGACGAAACAGGGCTCGCTCTCTTCGGAGTCGATTCGTCGCCGACTCCTGAAAATGAGCATCAGGCCGCCGCCTGCGGAGACAGCTGAAACCCTGGCAGAAGAAGATGTGGTGCATCCCCGAAGGTCGACGCGGAATTCGTGGCGCGCATGGAGGATGTGCTCGAGCTGTATGCCGAGGCGCCGGACGAGCGGCGGCCGGTTGTCTGTCTCGACGAGACTCCGCGGAAGCGCTGATCGGCGAATCGTGTGCCGGTCGCCGCAAAGCCTGGCAAGCCCGCTTGCTTCGACTACGAGTACG
>CAXSGV010000464.1:0-5894 GCA_964236615.1 uncultured Polyangiaceae bacterium
CCGGCGGCGCGCTCGGCCTGCCAGCTTGCCGTGAGGGCACCGAAGGTCTCGCGCACGCAACCCTCTACGGCGTTTTCGAGCGCGATGGCGGCGAGCGACCGCGGCGCTGCCGGCCTCGACACGCGCGGCATGACGAGGTCGTCGGCTCGCGCGCCGTGACGTCGCGCGGCTGCGCGGGTGGCGCGGGTGTGACGAACCTCTTCACGCGCCGATCGCTCGGCAGCGCGCACGAGACGCTTCGGCGCACCGTGCGCCTGGAGCTCGCTCTTCAAGATACGGAACGCTTCAATCGAAGCCGCCTCGAGCGCGGCGACGGTGGCGAAGTAGGCCCCCAGAACGGATTCGCTCTTCGACCCGCGCGGCACGCCATCGAAGCCTTCGGGCCGACGACCGATCGCGCAGGTGATGCACTGGATGTACGCGTTGCTGGTGCCACCGCCGCCGCTCGAATACTGGCAGGTGAACGATCCGCCGTCGCCGCAATACTCCTGGCACTGCGCCCCGGTGAGATAGCCAGCGTCAGGCGAGAGATCGCAAGGTCGCGGCACGTAGTACGAGCAGACGTCCTTCGGAGGCATGGAGGCATCCGGGGCGGAGCAACTGGCGTCACTCTTCTTCGCGTCGGGCCGGCCGGCATCGGTGACGGTGGCGTCCTTCGTTGGCGGACGCACGACACCGGCGTCGTCAGGCTCGACGGTGTCGCCATCCACCGCGGATCCGTCCTCGCTCGGTACGATCACACCCGCGTCCTCATCGGTCTCGTCGACACCGGCAATCGCGCCGCCACAGCCCACCTGCCCGAGCGCGAGAGGCGAAGCCGAAAGCGAAGCGGCAAGGATGCCGCGAAAGATCGTGGAGAGCCGTTTCTCGTTCATGCTGCGCACCCCAAGCAGTTCCCGTTCCACACGGGACGCCGGGATGCGCGCGTGTTTCCGCGTTGCGGCGTGCGCCACCCTGCGCCACCGCGACACGCGACCTGCATCATGCAGCCTTCGGCAGAGGCAGATTCTCGCCAATCCAGAAATAGAGCGCCGGATCATCGCCTGGCCAATTCCCCTCTTCGTCGCGGTCCGATTCGAAAATCGGATGCGGTATCGGAGGCGGCCTGCCGCCGGCGTCGTCATGCTCGAACCGCGAAGTGTCGCCGAGGTTCCGCTTGAGCGTCTCGAGGAACACCATCATCTCCTTGACGCACTTCTTAGCCCTTGCGGGAGTCGCGGGCGTGTAGTCGACGGCATCCGACACGGCCCGCGCCGTGACGCCGCGCATGTACCCCGACTTCACGATGTGCTTGAACGCGCAGCGCAACGCTTGCCACCCGAGCTTCGTGATCCTGATCTGCCGCTTGCGCGCATCTTCGGGATCGACCCGCTTGTCGAGATACCCAATCCGCACGAGCGCCTTCACCATCTTGCTGACGGTTGGATGCGTGACGCCGAGAATCTCGCAAAGATCCTGGTGCGCCAGCCACTTCTGCCGCTGGCACTCGATGGCATGCATCAAATCAAACCGCGAAGGCGTAAGCCCATACGGCCGAGTCATCATGCGCCCAAGATGCCCGAGCCGATGAAACACCCGCCGAATGGAAAACGAAAATCGATTCACGCGCGCACCCTCCATCGCCGCCCGCCCAGGCGGCCTCTGCGCCCTCCTCAGCACCGCCCATGCCACCCTCCGCCGCGCGCTCTCCGGATCACGCCATCACCGCCGACGCCCACCAACCACCGAGTTTTCCCCTACGGAATTCGTTGCCGGCAACGAATTCGGTGGGAGGGAGACGTGTCGGCCGGGCGGGGGGGGGTGGCGCGGACGGATTTCGGGTGGCCTGGGACAGGGCCCGCGTGGGCTCTATTGTCCGAGGGTGCCTACGGTGGAGGGCGTGCCTTGCGTCGCGGTCGTACCGACCGAGGCGACGCCGAACGCTTGCTCGAACGCGACGAAGAAAGACATCGTGCCCACTCCGGGCGGGAGCGGCCTCACCATAGGGAAGCCGATGTCACCGCGGAAGACGACGCGGTCGATCTGGGGGAAAAGCACACGCAGACCAGCGCCGACCGATTGCTGGGGGTGAAGGTTGTCGAAGCCGGAGAAGGCGTCGCCAACATCGTAGAAGACTGCGCCGCCCAGCTGGCAGGCGAAGATTTCGAGCGGGCGCGTGCGGAACTCGAGGTTCATCGCGAGCAGATCTTTGCCCGAAAAGAAGTTCGACGGGTAACCGCGGAGGCGCGTGTCCCCGCCTAGAAAAGACTGCCGATTCAAGTAATTTCGGTAGCGGTTGAGTGCCGCTGCGTCGAAGACGAGACGGCCCAAACCGAGGCGCGGGGTGACGATTCGGAGGCTGCCCTCGATCGCCGCGTCGGCCAGCTTGTCGGGCTCTGCTTCCGTCGATGATTCGACCGCCGCGCGGGCCAGGCCGTCGCCGAGCGGCACGGTGTATTGCGCGGCAGCGTAGGTGCCGAAGAAGTTTCGGGACGAGCCGAGCGCTTTCGTTACCGGGTACAGGCGCACCCAGAAGTCGTGGCCGATGCGGTAGTCCTCTTGCAGGCCGAGCGTCTCGAAGTCGAGCACGCGCATGAACTCCGTGTTGTAGCCGCGCCATTGGACGAAGGGGGCCGCGCGCGAGTCGCTTACCGGCATCTGCGTGCGTACGAACTCGTCGACCACGATCGGGTTGATGCCGAGGGCCGACTGCGTCGTGCGGTAGGAGCGGTGATTCACTTCGGCGCCGAAGCTGATGTCGTTCTTCGTCGTGCGACCGAAGGAGCGTGTTGCCGCGTACGTGTTCGTGTAGCGCTTGCCGCGGTACTCGTAGGGGAGCAGGTCGCGCTCTGGCGTGGCGCGCGCGTTGAACGTGGCAAGGCGGGCGTCGACGTAGCGACGGAGGACCTCGTCGCGCCAGCTGACCGCGGCCCCCCACGACCAGTCGACGTGCGTCGAATATTGGGGGCGTGAGATCGACACCGTGCCGAAGGAGCCCTCGAGATCGCCGCGGCGCCGGTTGATGATCGCGTTCGCGTCGGCGACAAAGGAGAGGCGCCGCCCCTGGAGGCGCGGGATCAAATAGCTCGCGCCGAGGGCATAGGACTCGGGGCGGTAGGAAAAACGCGCCAGCACCGTCTGGTGCGAGCCAGCGAGGTTCGACTCCGTTGGCTCGAGGAGGAGGCGCTCGAGGCCGCCGGGACCCGCGCCGATATCGAAGCCCATTCGAAGGCTCCACACATCCTTCGTGATCACGACGAGGCGAACGCGATCATCGCGCGAGCCGCGGAACGGCGCGATGATCACGAGCGACAGCTGCCGCAGACGGCGGAGGTTGCGAGCGGCCTCTTGCGCGAGCGCTTCGTCGTACGCGTCGCCGACGTCGAGTAGGACCTCGCGCCGGATCACGTACGGACGCGACGTGGAGTGAAGCGAATTGAGGATGTCTTTTGCGAAGCCAGGGAGCGGATCGCGATCCTCGAGCACCTCGAGGGGGAACACCTCCACGCTCTCGATGATCTTTCCGTCCGCGTCGGGGACGATCTCCGCGTGGAGCTTCGCCGCTGCTGCGCGAACGGACGCTTGCTCGTACGGCGAGTAGCTCCCGATCGCGGCCGTCGGCGGCGCAGCGTCTGCCGGGCGGGAGCCCAGAAGCACGAGGGCGCACGCGAGGAGCGGCAGGAGCCTCATCACCGATCGCGGCCGCATGTGGCCGGCAGCATAAGCGAAGATCACACGGACAGAAGCACCGTGCGCGCTCGCTCGCCGGTCGCCGCCGAGATTGCTCGGGCATAGAGCGAGAGCTGTAGCTCGTAGGACGCTCGACGCGGACTATCGAGCTCGACGTCCGTCTTGAAGTCGACCACGGTCCAAACGGGCCCCTCGGCGTCGGTCTCGCGGAACGCGAGATCGAGCACGCCCTCGACGAGCGATCCATCCTCGAGCGTCAACATGATCGGCGCCTCGCGGCGACAGCCATCAGGCGATGCCGCTGCTGCGCGCGCACGCGCAAAGAGCGGGTGTGCGAGGGCCGCCGTCGCCGCGACGATTCCCGCTTCGATCTCTTCTGCGGCGGCGCCCACGTGTCGCCCTTCGGCGCGCGCGACCTCCGCGAGCTTGGCCGGCGACGCGTCGAGCGGCGTCGCCGCAAGGATCGCGTGCACGAGGACGCCGAAGCCGCCGAGGAGGATCTGAAGCAGCCCCGCGACGAGCTTCGTCTTGTCCGAGAAGGGGATGCCCGTCATCGGATCGACACCGTAGGGCGCGTTCGGGTTCGCCATCGCCATGCCGGGCGGTGCGCCGTAGCCGTAGCCGCCGGGCGGTGCGCCGTAAGCCTGCTGGGGCGGGGGGGCGCCGTAGGGGTTTTGCTGCTGCTGTTGCTGCTGCGGGGGAGGCTGGCCGTAATAACCCTGGTTCGGATCGGGGGGAGGGTAACCGCCGCCGCCGCCTTGACCGCCTTGACCTTGCATGTTCGTCGTTCTCCGGAGTGCGTTTCGTGGCCGATTCGGGGCCGATGATAGCTCAGACCAGCTCCATCACCCGTTGGTCGTAATCGGCCTGGCTGATCTTCTCGGCCATCAGGTCTTGGGCGACCTGGACGAGGACTGCGCGGTCCTTGTCGGCCTTTGCGTCGATGACCGACTTCTTCTCCTTGTACGCGCCCTCGCCCTCTTTCTTCGCTGCCGCAAACTCATTTTTGAGATCGGTAGGTGCGAGCTTGCCGCCGCTCGCGAAGTACTTGTCGGCCACCTTGCCCACGCCCCAGGTCGTCGCGAATGACGTGGTCGCGCCGAAGACGCTGCCCCAACCGGGAACCAGCTTCACGAGGTTGTTCACGGCGATGCGCAGGCCCGCGCTGCCGAGGATCCCGCCGACGAGCGATTTGACCGCCTTGTCGTCCATCTTGTGGCCCCAGTATTGGCCGATGTCGCGCACGAGCTTCGCTTGAAGCGCGACGACTGCGACGTCGGTGACGATGGCGAGACCCGGCACCGGGAACGCGCCGAGCACCGCGCTCATGATCGCGTACTTGAGCGTGTCCTCGCGGATCTCGGCGCCACGACGATCGGGATCGGTGACCGCCTCGATGTGGCTGAGGAGGAAAGTGTCTTTGGTCTCCTTGGCGACGTCGGCCGCGAGCCCGACCTTCGGCATTCCGAAGGCGCTGCGGATCTTGTCGAGGAGCGCGTCCTCTTCCTTTGCACGATGACCGTCGACGTTCGCCATCGCGACCGCGATCTCGTAGACCTCCTGCCGCGACTCGGGCTCGGTGATCGCTTTCAACGCCGCGTCGACGTCGATCTCCTTGTCGAGGAGCGCGTCGAGCGTCGTGCCTTCCGGCAACGTGATCCCCTCGAGACAAAACTCGAGAGCTCGCTTTTCTTCGTAGAGGAGCTTGCCGTCCGCCTTGGCGATCGCGACCAGCACCTCGAGCCCCGCCAACCCTTCGTGCTCTTGCATCGCACGAGGGAACGGCAGGACTCCGGCTCCGTCAAGAGTCGTGTCCTGCCGCCAAGTGCGCTCGGTTCTAGTCTTCTTTTTCGGGCGTCTGCATCGGCCCCTCGGCCGGCTGCTCCTCTTGGCTCGGAGGCGTCACGCCCGTCGAGCCGGAGGAGAACGCACCAAACCGCGCCGGCGGTTGGTTCGGTGACGCGGCGCCCATCGCGCCGCCGTTCAAGCCGAGCTTGTCGTCGAGCTTCTCGTCGACGATCGCTTCGTCTTCGTTGGCGTCCTCGAGCGCCTTGCCTGCGCCGCCGCCTACGGCCGCACCGACGATCGCGCCGATGATCGCACCTGGCGGCCCCGCGATCGAGCCCATGAGGGCGCCGCCTGCAGCACCGGCGAGGGCACCGCCCACGATCGGAACCTCGGCGTGCGTGTGGATGCCGGCGGCTTCACGTGCCTCGGCTTTCGTC
>CAXSGV010000465.1:0-4016 GCA_964236615.1 uncultured Polyangiaceae bacterium
CTTCCGGCCTCACGTGACGCCGAGCCGCACGACGCCCGCGCACGCGCTCGCGTTTCTCGACGAGTCTGGTGTCGATGAGATCACCAAGGTGGGTGTGATCCGCGCCTACGCCACGCGCCACGGTGCTGGCCCGTTCGTCACCGAGGACGCCGCGCTCACGGCCGCTCTACCCGACACGCACAACAAGGCGGATCGCTGGCAAGGCACGTTTCGCGTGGGCTGGTTCGACGCCCCCGCGGTGCGCTACGCCATCGCGTGTTGCGGCGGCATCGACGCGCTCGCGGTGACGAACGTCGATCGCCTCGCGGAAGCGCCGCGCGTGCGCGCGTGCAGCGACTACGAGGGCGCTCGAGATTTTCCCGCTGGCGTGACGGGCGACGCCCTCACCGCATGGTGGACGTCATGCGCTCCCCGCTATGTCGACCTCGAGGGCGATACAGCGGGATTCGTCGCATGGCTCGAGTCGGCAGACGGGCTCGGACGGGCGCCGGCGATCGTGTCCTCCGGCCCACGTGCGACAGACAAGACGTCATCGCACATCGAGATTCCTTGAAGTCGGCAAGCGCCGCGACGTGGCGCGCCCTATCCTTCGAGTGATGCGACGCGGCTCTCGGCTCGTGACGGGGCTCGTCCTCGTTGCGGTCGTTCTGTTGTGCGGCCCTGCGGCAGCCGACGGTCGTACGCCGCTTCTCGTGAGCCGCTTGCGCGATCCCGATTTTCGCGTGCGCACCAGCGCCGCGCTCGCCCTCGGCGCCACCAGCGACGAGGCGGCGATCACGCCGCTTTGCCAATCGCTCGCGGACGAGAACGCCGCCGTGCGGAGCGCTGCCGCGGTGGCTCTCGGCAGGCTCGGACGTCCATCGGCTACCGGCTGCATGCGCGCACGGATCGGCAGTGAGACGAACCCGACCGTGAAGCTCGAGCTCACGCGCGCGGTCGAAGTGCTCGAGAAGGGCGCCGCGTCTGCGCCCGGGTCCGGGTCCGGGTCCGGCAGCGCGCCGAAGATGGTTCCGAACGCGAAGTTCTACGTCGCCATCTCGAAGGTGACGAACCAGACGAGCCGCGCGCAAGCCGATGTGGAGCGCGTCGTGATCGAGGCGATGCGCACCAAGCTCGAGTCGCTGTCGCGTTACCAAATCGCGCCTGCGGTCGAGACGCCCGAGGCCGCGCGCGCCGTCATCGCGAAGCGCGGTTTACGCGGCTATTACCTCTCAATCACGGTCGAGCGATTCAGCTACTCCGCGTCGGGTCTGCGCGTGACCCTGCAGCTTGCCGTCCTCGACTACCCCGGCAAGCGCCTTCGCGGTCAGGCGCCCACGAGCGCCACGATGCCGGGCGTCACCACGCCGAGCCCGGCGATGGAAGAGCGCGCGCTGGCCATGGTGGCCGCGCACGCCGCCGAGCTGTTCGCGCAAGGGTCGTGGTAGCTCGCGTGGCTCGTCGTCAACGCGTCGTCGTCAGCGCGTCGCCGTCAGCGCGTCGCCGTCAGCGCGTCGCCGCTTCGATCGACGCGAGGACGGCTTTCGCCTTGTTTCGCGTCTCGGCGACTTCGTGCTCGGGCACGCTCGCCTCGACGACGCCAGCCCCCGCAGTGACCTCGAAGCGCCCGTCTTTGCAGACCGCGGTGCGGATCGCGATCGCGAAATCGAGATCGCCCGTGTCGGCGAAGTAGCCGACTGCGCCGCCATACACGCCACGCGGTCGTGCCTCGAGCTCGCGGATAATCTGCATCGCGCGCAGCTTCGGCGCGCCCGAGAGGGTGCCCGCTGGGAAGGCCGCGCGCAGCACTTCGAACGGCGAGACGCGCGACGTGTCGACGTCGCCTTCGACCTCGCTGACGAGGTGCATCACGTGCGAATAGCGCTCGATCTCCATGCGGCGCAAGAGGTGCACGCTGCCGACATTCGCAACGCGACCGACGTCGTTGCGACCGAGATCGATCAGCATCACATGCTCCGCGCGCTCCTTCGGATCAGCGAGCAGCTCGGTCGCGCGAAGCTCGTCTTCGATCGGCGTTCGTCCGCGCGGGCGCGTGCCGGCGAGCGGCCGCACCGTCATCTTCTTGAGCGCGCCTTCACCTTCGAGGCGCACCAGCGTCTCCGGGCTCGCGCCGAGGATCTGCGTGCCTGATCCCGCGGCGTCGGTGCCATCACCGGGCGTCGCGGGCATGTCGACGAAGTACATGTACGGCGATGGGTTGATGACGCGCATCGCACGGTAGACATCGAAGGGATCGCGTCCGCCTTGCGGCACCGAGAACGTGCGCGCGAGGACGATCTGGAACGCGTCGCCTGCCGCGATGTACTCCTTTGCGCGCTCGACCATCGTCATGAAGCGCGCGTCGTCGATCGACACCTCGACGTCGCTTGGGATGCGCGCACGATCGGGGACCGCGACGTGGCGCAGCTTCACAGTCCCGCCGAGGTCGTCTACCGCACGCTCGACGTCCGCGGCGTCATGGGCAGCGATTGTCAGCGTCTGCGCGAGGTTGTCGAACACGATGGTCGTCGCGCCGCCGAAGAAGCGCGCGACCGGCCCCTTCGCGGTAGGCCAGTCGGGAACCCTCTCGGTCGCGTGCACGACGTCCCACGCGAAGTAGCCGACGTGCGAGCGAGCGAGACGCTCCGCCATCGTGGCTGCGGCCGGCGCGGCGCCTTGGAACGGAAATAGGCGGCTTGCGACGGCGAGTGGATCGCCCGTGAGATCGGCGGGCAGAGGGCGCGCGCTCGATGGGTGTATCTTCCACCCATCGCGGTCGAGCCGTGCCTCGTAGGTCGGCCGATAACCGAGGACGGAGAAGCGGCCCCAGCGCTCGCCGCCGACGACGCTTTCGAGCAAGAACGAGGCGTGCCCGCCAGAGGCGGCGCGCAGCAGGGCGTAGCCGAGGACCGGCGTGAGACCGTCGGCGACCAGCGTCTTCGTGACGATGCCGCTCATACGTCGGTCACGCGCGAGCTCATGCGCGAGGTCACGAAGGCGTGGCGAGGCCGAGGAGCCTGCGCGCGGTCGCAGGATCGACCGCCTCGCGTCCGACGCTCCGCGCGTAGGCAGCCGCACGCTGCACGAGCGGCGCGCTCCCTTCGGAGAGGACGCCCTTCGAGAGGTAGATGTTGTCCTCGAGGCCAACGCGCGCGTGACCGCCGAGGCGGATTGCGAGCTCGGTCATCGGCTGTTGAAAGCGCCCGACGGCGGCGACGCCCCAGGTTGCGCCCTTCGGCAAGAGCCCGCGCATGTAGCGCACGTGCTCTTCACGCGCGCGCAGGCCGCCGGGAACGCCGAGCACGAATTGGAAGTGGAGCGGCTCGCCGATCACGCCTTCGGCGAGGAGATCGAGCGCCTCTTCAACGTGACAGATCTCGTAGCACTCGAGCTCGGGCACGCTGCCTGACTTCTTGAGGCGCGCCGCCAGGTCGCGGATCTCTTTGCGCGTGTTGATGAACACGTCGTCGCCGAAGTTGAGCGAGCCGCAGTTGAGCGTCGCCATCTCGGGCTTGCACGCGAGAGGCCCAGCGCGCTCGTCGAGGCTCATGCCGACCGCTCCGCCGGTCGACGTCTGCACGACGCAGTCGGTCTTCTTGCGGATGGCTTCGATGGTCTCGGCGAAGCGATCACTCGCCTGCGTCGGCGTGCCGTCGTCGTTGCGAACATGGAGGTGGATGACGGAGGCTCCGGCCTCGCGGCAGCGCGCGGCCTCGTCGGCAATTTCGGATGCGGTGATCGGGAGGTGCGGCGTGTGTTTGCGCGTGATTTCGGCGCCGACGATCGCGGCGGTGATGATGAGCTCGGCCGCGACGGGCGTGACGATCGGATCGGTTTCGGGCGCGGGACCCGCGGGCAGGGCAGGCATGTAAAGCTCGCGGGGACGCCGCTGCAGCTCCTTTGGCGTGACGCAGGTGCCGAGGGCGCGGCAAACGACGACCGGCTCCTCGAGCACGTCCGCCGCACTGGATGCGCCGCCGGTTCCGCGCACGTTGCCGATGACCTTCGCGAACTCGATGTCCTTGAACGCGAAATAG
>CAXSGV010000465.1:4026-5500 GCA_964236615.1 uncultured Polyangiaceae bacterium
CGTTGCCGATGACCTTCTTCGCCTCGAAGCGGATTTGGCGGCTCGTATTGCCGCAGCGAACGAGCTCGGCGCTGGCCTCGATGTAATCGCCCGCGAACACCGGCGCGAGGAAATCCACGGTTTCGTACGCGCGAAATAGCCCTTCGTCGCCATCGATCCGAATCAGCAGCTCGGTGGCGAGATCGCCGAAAAGTCCGAGCATGCGAGCGCCATCGACGAGCTCACCGGCGTAATGCGCGTCGTGCGCGGACATCCTTACGCGCAACGTGACCTTCAGCCCAATCATGGTCTCGTCGTACCATGGCAGGGATGGTCGGCATCAAGCAGAAGGTCGCGGCTCTTGCGGTGGTCGTCCTCGCCGCGCTGGCGTCGCCCGCCTGTCAGACGAACGGTGCTCGCTGCTCGCCTGGCGACTACGTACCGTGCGCGTGCTCCACCCAAGTGAAGGGCTTCGCGCGCTGCGCGCCGTCGGGCAACGATTACTCGCTCTGCGACTGCAGCGGCGCACTGCCGCCCGGCGTGGTCGACCTCGAAGCCGGCGCGAACGCTGCCGATGCCGCCTCGAGCGGCGATGGCGACGGCGACGCCGCGAGCGGAAAGCTTCCGTTCATGAGCCCGTGCGAGAGGGACGAGCAGTGCGAGACGGGCCAATGCTTTGTCTACAACGCGAAGGGAGCCCGCTGCACGAAGGGGTGCCAGGTCGACAGCGACTGCCCTCCACCGGCAACAGGATGCAATCTGCAAGGAATTTGCAAGGCGCCCTGAAGGCCGTGCCTCTATCTTCGCGCGCGGGGACTACTTGCGCGGCACGCTCGGCAAGATCGGATTGCGCGCGGCACGCTGAACGGACATTGCCGCGCGTCGCACCACCCGCCGCAACATCATGACCGCGTAGCGCTTCCACCACAGAACCCACGCGACGACCGCCAGCCACGCTGCGGGCTGCAATCCGTTGCCGGCAACGGGCCGCGCCGTGGGCCGCCATCCGTTGCCGGCAACCGACTCCGCGGTGGGTCGAGATCCGTTGCCGGCAACCGACCGCGCGATGCGTCGAGATCCGTTGCCGGCAACCGACCCTGCGGGCGCGGGCGCAACGACGTGAAGTGCGGGCGGGAGTCGCGCCGCCTCTGCGTCGAGCACCGTCGTGCGTGCGAATGTGTCGAGCGCATGCGCGAGCTCGTCGGGGCACTCGAGCTGCGGAAAGTGCCCGACATTGCGAAAGCGCGTGATCGCGACGGCGTGGGTAGCAGTGAGCGCGTTCGCGTGGTGCGCCGGGACGACGTTGTCCTTCTCGCCCCAGAAAACGCCGAGTGCAGGAAGCCGCTCGATCTCGTGAACGCGATCGAGAAACTGTTGCTTCTGTCCGCGCCACCCGATGACGCCGCGCACGGTGCGCGAGAGCGAGCGCGCGCTTCCGGGCATCCCATTCATCCAGCTAAGCATGTCGATCTCGTCGGGCTCGATGCCGCGCACG
>CAXSGV010000465.1:5510-5889 GCA_964236615.1 uncultured Polyangiaceae bacterium
AGCCCAATGCGTGTGCCGCGCGAAAGGAACGGCTGCGCGAGGCGCTCGGCGAGTCGGGTGGTCGACCAAAGTCGAAGCCCGATGTTCACCTCGCGGCCAAGGCCACCGGCCGAGACGAGCGCGAGGTGGCGTACCCGCGCCCCGTGCTTGGGCAGCAGCGCCTGCGCGACGCCGCCACCGAACGAGTGACCGACGAGATCAATCTCCTCGAGCCCGAGCGCGTCGATCCACGCGGCGATGAGCTCGGCGTACCACTCGACCTCGTAGCTCGCGTCGGGTCGATCGGACATCCCGTGGCCGGGCAGATCGGGCATGAGCACGCGGCGCCCACGCGCCAGCAGCGGCGCGACCTTCCGCCATGTGCGGTGTGAGTCGCAGA
>CAXSGV010000466.1:0-5886 GCA_964236615.1 uncultured Polyangiaceae bacterium
AGGCCATGAACCTCGGCCAGAACTGTGGCTCGCTCGTCGAGTACCTCAAGGCCTTCGACGTCACGCTGCGCGTGATGCAGACCGAAGAAGGTCTCCAGCGCATCGCCTACGAGCTGGCCGAAGACGCGGCGCGCGAGAATGTCCGCTACATGGAAGTTCGCTACGCGCCGATGCTCCACACACGCCGCGGCCTGAAGCTGACGAACGTCATCGAGTCCGTGCTCACCGGCCTTCGCGCCGCCGAGCGCGACTTCAAGATCGAGTCGAACATCATCATCTGCGGCATCCGGAACGTGTCGCCCGAGAGCTCACTCGAGATGGCGGAGCTCGCCGTCGCCTACAAGAACCGCGGTGTCGTCGGCTTCGACCTCGCGGGCGCCGAGTACGATCACCCGGCCAAGCACCACCGCAACGCGTTCCAGCTCGTTCGCGACAACAACATCAACGTCACCATCCACGCCGGCGAGGCTTACGGCCCCGAGTCGATCGCGCAAGCGGTCCACACCTGCGGCGCGCACCGCATCGGGCATGGCTGCCGCCTTCGCGAGAACGGCGATCTGCTCCACTACGTGAACGATCACCGCATCGCGCTCGAGTGCTGCCCGAGCTCCAACGTGCAGACCGGCGCGATTCGCGACATCGCGAGCCACCCGCTCAAGCTCTATTACAACCTCGGCTTGCGCGTGACGGTGAACACCGACAACCGGCTCGTCACCGATACGACCGTGTCGAAGGAGCTCTGGCTCTGTCACACGCAGATGGGGCTCTCGCTGAGCGATCTCAAGTCGATCATCTTGAACGGCTTCAAGAGCGCGTTTTTGCCCTTCCACGTGAAGCAGCAGTACCTCCGCACCGTGAGCGAAGAGCTCAAGAATTTCAGCGAAGAGGTCTCGCCTTCGATCGCCCCGCCTGCCGGCACCGGCGCGACGACGACGAACTGAAGTCGACGGCGGAACAGTCGAGCCCGAGCTACTTGCAGTAGGTGTAGCCGGGCAGCGAGCCGCTCTGCCCGTTGCACGTCTTGCCCTCGACCGCGCACTCGTCGGTCTTCGCGGTGGGATCGCAGAAGCGCACGTACGAGGTGCTCGCCGTCGTTGTGCCGCACGCCGCGTTCATGCTGCACGCGATCTTGGTGTAGCCCGTGTTCTGCACGAAGGTTCCGCAGCAGTACGGGTTCACGGCAGGGCAGTCTGCCCTGTCGTCGCACATGATTTTCACGCCGCTGCACGTCGCGAGCGCGTTCTTGCAGTCGAAGTTGACGCCGCTCGCGCCACTGGCGGATCCGCAGCAGTACTGCGTCGTCGGGTTGCAGTTGATCTCACCTGCGGCGCCTTGCCCGCACGAGATACCCGGGTCTTCCTTCGGGCCGCCCGTGTCGGGTACACCCGCGTCTTCTTGCGGCGTGCCCGTGTCCTTGCGGTTGCCGCTGTCGGTGCCGCCACCCGCGTCGGTGCTCGCTGCGTCGTCGGCCGCGGAGTCAGGAACGGCACCGCCGTCGTCGCCCGGCGTCGTCGTGCCGCTGAAGAGGTCGCTCGCCTCTGCGCCACCGCATGCGACCGCCGCGCCGAGTAGGAGAACGACGACGGAGCGCGGGGCGAAGCGAGCAGAGCTCTGCATGAGGGATGAGTTTTTGATAGCTGATCGCGCGCGTGGCGCAAACCTCAGAAGCAGAGCCAGAAGCCGGGCATCGTCTGCGAGCTGTGTGTACAGGTGCCGCCGTTGGGGCAGTTGTTCGCCGCCGCTGGGTCGCAGAGGTTACGGCGGTTGGTCGCGTCGCAGTCGCTCGGCTTCCGGCACGCGACCTCACGCACGGTGTTCGATTGGATGGTTGCGCAGCACAGCTCGCCCGGGTGTCCGAGCGCGGTGCAGTCGAGCGCGTCGTCGCAGGGGATCGCGACCTGCGTGATGCCCGTGCAGGCGCCACTTCCGGCGCAGGCGAGCACGGCGCCAACGGAGCGGCAGCAGACCTCGTTGCCGACAGCGCACGTGTTGCCCGCGTCGAGCGTGCAGCCGATCGTGCGCCCGACCGTCGCGTCGATCGTCGGACCGGCGTCGAGCTTGTCGCCGGAGTCGCCGGTCGTGGGGCCCCCACCGTCCTTCTTGGTGGCGCCGCCGTCCTTCGGTGTGGCGCCGTCACCTGCCGCGACGCTGCCGTCCTCTTCTTCGACCGCGCCCGAATCTTCGCCGTCCGACGTTCCCGACGGAGCCCCGAAGAGCCCGCTGTCCTCCGCGCCGTTGCAACCCGCGGCGGCAACGCTCGACGCGCCGCAAGCCATGGAGGCGGCGAGCAGGAGGAACGATGGAAGGGGGAAATGCGCGCGTTTCAAGGGTCCTCGGCTTTCGGCGGGATAGTGCCACGGGTCCGCGGTGGCGCAAGAGGCTGCTTGGGTTGAGGCACCGTGCTAAGAGGCGTGTCCTTTCGTGGTCATGGTCCCTCCCAACGCTGCTCCCCCCGCCGCCGCGCCCCCTGGGCCCCCCCTTGCCGATCGCGCCATGGATGCGCTGGCGCACGCGGCCGTCGTGGCCGAGGTCGCTGAAGGCCGCGCGAGCTCGATCGTCGTTCCCACCGTCGAGGACATGCGCGCGGCGCTGCTGCTCGATCCCGCCAAGATGAAAAGCTACCTCGATCGCGTCGTGATGGGCGAGGATCCCGAGTCGGGCCTCGACGCGCTCCTCGATTGCCACGCGCTCGACGTCCTCTTTCCCGAAGTGCACGCCATGGTCGGCTTCGGCGACGGCGAATGGCGCCACAAAGACGTGTGGAAGCACACGAAGCAGGTCGTCCGGCAGGCCGTCCCACGCATCGAGGTGCGCTGGGCGTCGCTGTTCCACGACATCGGCAAGACGAAGACGCGCTCGATCTCGCCCGACGGCAAGGTGCACTTCTTCGGTCACGCCGAAGTGGGCACGCGCATGTTCGACAAGCTCGATCGTCGCGTGAATCTCTTTTCGCCGGAGCCGAAGCTCAAAGACACGATCCGCTTTCTCGTGCTCCACCACCTGCGCGCCAACCAGTACGAGCAGACCTGGACCGACAGCGCGGTGCGCCGCTTCGCGCGCGAGCTCGGTGAGCACCTCGAAGATCTTTTGTGCCTCGCGCAGGCCGACATCACGACCAAGCGCCCCGAGAAGAAGCGCAAAGGTCTCTCGCAGATCTCCGAGCTCGCTGCGCGCATCACGAAGCTCGCGGAAGAGGACGCCAAGGTCCCCCCGCTTCCGTCGGGTGTCGGCGACGCGATCATGAAGGCGTTCGAGCTCAAGCCCTCGCGCCAGATCGGCGTCATCAAGAAGATGCTCGAGCAGTCCATCGCCGACGGCAGCATCGCGCCGCACGAGCCCTGCGAGCACTACGTCGAGCTCGTCCGCGCCGACCGCGAACGCTACGGGATCTAGTTCTTTTCCCAGCCGATCCCGAACTTCAGGATCAAGAGCCCGTCGGTGCGCTCGCTCGGCGGCGACAGGTAGTGGACCATGAACATGAACTCGGTCCCGAACGTGAAGAGCGGGCCGTCGGCGTCCTCGGCGCGCTCGCCGAATGGCGTGGCGATGCCGAGCTCGGCGTAGGGCTGGAAGTTTCCGAAGTCGGCCTTGCCGTTCACGACGTCGAAGTGGCCGTTCGAGCCGACGATGACGTACCCGCCGACGGGTCGCGGCGTGGAGAAGTAGGCCACGCCGGTCGTCCAGCTGAAGGTCTTCAGGTCCGAGGCGAGGACGCCTTCGAGGCCGGTGTGGAGCGCGAACGGGAATTTGGTCGGCGAGCGGTTGAAGAACGAGTGCGGCTTGACCGTCATGATCGTGTCGATGCCCACCATCGGACCCGAGTGGTTCACTTGGCCCGCGGTCGAGTAGGCGTAGCCGCTGTTCGCGCGCATCCACCCCGCGCACCCCGTGGTCGACAGGCCAATGGCGCACACGGCGAGCACCATGGCGCGACGGAGACGAGAGCTCACGTCAGTCCGGAACGGGGCCGAACATCTGATCGGCGAGCTGGCGTACGGCCTTGGCGATGCGTGGATCGTCGTACGGCGGAAGCGGCTCGACCTTGTCGAACAGATGCGCGGCGCGGTTGGCGAAATCCTCGACTTGCGGCTTCGCCTCGATGTCGCCCATGCCGCTGAGCACGAAGATGTAGCCGAGGCGCTGGTCCATCTTGAATCGGCGGTAAAGTTCGCGCTTCGCTTCGAAGTACGCGTAGGCGCTGGTGCGGCTCGTGAATTGGCCGAGCGCGCCCACGTAGCGCGCGCCCTCGATGAACGAGCCCGCGGGCAGCGACGTGTTGAGTGGAACGCCCAGCCACACCATGCTCGCGCGGATCGACGGGTTCGGGTTCACCCCGCCGAGCGTGCGATGCGGCGCGCCGCCGGCTTCGAGCGAGAGCTGCAAGAGCTCCGTGCAAAAGAGCTTGGTGTGATCGGAGTAGTCGAAGAAGGCGTCGAAGTCGGGGCCCTCCGCGAACTTCGCGCGCGCGAACGCAGCCGCCTTCTCGCCGTCGATGCCGCTCGGAGGATCGTAGACCTCCGCGTAGAGGTTCGCCGAGACGTACTGCGCGAACGGCGTGCGGCGCATGCCGCCTTTCACGTTGTCGAGCACGCGCGAATGGAGGCTCGGCTTGTAGCGGCCGGAGATGTCGTAGACGTACGGCTGTCCGTCCTCGACGCTGAGCATCGCGGCGTGTGTGAACGGGTAGAACTTGTCCGGGATCAGCGAGAACATGAAGCTGTAAGAGCCCGGCGCCTCGGTGAACACGATCTGCCCGGTGCGGAGCGCGAGCCCCATGTGCACCGGCGGATGCTGCGCGTCGGTGCGCGCGTCGAGCACGTTGACGTTTGCCGTTGCCGTCGAGCAGGCGGTCGTCGCGACCGATAGCGCAGCGACGACGACGACGACGAGGAACTTGGGGACGGCACTCTCGAGAACGCTCATAGGACTCCTGCTTCCGAAGAGGCGGGCGGCGACCCCTGTAGCGGCCCGCCGTCGAACGCGATCGGAGCGCTCACCACATCGACGTCGACGACATCCGCGCTCGCGTCGACGGGAAGTGGGCCGACGTAAATCGGTCCATAGGGCGGGCTACGCGGATCGAAGTTCGAGTGCTCCTTCGCGCTCTGTGGCTCGAACGTCTGTTTGACCTCGGGCGTGAACGTCACGCACGCGGTGACGGATGCGAACGACGCGACGGCGCAGGCGGCGCCCGCCAAGAGAACGAAAGACTCACGTGCTCCAACCGCGCCCATCCCGATGGGCTGAGCCTTTACCACGAATCGGGCGGCGGAGGAGACCCTCGAAAGCGAGGGCTCTGCGCGGAGGAGACCCTCGAATCAGGGCTTCGCGCGTTCGGCGACCGCCTCGATCGTCTTCGCGAGGGACCCATCGCGGTGCATGCACGGGTTGCAGTCGCGCCCGCCGCGGATGCCGCCGCCGCAGCCGCGTGTGGGGGTCCACGCTTTCAGGAGAACCATGCTGCGGGAGTCGCCGCTTTCGCGGGCGCGCTCGAAGAGGCGTTTCCGCGACTCGCAGTCGCCGGCGCTGCGAAGATCGAGCGTGACGAGGAGCGCAGGGCTCGCGATACCGCGGACGTCCGCGCGCGCGAGCGACTTCTGCGCGCGCGCCGCGGCTTGCGGGTAGCCGACGCCCGATTGGCCGTGCGCGATGTCGTAAAGGAGGTCGGCGCCGACCGGACCCATACCCTGCTCGAGGAGCGCGAACGCGGGATCGATCCCCTCCTTGCCGAGGGCCCCGATGGCCGCATTGCGAACGTTCTCCTGGAGCTTCACGTCGCGCGCGGCTTCGGGGTCGGCCTTGAGCCACAGCTCGGCCTCGCGGATCGCTTCGCGCGGGTTCTTCGTGGCCGTGTAAGCGCGCTCGAGCGCGCGGTGGACGTCGGCG
>CAXSGV010000467.1:0-5871 GCA_964236615.1 uncultured Polyangiaceae bacterium
GCCTCATCCTGATGACAGGCTGCACGTTCGACGGCGCGGACCTCGCAGGTGCCGACTTCGAGTGCGCCGACTGCACGGGCGCGAGCTTCCGCGGTGCGAAGAACATCAACGCAGCAGCGTTCCCTGGCACCCGACTGGCCGCCGCCGCGCGGTGACGATCGGGTCGCGCTGAATCGGTGCGCGAGTCGGCGACGAATTAACGCCTTTTCAAGTTTCGCGAACGAGAGCGCTGCTCGGTCGACGTGCTGTTTCGTCGCTGACTCGTTCGTGCCACCGCGCAGCTCGCGTCGCGCTACTCTGGCATGAGCATGGCGCGCGTACTCTCTCGGCCAACGACGGTCGTCGCGCTTGGTCTTGTTGCGGCATTGGCGGTCGTGCTTGCCCTGAGCTGCGGCATCTACGACACGTCGCTCCTCTTGCCTCGCCCGACGCCGATCGACGCGTCGACGGATGGCGACGTCGATGCGGGCGATGGTTGCTTGCGCGCGCGGTGGCCGAGTCGTCCGGCCGCCGACGATCCGGATGCGGGGGCCGATACGCCCGTCATCGTCGACGCGCTGCGCGCCCTCGACTTCGGGGTCAGCGACGCGGGTGTCTCCCAGACCGCCGGCTTCGATCTCGACGGCGTGTGCACGTGCCCTTTGCCCGACTTCCCCCAGTCGTGCCGAACGCTGCCGGGGGTCAAACCACGGTGCGATCTCGCCGACGGTCGTGACAACACGGCGTCCGTGCTCATCGATACGTTCCGGCACTTCTCGAACGCGTTTTCGCAAGACGCCACGAATGCGTCGCTCGAGGGGGGCGAGTTCGGCATCCTCATCCGGATCCGGAACTACAACGGGACAGCGAACGACGTCAGCGTCGAGGTCGCGGTCTTTTCATCCAGCGGAAACGACGGTGCACAAGACGGCGGCGTTCCCAAGCGACCGCAGCACGACGGGCGCGATCGCTGGACGGTCGATCCGGCTTCGCTCGTCGCTGGCAGCGCGCCGCCGTACCTTCCCGTGTCCGTCGACGCCAACGCTTACGTTTCGCAGGGGCGCTTCGTCGCGACGGTCGACTTCCCCGTGAGCCTGGGGGTCGCGACCGGTAGCTCGATCGTCGAGCTGAAAGGGAGCGTCGTCGTAGGCTCTCTGGTTCCCGACGGACAAAGCTTTCGCATCGAAAACGGCGTTCTGGCAGGCCGATGGCCAACGCAGCGCCTGCTCACTTCTTTCGAGGTGCTGCCCGACCCGGTCGATCCCACGCGGTTTCTCTGTGGCGACAGCCCTGGGTACGCCGCCGTCAAGGAGCTCATTTGCAGCGGTCAGGACATCGTCGGTGACTTGAAGCAGGACAACACCAACGCGCCCTGCGACTCCATCTCGATGGCGCTTGGCTTCACCGCGACGCCGGCGCTTCTCGGCGACGTCGTTCGTCCCCCGCCGCGCGTGAAGCCCTGCGGTCCGCAGTGGACCGACGACTGCCCGCGCTGACGCCGAGCTCCTCTCGGGGGCGCGGTGTTCTACGCGAGTGTTCGACGGAGAGCTTTGCTGCATGTCATCGATCGGGGCACGCCCCGCGGACGCGCACGGCCAAGGGTGAGCGCGGCCGTGTGACGAGGAAGCGTTCGCGAGCTGCGCGCCCCTCCGAGGTCCGCCCGGCGTCGCAGAGCGCGACCACGCGTGCAGCCGCCGACTCTTCTTCGAGGTCGCCATGCGGAAACTGCGCGACGTAGGCGTCGAGGAGCGTCAGCGCTCGATGTGGATCCTTTGCAACGATCGCGTCGTTCGCTTGGCGCAGAGCATTTGTCTCCGACGCGAGGGACGAGCTCGGGTTCACTGCCGCCGCCGAGCTCGGCGCCGGCCGGGGCGCGGTGCCGCGCGCATGCGGGGCGTTCGTCGTCACGGGCGCGACGACTGCCGGCTCCGTTAGCGGTGCGGCGGGTGGTTGGGCAGGTTGGTCGAGCGCCTGCGGTGCCATGACGCTCGGCGACGTCGATGTACCGGTGGCCGTCTGGATCGCCGTCTTGGGGGGCGATACGGGGCGTCCGTCGTGTGGTGCCTGAAGCACCTCGGCGGTCCCGACTGCGAGGGTTCCGACGACGACCAAGACGGCCGCGATCTTCGCGACGAGCACACCCGCTCCCGTCGTCGCGGCGACGGCCGTCGCGCCGCCTGCCGCCGTCATTGCGCCGGGCACGAGGCTACCCGTCGCCGCTGTCGTGGCGGTGCCACCCATGGATACGGCGGTCTTTGCGGCGGTCGCCTTTGCGGCGGTCGTCGCGGTGGCGGCGATGCCCACGCTGAGCCCGAGGCGCGCCATCACCGCGGCGCGCACGCGTCGCTCGTCTTGCTCGTCGGGGCCATCTTCGGCGCGGCCTGCGTCGACGATGTTCTTCGCTTCGGGACCCATGCTCATCGTGCTCTCCAGTCGTCGCGCGCGCGGTGTCGCGCGACGCCGCTCTCGAAGTCCGCGCGAGCGGCACGGAGCCGCGTGTAGACGGTGTTCACGTTCATCTCCAGTGCCTCGGCGATCTCGGGGGCGCTCATTTGCTCCAGCTCCGCCAAGACGAAGACCTCGCGGCGGTCGTCTTCGAGCTCGTCCAAAATGTTGTAAAGTACACGTACGGCCTCGGATCGCGCGGCGCGCTCTTGCGGGCCGCTTGCATCGTTCGCGCTCAAGGTTTCGGGGTCGATCGCGTCGGCGCCGGCGCGCGCCTGCGGGCTCTTGCGGCGCGTCGTGCGGCGGTGGTCGCGCGCGACGCGAACGACGATGCCGAAGATCCAGGTCTTGATCGACGACCGGCGCTCGAACTCCGCGAGGCGACGATGAACCACGACATAGGTCTCCTGGACCACGTCGTCGAGCGCCGCGTCCTCGACGCCCAAGCGTCGCGCCGACCGCCACACGAAAGGAAACGTTGCGTCGTAGACCTGCGCGAATGTCTGCGCGCTGTCCTGCACCTCGCTCGCGGCGTTGCTCCCGACGACGCCGAGCGCGGCTTCCATGCGGCTCGGATCCGAAGGGGCGACGAGCGGTTGCATGGGGCTCCTCGAGTGAGTGGCCAGCGCTTGCTGAATCCGTTTCAAAAAAGAACCGCCTCGAGGCCAACCGCGGCGCGGCCCGCGAAAACGGCCGGACGGTGAACGGAGCCGAGCCCCTCGAGGACGAAGCTCGGACGGGAAAGGGGCGCATGGACCGAGATGTCGGCCTGAACCCCGAGGCCCCGAAACAGCCAGACGACCGCGTGCGCCCCGCCGCCGGCTGAAACCCAGCTCCCGGCGTCGGTCGTGGGAGTGGTCACGCCCGTGCCTGCGGCGTGCAGGCGATCCACCTCGAGGCCGAGGCACGGTCCCACATCGACGCGTGATCCCAGGTCGAGGAGCAAACACGCGCCGCCACCGGCTGCGAGGAACGTGAAGTCGCCTCCTGCGCTTGCACGCACCGGAGACACACCGTGCGCAGGCGCCAGCCATGTGCCGTCGAGCGCGACGCGAAGCGCTCGCCATCGGTAGAGGAGCGCCACGGACGCGCCTGCCGTTGACGCAGGAAGCGTCCCGAGATCGCCGAGGCCGACAAGGCCGACGCCGAAGCCATCCCGTCGAAAATTGCCGTTCTCTGATCGCGCGACACCCGCCCTCGGCACGCTGGCATCGCGTGCTGGTGCTGCGCGTGGGGCTGCCGTGGGTGGCTTGGGAGGGCCGGTCGGCGCGGGGGTCACTCCAGATGCCTCGCCGCTCGCCGCATCCGTTGGCGCCGGCGCCGGCGTCGCTGCGCTAGCGGTCGTGGCCGGCGGCGCTGGTGACGCTGCGGTTGGCGGCGCCGCCTTGGCGCGCGGATCGATCGCGAGCGCGAGAATGAGCGCGGTCGCGTCGGCGAGCTCGCCGCAGGTCGCCGCGTGGAGCGCGCGCTCGCCAGTGCCGTCGGGCCCCGTGACGACGAGCAATGCGGTCCAACCCATGTTCGAGCGCGCTACCGTCGCCCGTGCGACGAGCGGCGCGCCGCGCTGCGGCGTCGCGCCGAGATCCCGAGAGACCGCCGCGCGCACGTCGCTTACGGAAGGGCACTCGGCAGGGGCGGACCACGCAAGGTCGACCGGCCCCGGTGGGGATTGCGCATGCGCATCCGTCGTCAGGGAGAGGAGCCCCAAGGCGACGAGCGATCCAACCGGCCCAACCGAGCGCATGCAGCGATCGTATCGCGACTCTTCCTCGACGACGCCTGCCGCGCGCTCGGGGGTCTCAGCCCGGTCCGCCGGCGTCGAGGGCGCAAGCGCGCAGCGTGCAGATCACTTGCCCGTCCGGTTGGCAGCTGCAGCCGTTGCATCCGTCGGTCGAGGGGAAGCTTTCGCCTGCCGCGTAGCTCTTGCCGCCGTAGGTGCACGCCTTCGGAGGGCCGGCGTCGATCGCCGCGCAGGCGCGCAGCGTGCACACCGTCGATCCCGCGTTACACGAGCAGGAGTTGCAGCCGTCGTCCGACGGGTACGAGGCGCCGTTCGGGTAGGTCTTGCCGTCGTAGGTGCAGCTCCCGGCGGCGCCGGCGTCCAGCGCGCAGGCCATGGCGGTGCAGGCAACCGCGCCGTCCGTGCAGCCACATCCGTTGCAGTTGTCGCTCGAGCGGAACGTCGCGTGGTTCGCGTACCGCTTGCCTTCGTACGTGCAAGATCCAGGTCCGTTTTTGAGCGCGTCCTCGTCGCTGCCGATCGCGATTTCGCCACTGCTGCAGCCAGTGCCGGCGACAATCACGCCGAGCGCGCTTGCTACGCCGAGGACCGTAACGAGACGGGCGACGCGCGAGGCCTGTGCGACGGACGGGCGAGGCGAATGAGAAAGAAACGCGAAGAAGGGGCGCATGATCGTGATCTCCAAGTGGTGGGCCAGCTCAGCACCGGCGTTGTATGGGTGAGTGGCCACTCCCGACGGGTCCCGTTTCGAAATCGTGACTCGGATCCAAAGTGCTACGGGGGCGCGGCGTTCGGCCACACCGAGTCGGGTGCCGCGTCGCCATTCACCGTGCGCACGCAGTGTTTGTGGACGGCACGCGTGTTGCTCGGGCGAGGGTCACCATGAACAAAATCATCTACATCATCGGGCTCGTCGTCGTCATCGTCGCCATCCTCTCGTGGCTCGGCTTGCGCTGAGCCCTCACGCGCCAGAATGACGGTCCTTCACGTCCTCGAGGTCCCGTTCGCGATGCGTGGTGTCGCGTCCGCGAGCGGGGCGCGTTGGGACGGGGATCATGGCGTGTTCGTGTGGCGCGGCATCGATTTGCCGGAGGCGCTCACACCGTTCCGCGCGCAGCCCTACTCGTGGGAGCTGCACGTCGCGCGCGAGCTCGCGCGCCCGACCGTGCCCAAAGCAAAGGCGGCGAAAGCCCCTTCTGCCGCGTCCTCTGCCAAGACGATCGTGCTGCGGCCGCACCAGGAAGCAGCGGTGCACGCCATCACGAGGGCGAAGGAGATCGGTCGAGCTGGGTTTTTGCTCGCCGATGATGTCGGGCTCGGGAAGACGATCACCGCGTGGGAAGCGGTGCTCCGGATGACGAAGGCACACTCGATTTTGATCGTGTGCCCCCTCGCCGTCGTCGCGCACTGGCGCCGCACGATCGAAGCCATGGGTGATGGCGGGAAGGACATCGTCGTCTCCAACTACGAGCGCATCGGAAAGCTGTTCGAGATCGCTCCTGCGGCGCGGAAGAAGGTGAAGTCGAAGAAGGGGCTGGCCCGCGCAGGGACCGCTCCCGAGCTCGACGTCGTGATCTGGGACGAGAGTCACCGGTGCAAGAACCCGACGGCCGCGCGATCGAAGCTGGCCGCGAAGATCAACGTGCGCGCGGGGTTCTACCTCTGGCTCTCGGCGACCGCAGGGCAGAATCCCCTCAAACTCTCTT
>CAXSGV010000468.1:0-2129 GCA_964236615.1 uncultured Polyangiaceae bacterium
CGGCCGCGCGGTAGGGATCGACGGGCGCAATCACGCTCCTTGCCGTGCTGCGCTGGCCGAGGAAGGCGACGACGCCCATGACGGCGAGCGGCAGCATCATCACGACCGCAGCCAGCACGAACACCGCGCGCGGGCCGCTCACGTTGCGCAGCCAGCCCATGACGAACGATGACGAAGCCGCTGCCACGTTGACGCTGGCGTAGAGGACGCAGGCCGTTGCGGCGACGGCCGCAAAGCGACGCGCGCTCCTCGGAGCGTCGCCGTCGAGCACACCCGAAGGCGACGCCTCGTACGAGAGCTCCTCGGCTGCGATCGCCCACGGACAGGGACGAAAGATGCCCGCGCCGAGCGCGACGATCGACATGCACGCCGTGGGCGCGCCGAGAACGAACATGCCGTACCCGAGCAGCGCGATGCTGCCGCCCACGAGCGCGGTCAGGCGCGGGCCGACGCCGAGCGCAATCAGGCCGCCGAGCAGCGGTGTGAAGAGCGCGAAGATCGTGATCTTGGCGTAGAGCCGCGACGCGCTCATCGAATCGAGCCCCTCGTTCGTCACGAGCTGGGTCATCAGGCCGGAGCGCGAGCCGTAGTACGCAAACCGCTCGAGGCCGATGGCCAAAACGAGCATCACGAGCGTGAGGACGCTGGGCCGGGACTTCACCCCGGCCATCCTAACCTCAACGCGTACGGGACGTGATCGTGACGGAGTTGGCGCCGAAGCTCCGGACGGGCTCGTACTCGAGGGTCGTCGTATCGAACACGCCCGCGCCGTAGCCGGGCTTGTTTTGATCTTCCCAGCGGAAGTCCTCGTGCACGTTCATGTCGAAGTCGACCAGGACGTCGCGTTGCACCTCGGGGTCGACGAGCACGTTGGCAGGAAATACATAGAAGGCGTCGCTCGCGGTCGTTTCGAGGCGGATACCCGCACCGTTGCTGACGCGCGGCACGACCTCGTTGCCATCGCGTGTGCCGACGGGCGATCCACCGACGCTGAACACGGACCTGAAGTCGCCCTGACGCGCGGGCGCTGCGGCTCCGGGGAGCGTGATCCCATCGCTCATCGCTTGCGTCGTCGAAAGGAAACCGTCGACCGCGGGGTAACCGGGAGAGTGCACGCGCGCCGCGACGCGGTAGCTCACGAAGCTCACGCCGACGCTCGCGATGGTGAACGTGCCCGCGGTGAGCGAGCGCGCCGGCACGCGCGCGACGATCGTGTCACTGCCATCGTCGAGTGGCGTGTCGACGCCGGTCTTGCCGAGATCGAATACCTCGAGCGGCAACGGATCGGTCGGCGAGCGCAGGAGCGTGAGGCTCTTGATTCCGATCCGCTGCGACGTCGGCGTCTGCCCCGCGCGCCCGTCGACGTGCGAGATCGGCGTCGCCGACGTGCGGATGTGGATCTCGACCATCGCGCCACTCGCGCCGCTCGCGTCGGTCGCGCCGGTCGCAGTCGACGAGCTCGAATCCGCTGCCGCGCCCGCGCCCGCGTCCGCTGAGGCGGCCGTCGGGCTTGGCCCGATCTCGGCGCCCGACCCGCTGCACCCTGCGATCACGCCCACGACTCCGACCCCGATTCCAAGAATCCACCGCATCGCTTTTGACCTCATTTCAAGGTGAGTGGCGGCGAGCGGGGGCTCTTATGCGAAATTCGACACGCGTGGCTCGAGAGGTCACTCGCCATGCGAGCTCCGCGCTTACTTCATGTTGCGGACGGCTTGAGCCTGCGCCTCGCGAAGGCCCTTCATCGACGACGCAAGCGCATCGTAAGCGTGGGAGGCCACGAGCTTGCGTTGCTCGTCCTCGACCGACGCATGAAAGGCGTTGCGCGCGCTCGTCGCATCGGATGGGCACATGGGCTCGAGCCGCGTGGCCTCGGTCTCGGCGCGCGCGGCGGTGGCTTCGGTGAAGCGCGCCACGCTCGAGTAGGCGTCGAGCACCTGCGGCGGTGACGTACGGGACGGCGCCGGCGGGAGCGCGTCGCGAAGTGCGCTCGCTCCCGAGCGCTGCTTGTCGGCCATCGCCTTTACCTCGGGGAGGGGATCGCTGGCGATCTCGAGATCGATCGGCACCGCGACGTTGTTCGCGCGTTGGGCCGCCGACTCCTTGAGCGCGCCGGTGTCGGCGTCGCC
>CAXSGV010000468.1:2139-5836 GCA_964236615.1 uncultured Polyangiaceae bacterium
GCTTGCCTGCCTTCAGATCCTTCAACGTGGCGGTGACCGTGAAGCTCTGGCCTGCGCCCAGCCGGTCTTTCGCGCCGCCGCCGAGGACCGCGCCGTTTTGCGCAATGTGCCACGGCACCGAAGCGAGCTCGCAGCCGCTCACGTTCTCGATCTTCATCGTGACCGCCGCTGCACCACAGCGCTTCGGCGCGGCGGGTGAAAGGGTGAAGGCAGTGACCTTCACGCGATCGGGCTTCGGCACGCAGGCGGTGCTCGCGACGGATTTCCCGGGGGCTCCCGCAGCTGCGGCGGGGCCGGTCGCTGCGAGCGAGGGCAGTACGACGAGCGTCACCGCGGCGGCTGTCGTTCGCATCGTGATCCCCCAAATGCGGTGGTGTGATGCCATCTTCGGAGCGTAGCGCATGCGTGAGCGATCGCCCGCGCACCGCCGCCGCGTGCGAGACTCGCGCGCATGAAGCGCACGACGGCCGTCGGCCACATCGTCCTCCTGACGCTCACGCTCAGCGCTGCCGGCATTGCGGCGTGCGGCGGAGGATCACCGCCCGCGCCGCAAGCTCCCGTCAACAGCGTGTGGCCCACGTCGTCCGCGTACCCCGCCGCAACACCGACGGCGTCCGCGACCGAGCGCGTGGTGCCGCCGACGCCCGCGGGCTGCCTCGATCTCTCGCAGGCGGTCGCGTGGAGCGGCGAAGGCGTCATGCTTCGTGAAGGCGGCGTGGCTGGCATCAAACCAGCCAAGGCCGTCTGCTGGGTCGCAGCCGACGAGTCGAGCCGCGTCGCGAAAGACGCCGACCGTTTCGGGCTCGAGCTCGGCAGCGGGCTCAGCGACACCGAGGCCGCGAAGGTCGAGGCCCACGTGCGGGCGCTCGCGGGGCGTCGGGTGAAGCTATCGGGCACGCTCCACCGGGCGACGCGCCCGACGCAAGATCCCCCCTACCCCTACGTGATCGACCTCGCGGTCAAGACGATCGAAGCCGACGGCAAGACGATCTGGCCGATGGCGCCAGGCGCTCCCTGACTACTTGCAGAAAGAGTCGGCGCTCTTGCAGCTCGGCGTCTTCTTCGTGCACGAGGTCATCGGCGCGAACGTGGTGCACGAAGCTCCATCGCTGCAGTCGAGCGTGATGTCGAGGCAGCTCGATGTGCCGTGGCACGAAACATCGAGCGTCGTCATTTTCACGAGCTCGCCTTTGTCGGGCGTCGCGATCGTGACCGCTTCCTCGTTCGTCCTGGCCTTGTCGAGGTCGTTGTTCGCGTTGTCGTCGAGCATCGCGATGAGGTGAAACGGTCCGTTCTCTTCGCTGAACATGCCGGTGCCCAAGCGGCACATGTCGAGCGCGAACGGGATCTCGCCCGCGGCCTTGTCGATCACCGGCACGTTCAAAAACGTGTGGAGCCGACCGCCGATGGCCTCTTCGCCGGCCACGAGCGTGAACGAGTGGCGGAGCGCGACGCGGAGCACGGGCTTGTCCGAAGTGACTTTCGTCGGGTCGAAGTGCACGACGCCGCGCACCCACGCGCCGTCGGTGGCGCATTTACTCGCCTTGGGGATCGCCGCGCATTTCTCGGCGGGCGCGGCGTCGGGCTCCTCGACTGCGGGAGCGCCCGCGTCGGGCGCGATCGGAGCGGCCGTGGTGGACGACGAGCACGCGGCGAGCGCCAGCGTCGAGACCATCGAGAACGAGGAGAGGAGCGAGCAAGCGCCAGAGCGAACCATGAACGCGCCGAATGGAAGAAGCGTACCAGCGCGCGATCTGTGGAGCTTTCCGCCGCGTTCACGAAAAGCGCGCAGCGCCCGTCAACGTTCTCACGGCAGCCGATGACTTCACGCAACCGTCGGACGGCGTCGGTCGCGTCGTTGCCAATGCGCGTCGCCTGTCTCCTCCTTGCGTGGGTCGTCATGCCGGAGCCCGGAACGACGCGTGTGCTCCTCGACGCGATGAGCTTCCGCTGCCGAAGTGACCTAGTCGTTGCCGAGCGGGAGCACTGATTGTATGTTCAGTGAATGACCGCGATCTCCCCCCAAATTCAGGCCGTCCTCGACATCTTTGCTGCCGCGCTCGCCGACGAGCGCTTCGGTGACATCGACGCGCAGTCGCTCGCGCGCATTGCCGCCGAAGTGCAGTCGGCCTCCGCCGTCGTGACTTCAGCACAGCTCGCGCTCGACGCCGCGCGCGCCGAGCTTCACACCCGCGAAGAGGCACTGCTTCTCCACGCGCAACGCGCGCTCGCGTACGCACGCGTCTATGCCGAGAGCGACGAGGTCCTCAGCGCGCGGCTCGAAGCGATCACGCTTCCGCGCCTTCCACGTCGCGCACGCACCGAGGGCGACGCGCTCATTCTTTCACCGGACCCGCAGCCCGCAGCGCGCCCGCGCGGACGTCCGCGCAAGGTGATCGCAAGCGAGCCGATGCTCGAGGTGTTGGTCGAGCCCGCCGCGGCGGAGTGACGTTGCGTTCCTGACGCGTCGGCGCGTACGGTGCCGGCCTATGCACGCACGGGCGGCGGTGGTGGGCGCGGCGTTGCTTGGGCTCCTTCCGCGGAGCGCCGACGCGTTCTGCGGGTTCTACGTGAGCGGCGCCGATGCGAAGCTCACCAACGACGCATCGATGGTCGTCCTCCTGCGCGACGGCACGCGCACCGTACTGTCGATGCAGAACGACTACCAGGGGCCACCCGCGGACTTCGCGATGGTCGTTCCCGTGCCGGTCATTCTTCAGAAGGAGAACGTGAAGACGCTCTCGAAGGACGTCTTCGATCACCTCGAGACGCTCGGCGCTCCTCGTCTCGTCGAGTACTGGGAGCAAGACCCTTGCTTCGACGACAGCGACCAAGACGTCAAAGAGGGCGGCACCGGCACGCGCGCCAAGGGCGAAGAAGGGTCGATGGGCTCGCCCAACCGCTTCGCAGCGAGCGTCACCGTCGAAGCGAAGTTCGCAGTCGGCGAGTACGAGATCCTGATCCTCGGCGCGAAGGACGCGGTCGGCCTCGAGGGGTGGCTGCGCGAAGAGCACTACAAGATCCCGGCGGGTGCCGAGGCCGTGCTGCGTCCGTACGTCGTTTCGGGCTCCAAGTTCTTCGTCGCGAAGGTCGACGTGAAGAAGGTGCGCTTCGAAGGCAAGCACCTCCGCTTGTCGCCGCTTCGCTTCCATTACGACTCGGAGCAGTTCGCGTTGCCGGTGCGGCTCGGGCTGCTCAACTCGTCCGGCACGCAGGACATCATCGTGCAGATCCTCGCGAAGCAACGGTACGAGGTCGCCAACTACGCGAACGTCACCATCCCCACGAACATCGACGTCGACGACGCGCTGCGCACCGGCTTCCCCGCGTTCTACGCGGCGCTCTTCGACAAGACGATCGAGAAGAACCCGAAGTCGGTCGTCACCGAGTACGCGTGGCAGGCCAACTCGTGTGACCCCTGCCCCGGGCCGGCGGTGTCCGCCAGCGACGTGCGCGTGCTCGGCGGCGACACGCTCCCGAACCTCGGGCCCATGGGCCTCACGCTCACGCGCCTTCACGCGCGCTACACGAAGGAGTCGCTCGGCGAAGATCTCGTCTTTCGCGCGGCACCTCCGATCGTGGGTGGCCGCGAAGGCAACGCAACGGGCCCGGCCACCGAGAACAACTTCCAGGCGCGCTACGCCATTCGCCACAAGTGGACCGGCCCCATTCGCTGCGCAAACCCCGAGCGCGGAAT
>CAXSGV010000469.1:0-5826 GCA_964236615.1 uncultured Polyangiaceae bacterium
GCCGCGCCGCGCTCGCCAACGACGGCACCGTCGACAAGACCTCGTTCACCAAGTACGTCGGCGGGAGGAAGAGTGACCACCTGTTCGGATCGACACCGCTGTCGTGCTCGACGTCAACGCGAGCTGGCCCCTCTGGCAAGGACGCGACTCGCGGGCCATCCGCATGATCCTCCGCGAGGCCGATGTCGTGTGGTGCACGGCGCAAGATCTCTTCGGCCTCGCGATGGACGTCCCGACGCTGCGCGCGGCGCTGCGACCCACCGCGGTGTTGGTGTTGACTGACGGCGCCGGTCACACGCTCGCAAGCGGCCCCTTCGGCGAGGTCGCGCATACGCGCGAGCGAACCAATGTCGCGCCCCTCGGTGAGGGTGATGCCTTCACCGCGGCGATCTGCTTCGAGCTCGCGCGCACAGGTCACGCGGACGAAGGCGGGGGCACGCTGTGGGCGCGAGCGCTCCGCCGATCGAGCACGTTTCGCTCGGCGTCGTAGATCGCGCGTGTACGGTGCAGCTTCGCGCGCCCTGGACAGTCGAGCGTCCATCTCGCGTCGAACGCCGCGAGATCAGCGGGCCCTCAGCGCGTATCGAAATAACGCAGCGCGATAAGCGCCGCGTCAAACGGTTTCTAACTTTACCGCGCGACCTGGGCGTGGGATCCAAGCATCCAGGTAGTCATGCGCAAATTGTCCCGACTCCTCGGCTTTCAAGATCGCGCGCTGCATGCAGCGTCGACGGCGAAGGCTGGCAATACGGCAGACCGCGCGGCCGCGAAGAGTCTTCGCAAGGGGCGCGCAGCAGAAAAGGTTGGGGGGAAGCCAGGAATGAGAGCGGCACAAACGGGGTTGGGATCGGGAACGCGAAACGCGTCCGATTGCGCACCCCTCATGAACATCACACTGCAGGATCTACAGCTCGAAGTGCCGGCTCGATTGGACTCGGGGATCTACGTTGCCAGTGCGCACGTGGCCGTCCCGCGTGTCGTCGCAGATGCCGTGCAGCCCGCGCTCGTCGTTCACACCGAAGTCCCGCCTGCGATCGAGCTCGATCCGGTGACGCTCGTCGTTTACGAGTGGCACAACGTGCAGCCCGGCGTCCTCGCGTGGGTCTTCCCGAGCCTCAACGCCGCTGTCTCTGCGGCGCGCACCATGAAGAACGCCGTGAAGTGGGCGATCCTCCGTGGCCAGCGCTCCATCAAAGCCACGCTCGACGTCGAAGCCGAACGCGCCCGCGGCGTGGTTCTCCTCGAAGCCGTCTGAGAGAAAAGAAGCAGAAAGACGGGAACGGCCACGGGCTCCGGCTCGGGTCAGAGGGAGAGACCAGCAGTCTCTCCCTCTTTCGTTTTGTTCTCTTCCTGCTTCTGCCCGAGCCCGTGACCGAGCGTGTCCTCTTCTCGAGTCAGCTCCTCTCGAGTCTCAGCTCAATCAGGTCACATCCGCTCGATGATGATGGCCATGCCCTGGCCGCCGCCGATGCACGCGCTGCCGACGGCGTAACGGCCGTTGCGGCGAGCGAGCTCGTAGACGAGATGCGACGTGATGCGCGCGCCGCTCGCACCGAGCGGGTGACCGAGGGCGATCGCGCCACCGTTCACGTTGGTCTTCTTGCGATCGAGACCGAGCTCCTTCTCGACGGCGAGGTACTGCGGCGCGAAGGCTTCGTTGACCTCGACGAGATCCATGTCGCCGAGCGTGAGGCCCGCGCGAGCAAGCGCGATCGTGATCGCCGGTGCCGGGCCGATGCCCATGATGGCGGGATCGACGCCGGCCGTGCCCCAGTGAACGATCCGCGCGAGCGGCTTCCACCCGTTGGCCTTGGCGCTCTCTTCGGTCGCGAGGACGAGCGACGCCGCGCCGTCGCAAATGCCGGATGCGTTGCCGGCGGTGACGACGCCGTCCTTTTTGAAGACGGGGGCGAGCTTGCCGAGGATCTCTTTCGTCGTCTGCGGCCGCGGGTGCTCGTCGACGGCGAAGGACACGGTCGCCTTCTTCACCTGGAGCTCGACGGGGACGATCTCGTCCTTGAAGAAACCCTTCTCGTTCGCTGCGGCCCAGCGCTGCTGGCTGCCGAGCGCGTACTCGTCGCACTGCTCGCGCGTGATGCCGTACTTCACCGCGAGGTTCTCGGCCGTGACGGCCATCGGCGTGTTGTTGTAGCTGTCGGTCAACGCACTCCAAAGCGAGTCTTCCATCGCGGGCGCCTTGCCGAAGGCGAAGCCCTCGCGCGCGCCGCGGAGGACGTGCGGCGCCTGGCTCATGTTCTCGGTGCCGCCGACGAGGACGACGTCGTGCTCGCCGAGAAGGAGCTGCTCGGCGCCGCTCACGATCGCCTGGAAGCCCGAGCCGCATAGGCGGTTCACGGTCAGCGCGGGGACCGTGATCGGGAGGCCCGACTTGAGGCCGACGTGACGCGCGCAGTAAATTGCGTCCGGGCTCGTCTGCATGACGTTGCCGATGATGACGTGACCGATGCGATCGGGCGCGACGCCCGCTTGTGCGATAGCCGCTTTTGAAGCGTGCACTGCGAGGTCGGTGGCGCTGACGCCCTTGAGCGCGCCGTTCATGGTGCCGAATGCGGTGCGCTTGGCGCCGACGATGACGATCGATTGCGAGAGCTTGGCCATGCCGACTTCCTAGTTCAGACCGCCCTTTTCGGCTAGCCCGACCGTGAACGACGCGCGCCGGAAGCCGCTTTTCAGGCGGGTTTGATCGTGCCCCACGCGTTCGAGATGACGACCTCGTTGTTGCGCTCCTTCACGGCGACGGAGAGCGCAACCTTGCCCTCGTCGATGATCCAGCCGCTCGTGACGAGCGTGTCGCCGGGCCACACGGGGCGGCGGAACTGTCCGTCGAACGCCGTGACGCGCGAGGCGTCACCGCCGCATGCACCCTTCACGAGGTGCCGCACCATGTGCCCGTAGGTGCAGAGGCCGTGCAGGATCGGGCCTTGCGCGAAGCCGACGCTGTTGGCGAACTCGGGATCGGCGTGCAGCGGGTTGAGATCGCCCGAGAGCCGGTAGAGCAGCGCTTGCTCGGGGGTCGTCGCTTCCTCGATCACGAAGTCGGCGGGGCGATCCTTCGGCGCCGAGATGCCGACCGACTCTTCCTTCGGCGGCGGTTGACCGCCGAAGCCGCCCTCACCGCGAAAGAGGATCGATGAAGTGGTGGTGGCGATGACCTCGCCGGCCTCGTCCTTCGACTCGGTGTCGACCAGCACCGACGCGAACTTGCGTAGATCGTAGATGCCGCGGATCGTCGCCGTCGTGAAGAGCGCGCCCGCAGGCGCGATGAGCTTGTTGACGTAAACCCGCTCGCCGCCGTGGACGATCATGGCCATGTTTCCGCCCGACCGCGCGAGAACCTGCAGCATCGGCTCGAACTTCGGCACGACGGCGAAGCTCGGGTACACGCGAGGGCCACGCCCTTCGTAGAGGTACTGGAGCTCGCTCTTCTTCGCGCCGATACCGAGCGCGTAGAGCACCGTGTCCTTCCACGAGTAGACCATCTTCTGGGGTTCGGTCGGCTTCCCGACGAGCGAGAGATCAAAGGCCATGTGCGCACCATCGCCTCCTCCCTCGTCTCTCGTCAATCCACTAGAATGCCCACGCCGTGCCTTCGTCTTCTGCCCTCCTGACCGAGATCGCCCGCGCGTTCTCCGACTCGGGGATCGATCTCGCGTCGGTCGGCCTCGCGTGGGCTCGCGTCGCGCCGACGGTCGCGATCGTTCCTGCGTTTGGGCTGAAGGCGTTGCCTGCACCGGCGCGCGGCGTCATCGCGCTCGCGCTGGGGATCAGCATCTTCCCTGCCCTCACCGGCGTTGTGGTCGCGCACGCCAAGGAGCCGTGGCCGCTGCTCGCGCTCGAGGAGATCTTGCGCGGGCTCCCGATCGCGCTCGGCGCGGCGATCCCCTTGTGGGCCGCGACCATGGCCGGCGGTCTCGTCGACACGTTGCGCGGTGCACAAGATCAGAACGCCTTCGCGACGGTCGAGGGGCGCGTGAGCCCGCTCGGCGTCCCGTTCGCTTTGCTTGCGAGCGCGATTTTTCTCGCCACCGGCGGGCCGGCGCGCGTCGTCACCGAGCTCGCCTCGCGCGAGCTGTCGCCGCACCCCGTGCTCGCGGCAGCAAACGATCTCGTGCACGGCATCGGGCTCGCGGTGGCCATCGGCGCGCCGCTTCTCGCGGCCGCGTTGGTGCTCGAGATCGCGGGCGCGCTCGTCGCTCGGGCCGCGTCCCCCGCCCAAGTGCATCTCCTCATCGCCCCGCTGCGCGCGCTCGGACTGCTCGCGGTGATCGGAATCGTGCTCGATCGTATCGCCGCCGTGCTCGCGCTCGCGATCGCGGGTTGAGCGCGACTACTGAATCGAGAACCGGCGCTGGACGACCGCCTCGACCGAGCCTCGCGCGTTGCGCAGCTTCTTGACGGCGTACGTGTCGGCCCCGAAGACCTCGGCGAGGGTCGTCTTCGGGTAGGTCGTCGTCGTGACTTGCACGCTCGCCGGCCCCTTCGGCACGAAGCGCACGGGCGAGGCATTCGCCGGCAGCTCGAACGTGGTGAAGTTGGTTTCCCCCTTCGGAAGGCGGACCGTCCAGTAGAAATAAAAGCCGAAACCACCATCGGTCGGTACGGGACCGCGACCCGCCAGGAGCACCTGCGTGACCTGCGCGGCGGAGTCGCCGGTCCAGCTGATCTTCGAGCCCGGCGCGAAAGCGATCGGCGTGATCGGATCGGGGGCGGTCCGGGGTGACGTGACGGGCTCGACGACCACCGGAGCGGGGACGAGGCTCACGGCGATCGAGGTGTCGGCCTGTCCGAGCGGCGCAAACACGCGGCCAGAAGAATCGGTACCCCCGACGTAGACATCGATGAAGCGCGAGAAGGTGTCGAACGGCGGCGTCATCGCGATGCTGCGTACGATCCCAGCGGGCCCGGCGAAAGACTCGGTGGTGTGCATGATGTCGGCACCAAACGCGCTATCGGCAAGCTGCTGGGTGGGACGCCCGTAGCGGATCGTTCCAACGACCTCGGCGCCGTAGAGAGCGTGGTTCGGAACCGTGAAGCTGACTGGCTGATCGAACGCGTGATCGAGATCGAGGTTGGGGACCGTCATCGTCGGCAGCGCGGCGTCGGCCCCGAACGGCGGCACCGGCACCTTGGCGACGAGGCCCGCGCGAAGCAGCCGCGAGCTCGCATTGTCGCTCGCGAAACCAATCACGTCGATCGAGGTCGTGGTCTTTGGTCCGTGCAGCTGCATGTCGAACGGGAACGCGCCGCTGATGTTGGTGGCGGCGTACCCGTGCTCGAGCAGCGCCGCGAGGTCGATGCGGTTGATCGCAGGGTCGGCGGGGTAGCTCAGCGTGCCGCTCATCGTCGCGAGCGGCGTCTCGTCGAGAATTTCGCTCGACGAGTCGACCCACACTTCCGGAACGTCGATCTTTGCGAGCGTGGAGACGATGACGCCGCCCAGCGCGGGATCGGTGACGAAGGTGACCGTCTGCGGTCCGACGATCTCCGGATCGGTGAACGTCACCACCGTGTTGGCCGCTGGGGCCTCGACGTTGAACTTCGAGCCGTCACCGAGAAAAATGCGGCCCTTCGCGTTCGAGCCATGAACCGTGATCGACCCGCGAATCCCCGTCGGGGTCGCGTCGGTGCCGGCGTCGGCGCTCGCCTCGATCGAGGCCTCGACAGCCGGGCTTTCGTCGCCGGCGTCCGCCGACTGCGACGCGGCGTCGTCGCCACCGCAGGCGGCGCCGCCGATCGCAGCAGGAATGGTCATCAGAGCGACGGCGAGGCCAAGGCGTACGCGAAGCACCATCGGCCGAGCGTAGC
>CAXSGV010000470.1:0-5811 GCA_964236615.1 uncultured Polyangiaceae bacterium
CTCGCGTTGGCCGCGGCGCCGCTCTGCATCTCCGGGCACGCTGCGTTGCCGAGGATCGATGCTGCGCCCCCGGTGCCTCCGCCGCCGAGCCCCGGGCCACAAGCCACGAGAATCACGGTCACGAAGCATCCCTCGCCCAAACGTCGTCCCCACGTGCGCGTCGTCATGTACGGCCTCCTCAGTCGACCTTACCGATGCGCCAATCAGTCTTCGGGTTGTGGTGGCGCCTTCGGCCCGTTCAGCATGCCGTCCGCGATGGCCTTCATGAGGCTCGCGAACGCAGGGCGATCGAAGTTCGCGCCGCTCGCGAGCCAGTCGACGTGGCTGCCGTCGACGCGCCCCGGCGTCACTGGCGAGGGATCGCGAAAGTGGCCGAGCACGTCGAGGTGATCGCCGTAGCCGGCCCAGACGAGCTTGCCCCAGATCTGCGAGCGCAGCGGCACGACGCCATCGTTGGCGCGGGCGCCGGGCGCGCGCTCGAACGCCTCGACGAGACGCAGCTCGGCGTCGACTCCGGCGTGTGGCGCCGCGCACGGATACCGCTCGTCGTAGCGCGCGGTGATGCCGTACATGGTCGCGAACAGTGGCGCCGAGATCACGCTCCAGGGTCCGCCGAAGGACTTCATCCATCCCGTTGGTGAAGGCGCGGGCGCCATCGACGCGGTCGACTGGTAGATGACGCCGGGACGGTTCTCGATGCCCGCCTGGAAGAGATCCATCGCCTCGGGCGTGAGCTGGATGATCGAGCCCTGATCGTCTCGGATCGCGTCGAGGTAGAGACGCACCTCTTTGCTCCGCGTGTCGTCGAGCACGCGCAGCATCGCGTCGGTCGTGCGATCGAGGATGCTCAGCTCGATCCCGAGCGTGCGATCGATGCGCCCGATGGCCACGACGATCGCGCTCGCGGCGGCGAGCGGGGGCGCGCCGACGGTAAGCCCGATGATCGTGAGCGCGCTCACGGCGTAGAGCATTCGCTGCCCGCTGACGGTTGCGAAGAAGCTCGCGAGCGGCGTGCCGAAGTGGGGCGTGTTCATCGTGGTGACGCTCGCGAGGCGCGGCGGCACGTCCACCACGAACGTCTGCACCTCACACCCCGCGTCACGGAGGTTCTTGCCGATCGCGGCTTCGACGTGCGCGAAGTAGTCGTACGCACCGAGCTTCCCGAAGCCGAACATGCCGGGCGAGAAGTAGACGCGGTGGAGCACGCCTCGGTTCTACACAGCTTCGTGGTGGAAGGACGAAGATCGGGGCTTGGCTCGCGCTCCGGCTCGGGCTGCGGGCTCGGGCTCGGAGGCAGCGGGGGCTCACACCTACAGGTGCTCAGGGGTGCTACCTAACTTACGCACCTGGCCGATTTGGGGTTCCGGCCAAATTCGTATGCTTCTAAAGCCGTCCGGTCGCGCAGCATTTCGGCGCGGCTTGGAGGTGCTTGTTGCCGTTTTCCTCGACGAATCTCACCGCACGGGTTGGCCTGGTTGGAAGTGGTCTGGTGGTCGTGGCCGCGATGATGTCGATCGCAGGTTGCTCCGCCGCCGCAGCGGGCTCAGGCGAATCGGGTGGAGGATTGTTGGGGACGAATGCGGCGGCGCAGTTCCGGAGCATGCGCGGCGGCACGAAGAGCTACCGCGGCAGCGATCTCGCAGCCCGCACGTTGGCCTCGACCGGCGGCTTGAACGCGGGGCTCTTGCTCGGCCGGCGTGCGCGCGGGCCCGAGGCCACGCCCCTCGACGAGCTTCTTCGCGAAGGCGATCGACCGCTCGGCAACAACGGGCTTTGCCCGCCCGACATGGCGTCGATCGACGATCGCTTTTGCGTCGACCGCTTCGAGGCTTCGCTCGTCGAGGTGCTCGGCAACGGCGAAGAGCGCGCGTTCTCGCCTTACGAAACCGTCACTGGTCGCGTGGTCCGCGCGGTGAGCGAAGGGCACGTCGTTCCCCAGGGCTACGTCAGCGGCGACCAGGCGGGCGAAGCGTGCGCGCGATCGGGCAAGCGCCTGTGCAAGCCGGCGGAGTGGAAAAAGGCGTGCATGGGTCCGAGCTCTTCGAACTACGGCTACGGCGCAACGCGCGAGGCCGGCCGCTGCAACGATCACGGCAAGAGCGCAATGGGTAGCGTCTACGGCGCACCGCCGCGCGGCAGCCGGCGCACCTTCTGGGCGACCGAACGCATGAATAACCCGGCGTTGAACCAGGTGCCGGGCACCGTGGCGAAGTCAGGCGATCACGCGGGCTGCACGAACGGGTACGGCGTGTTCGACATGGTGGGCAATCTGCACGAGTGGGTCGCCGATCCGAACGGCACGTTCCAGGGCGGCTACTACCTCGACACGAACTTGAACGGCGAAGGCTGCTCGTACCGTACGACAGCTCACTCGGCCGACTACCACGACTACTCGACCGGCTTTCGCTGCTGCTCCGATCCCGCGCCCTGAGCGAAATCGCGCTGCGACGTGAAACGCGCGCGCTCTTCGTGCGAGGTCTCGCGCCGGTGGACGCCTCGACACCGCTTTCGTTCGACGGTGTTCCGCGAGCCCTTGCCCGCGCCTATGCCGAGCTGGACGAAGCACGTGCTCCCAAAACGGGTGTGCACACCGTCGGCGGTCGATGAATCGCCAGGCATGATTCAGCAGTAATACACCCCACTACGGAACGCTGACACTCCCTCCGCAGGGCACGTTGACGCTCATCGGCTTGCCGCCGCTTCCGATCTTCACCGTGTGGGGACCGCACTTCACGCGGTAGGCGTTCGCGCCTTCACCTACGGTTCTTCCGTCGACGAACACGCGGTGCCCCGCCGCCGGTGCGCCTGCGTTGATCTCGCCGGTGTCACCGCTCGTCGCGGGGCTCGTGGTCGCAACCGGACGCGTGCTCGCAACCGGACGCGTGCTCGCAACCGGAGCCTCCGTGCTCGCGATCGGACGCGTGCTCGCAACCGGAGCCTCCGTGCTCGCGATCGACGGCGTCGACGGCGTCGAAGGCGCCGACGGCAGCGTCGAGAGCGTGGATGGCGTGGAACCGACAGCCATGGCGCTTGCCATGGCCGTCACGAGAGGCGCGCTGGCGGTGACGACGGGCCTGGCTGTCGAAGCGATCGCTGTGGTGGCGATGACGGGCTTTTTCACGCTCGGCGTTCGCGAACCGAACGCGAGGAACGAAGCGCCGGCCAGACTGCCGAGTCCAAGGATCACCGTCGCAACGATGAGGAAGATGCGAAGTCCGCCGCTTCGCGGAGGCGGATGGATCGACCGCGGCGCACGCGCGGCGATCGCGGGGTAACCAGGCGCGCCAGCCTCGGGACCGGGCGCATACCAAAGCGGACGCCCGACGTCGTTCATCGCCGGCCCGGGGGGCGCGCTGCGGGCGGCCGATGGCGCGATCGCGTTCGTGGGCTCGTGCGAAGCCATGGTGCGCGCGAACGGCAACGCCTCGGGCGGGCTGCCGGCCGCCACCGGTGCGCGCGGCGCCGCGGCAAGCAGCGACTGCGCAACGAAGCCGCCCTTCATCGTGGGCGGGTTGTCGCTGTCGTGACGGAACGCTGGAGAGCGTGGCTCGTCCGACTCGGGCACCCGACCCGGGAGCGGCGTCGAGGGCCGCGGCGGCTGCGGCGGCGTCGGAGCAACCGACGGTCGACGCGTCGTCGGACGCGGCGCCGGTGCGATCGACGGACCGCGAACGATCTCGACGCGCGCGATCGGAACAGGCGGCAACCCGAGGGTACCGTGCGGCGGAACCGTGGGTGCGGGCAACGAGGGCGAAACCGGCCGCGGGGCGACGCTCGGCACGCGGGCCTCGAGCGGATCGTTCATCGTCGGAAAGCGAGGCAGGCTCTGCGACCGCTCGCGCAGCGGCGGCGGGCTGTTCGTGCTGGGCGCCGTCGCGTAGCGCGGGAGATTGAGATCCGTCTCCATCAAGTCGCTCGCCGACAGCGGCTCGGGCGGGAAGCTGTGAGGCAGCTCGCTCATCATGGTGTCTGGCGCTTCGTCCCTCTCTCCAGCCGGCCGCACGCCCGCGAGAGCTTTTACGAGCGCGACGCGACCGTCCTCGATCGCGACGACGCTGCGAAGCACCTGCATGGCCTCCTGTGCCGTGAGATCGCGATCGCCCGGGAGGACCTTGAGCCCGCGGGTCACGAGATCGCGCACCGCCTTCGGAAGATCGGGGCGGTGCACGTCGAGCGAGACGAAGCTCGGGTGCGCCATTGCGCGAAGGATCTCGAGCTCGGGCAGCTGGCTGTTCTGGATCGCCCGACGCTTCGCCAAGAGCTCCCATAGAAGCAGCGTGGCGGCGTAGACGTCCGCGCGGACGGTGATCTCTTCGCCGCGCACCTGCTCGGGCGCCATGTACCCAAACGTTCCTTTGATGCGACCGACCTTCGTGTCGCCCGTCATCCCGGTGACCTTCGCGATGCCGAAGTCCGCGAGCTTCACGTGGCCGTCCCACGGGATCAGGATGTTCGACGGGTTGACGTCGCGGTGAATGACGGGCGCGAAGTCGTTGGTCTCGACGTCACGCGCTGCGTGCGCGGCGGCGAGGGCCGCGAAGACGGAGCTCGCCAGGAAGATCGCCGCGCGATCATCGAGCGATGCGTTCGCGCTCTGGAGCTGCGCGCGAAGCTGCGCGAGCGAGATCCCATCGACGAACTCGAGCACCATCACGAGCTCGGAGCCGTGCCGGCTGTCGGTCGAGAAGAAGTCGAACAGCTTCACGATCGACGGATGGTTCAGCCGCGCGTAGGCCGCGGCCTCGCGCGCGAACATGCGCTCGAACTTCGGATCCTGCTTGTAGCGCGCGAGCAGCAGCTTGAGGACGACGGTTCGCTCGAACCCGTTCGGCCCGTCCGCACGCGCGAGCAGCACGTCGCTCGTCCCGCCGGTGGCGAGGCGCCGGATGACGCGAAAGCCGGCGACTTGCTCGGGAGGCGGCTCGGACTCCAAAAGCGTTACCGAAGGGCGCCGTCAGACTCGAGGGTCAGGCTTGGGGGCCGGCCGCCAGGTCCTGCTCGACGCTGTCGAGAAGCTGGTTCGCGCGGTCTTCATCGATGCCGAGGCCTTCGGCGAACTGGTTGAGGGTCTCGTTCTCCTCGTCGGCGATCGCGTTGTCGGCAAACGCGATGGCGGCCGCGAGCACGAAGGCGACCTCGGACCTGGCCTGGTCTTCGTGGAGCGAGAGGATGATCTCCTTCATGCGGGCTTCGCGCCCCGCGTCCTTCATATGCTTGGCGGCGGTGTCGAGCATCGACTCGATCTGCACGCCATGCAGGGCGTCGCCCGAGAGGTTGCGGAGCGCCCCCTTCAGCACCTCGCGTTCCTCGTTCGACACGGCGCCGTCGGAGGACATCATCAGGTACATGGCCTCGGCGAGAGGTCCGTACTCCGCGACGAGCTGCATCGTCTCGGCGACGTCGGGCGTGACGTTCGCGCCCGGAAGGACGACGGACGGACGCTGGCCGCGGGTCCGGAGCTGATCGCGCAAGCGCGCAATGGTCGAGTTGGAGAGCCAGGTCATCATTGGGACGAGCGTAGCCCGAACATGCAGCAGATTCCTATTCCTTCGGAATCGTCAGCGGCAGGTGGCAATCCGCGCGCTCAGCACGCGCGCTCGGACGCGCTCAGTCGAGCTTGAAGAGCTCTTCGAGATCCGTCTTCGTCAGCTTCTTCGCGCCGCCCGCGTCCTCGGTGAGGACAGTGCCGACGAGCTCGCGCTTCTTGCCACCGAGCTGCAGGATTTTCTCCTCGATGGTGCCCTTCGCGATGAGGCGGTAGGTCGTGACGACCTTCGTCTGTCCGATGCGGTGGGCGCGGTCGGTCGCCTG
>CAXSGV010000471.1:0-1134 GCA_964236615.1 uncultured Polyangiaceae bacterium
GACGGAACCTCTCGGCGGCACCATATTGCTTGTCCCTGATGCTTCCGGTCGTACTCCGCGGCGCACGCACGCATAATCTCCAGTCGGTCGACCTCACGCTCCCGCCGGGGCAGCTGGTCGCGATCACCGGCCCTAGTGGCTCCGGCAAGTCGTCGCTTGCGCTCGACACGCTCTACGCGGAAGGGCAGCGCCGGTTCGTCGAGAGCTTCTCGCCGTACGCGCGGCAGTTCCTCGAGCGCCTCGAGCGGCCGCCGATCGACAAGCTCGATCCGGTGGCGGCCACGGTCGCGGTCGATCGCCGCGCACCGGTGAAATCCAGCCGATCCACGCTCGCGACGATGGCTGATCTCGAGCCCTACTTCGCAGGTCTCTTCGCGCGCGAAGCGGTTCCGACGTGCCCCGACTGCGGCCTCGAAGCCGTCGCTACGACCCCTGCGCAGGCGGCGGAGAAGATTCTCGCCAGCGTGGGACCCTCGCGCGCGACGGTGAGCTACCCCGTGCGCGCCGAGCACGCCGAGGCGTTCCTCGAGCTCCGCGACTCGCTCGTCAAAGACGGGTACCGCCGCATGTACGTGGGCGGCACGATCCGCGAGCTCGACGACGTGCGGCCGAGCGAAGCGATCGCGCCCGATCTGCGGCTCGAGGTCGTGCTCGATCGCATTCACCTGCGGCCCACCGACGAGCGCCGCCTGCAGCAGGCAATCGAGATCGCGTGGCAGCGTGGCGAAGGTCGCGCTGAGCTTCGCATCGAAAACCCGGCCGCGATTGCCGGCGATCTCTTCACGCCCCCCACGCGCCTCACCGTCGCGCGTGGTCTCGTGTGCCCCAAGTGCACGCGCGCGTTCGACCCGCCACGCCCCTCCCTGTTCTCGTACAACTCGCCGCTTGGCGCGTGCGGCGAGTGCCGCGGTTTCGGGCGCATCATCTCGATCGATTGGGACAAGGTGATCCCCGACGGCTCACGCACGCTCCAACAAGGCGCGATCAAAGCGTGGTCGGGCTCGAGCGCGGAGTGGGAGCGGGGGATGCTCCTGAAGTACGCAAAGAAGAGCGGCATCCCGGTCGACGTCGCATGGGAGAAGCTCACCGCCGCGCAGCGCGGGCTCGTCATCGAGGGCGAGGGCTCGTGGAAGG
>CAXSGV010000471.1:1144-4362 GCA_964236615.1 uncultured Polyangiaceae bacterium
CGGCGTCCGCGCGTGGTTCAAGTGGCTCGAGGGCCGCACCTACAAGATGCACGTCCGCGTCTTCCTGGCGCGGTACCGCGAGTTCGCCGCATGCCCCGAGTGCAAGGCCGGTCGCTTGAACAAGACGGCGCTCGCCTACCGCGTCGGCTCGATCAACCTCGCAGAGTGGCACGCCCTCACCGTCAGCGAAGCGGTGCGTCGCATGCAGAGCGTCACGCCGCACGATCCGCAGGGCAAGCGTCTGCAGTCCGAGCTCCTCGCGCGGCTCGAGTACCTCGAGGCCGTCGGTCTCGGCTACCTCACGCTCGATCGCCAGGCACGCACGCTGAGCGGCGGCGAAGCGCAACGCGCCGGCCTCACCACCGCCTTGAGCGCGTCGCTCACCGGCGCGCTGTTCGTGCTCGACGAGCCCACGGTTGGTCTCCACGCCGCCGACGTCCCCGCGCTCGCACGCGTGATGCGCAAGCTCTCCGAGGCCGGCAACACCGTGATGGTGATCGAGCACGAGCCTTACATCGTAAAGGGCTGCGACCGCGTCATCGAGCTCGGTCCTGGTGCTGGCTCCGAGGGCGGCCGCGTCCTCTTCGACGGTACGCCCGCCGCGCTCGAGAAGCGCACCGATCTCCCGACGGGCCGCGCCTGGGCACGCGGCCTTTTGCCCTCGCTCCACAAGCCGCGCTTGCCGCTCGACGTCATACGTGTGCGCGGCGCGCGCGCGAACAACCTCGACGCGGTGGACGTCGACTTCCCGCTCGGCATGGTGTGCGTCGTCACCGGCCCTAGCGGCTCCGGCAAGAGCACCCTCGTCGAAGACATCCTGTACCGCTCGGTCGCGCGTCACCTCGGCGACATGCGCGTGCCGCGCCCCGGTCCGCACGACGGTCTCGAGGGTACGGGGCCGTTGCTCCGCGCGTGCCTCGTCGATCAGACGCCGCTCGGCCGTACCGCGCGCGGCAATGCCGCGACGTACACGCACGCATGGGATCGCATCCGCGCCCGCTTCGCCGCCGAGCCCGACGCCGTTGCGCGCGGTCTCACGCCTTCGCATTTCTCCTTCAACGTCGGCGGCGACAGCGGTCGCTCGGGTCGCTGCGAAGCATGCTCGGGCGAGGGCTACGAGACCGTCGAGATGCAGTTCCTCGCCGACGTCGCGCTCCTCTGCGCTGCGTGCCAGGGCAAGCGGTTCAAGCCCGAGGTGCTGGCGGTGAAGCACCGCGGGCTCAGCGTCGCGGACGTCCTCGCGATGACGGTCGACGACGCGCTCACGGTGCTCGATCCCGAAGAGGGCTCATCGACCGAACGCGATCCGGTGCTGCGCCGCGCTCTCGATCCCGTGCAGCGCGTGGGTCTCGGCTACTTGCCGCTCGGCCAGCCGCTGTCGATGATCTCCGGCGGTGAGGCGCAGCGCCTGAAGCTCGCGCGCGCGCTCACCGAGCATCCGCGCGGCACTCTCTTCGTCATCGACGAGCCGAGCGCGGGCCTTCACGCCGAAGACACCGCTGCCGTCATCACCGCGCTCCATCGCCTGGTGGACGACGGTGCGAGCGTCGTGGTCGTCGAGCACGATCTCGACGTCATTCGCGCCGCGGATTGGGTCATCGATCTCGGACCTGGTGCAGGACCGGATGGCGGGCGCGTGGTCGCCCAGGGCTCGCCGCTCGACATCGCGCGCGGGCCTTCGCTCACGGGCGTCGCGCTGCGCGAGGCGACAGCGGGCTCGGCCGTCGAGCGTGCCGCGGCCTACGCGAAGTCGGCCGCGCTCGCCGCGCCCCCCGAGTCGGTCGACGCCATCACCGTCGAGCACGCGCGCGAGCACAACTTGAAGAACGTCTCCGCGATCATCCCGCACGGCAAGCTCACCGTGGTCACCGGCCCGAGCGGCTCGGGCAAGTCGTCGCTCGCGTTCGACGTGATCTTCGCCGAGGGACAGCGTCGTTTCATGGAGACGCTCACGCCGTACGCGCGGCAGTTCTTGCCGACGCTCCCCCGCCCCGATGTCGACCGCGTGCTCGGCGTGCCTCCTTCGATCGCGCTCGAGCAGCGGATTTCCCGCGCCGGCGCGAACTCCACGGTGGCCACGGTGACCGAAGCCGCGCACTACCTCCGTCTCCTCTACGCGAAGGTCGGCGAGCTGCATTGCCCCGCGTGCGACGCGCTCGTGGCGCCGTCATCGCCCGACGAGCTCTACGACCGGCTCGTGTCCGATCGCGAAAAGACGAAGAAGACCGTCTACGCCCCGGCGGTGCGCGCCCGCAAAGGCACCTACCTCGATCTCTTCACGGCCGCCGCGCGCGCCGGGGTCGTGACGGCGCGCGTCGACGGCGCGATCGTCCCCATCGATCCGCCACCGAAGCTCAAGAAGACGAAAGAGCACACGATCGATCTCATCGTGCACTTCGGCGCGCTCGCGACGCTCGATCGCAAGACGTTCGACCGCGCGCTCGCGTGGGGCGCTGGCGCACTCCGCGTCGCGCACGGCCCGCCTACCCCTTCCGAAGGACCGCGCGAGATCATCCTCTCGACCGCGCGCGCGTGCACCGTGTGCGGCACGGGCATCCCCGAGCTCGATCCGCGCTGGTTCTCCTTCAACACGAAGCAGGGGCAGTGCGAAGCCTGCGAGGGCACGGGCAAGGAAGGCGGCCACGAGGCGGTAACGGATAAGCCGTGCCGCGAGTGCAAAGGCACGCGCCTGTCTCTCGTACCGCGGCGCGTGCGACTCCAAGGCGAGTCCTACGCCGAGTTCATGTCACGCGACGTGGCTTCGTCGCTCGCGTTCGTGCGCACGTGGCAGTTCAAGGGGCGCGACGCGATCATCGCCAAGGCGCCGCACGCGGAGCTCTTGCGGCGCCTCGCCTTCATCGACGACGTGGGCCTCGGCTACCTCGCGCTCGATCGCTCCGCGAACACGCTCTCCGGTGGTGAGATGCAGCGGCTTCGCTTGAGCGCACAGCTAGGCAGCGGCCTCACCGGCGCGCTCTACGTCCTCGACGAGCCCACGATCGGCCTTCATCCGCGCGACACGCGCCTCCTCTTGAAAAACCTGCGCTCCCTCGTGGACACGGGCTCCACCGTGCTCGTCGTCGAGCACGACGCCGAGACGATCGCCGCCGCCGACCACGTGCTCGACCTTGGCCCGAGCGGCGGCCGCAACGGCGGCTACATCATCGCCGCCGGCCCTGCGGCGCGCAGGTTCGAGGAGCCGCCGCGCCGGGGCTCGA
>CAXSGV010000471.1:4372-5808 GCA_964236615.1 uncultured Polyangiaceae bacterium
CGCCGATCCAGCGTCGCCCACCGCGCGCGCGCTCTTGCAGACTGCACGCATCGATCGCCCGAAGCGACCTCTGCCCGACGCCTTTCTCGAGCTCACCGGTGCGCGCGCGCACAACCTCAAGGACGTGACGTTCCGGGTGCCCGCCGGCCGCATGACCGTGGTCGCGGGCGTCAGTGGCTCAGGCAAAAGCACGCTCGTGCGCAAGGTCTTCTACCCCGCGTTGCGCGACGCGCTCGGCCTCGTGGCCGAAGAGCCGGGCACCTTCAAGTCGCTCAAAGGCACCAAGGTCGTGAAGCGCGCTCTCGCCGTCGATCAGTCGCCCATCGGCCGCACGCCGCGCTCGGTGCCGGCAACGTTCCTCGGCATCTGGGACGACATCCGAAAGCTGTTCGCCTCGCTCCCTGAGTCGAAGGTCCGTGGCTACACGCCCGCGCGCTTCTCGTTCAACACGGGGTCCGGCGGTCGCTGCCCCGCGTGCGAGGGCCAAGGCTCCATCGTCCACGAGATGGCGTTCCTTCCCGACGTGGTGTCGCCATGCGAGGATTGCGGCGGCGCGCGCTTCGAGCCGGCGACGCTCGAGATCCGCTACCTCGGCCTGAGCATCGGTGACGTGCTCCACCTCTCGGCGGCCGACGCAGCGAAGACCTTCGCCGCACACAAGCGGATCGCGCGTCCCCTCGCAACGCTGGAAGATCTCGGCGTCGGCTACGTCCAGATCGGTCAAGGCTCGAACACGCTCTCCGGCGGCGAGGCTCAGCGCCTGAAGCTCGCCGCCGAGCTCACGGCGGGCTCGGCGCACGAGCCCACCGTCTACGTGCTCGACGAGCCGACCACGGGCCTTCACCTCAGCGACGTGCGCCGCCTCATCTCGGTGCTCGAGCGCCTAGTCGCACGCGGCGACACGCTCGTCGTGATCGAGCACCACCCCGACGTCATCGCCTGCGCAGACTGGGTCGTCGAGCTCGGCCCGGAGGGTGGCAGCGCCGGCGGCCAGATCGTGTTCGAAGGTGAGGTCGCCAAGCTCACGAAGGCGAAGACCGCGACCGGCCGCTACTTCGCAGGCGCGGCGCGTCGTCTCACGTCTCCCGCGCGCGAGCACGGTGTGCTCGGGCCCGGGTGAACGCGCCGGGTGAACGCGCTGGCTGAATGCGCCGCACGCGCACCCCGACGTAGCCCCCCTCCACGGCGCTCCTCGACACCACCGGCGCCTCCAGGCCTCGAGTCCGTTGGACGTCCCGCCCCTGTCCGCGACACCCGCCCCGCCCCCGCACGCCCCTCGCGGCGATCCCATGTTGCAGGCGTTAGCCAGCTAACGCCTGCAACATCATGCGCTTGGGAGATGGGTGGTTCGGGACGCGGGGCGGGATCGCGGGTGGTATGCGGCGTGCGAGGGCGCCGGAGGGAGAGGTGTCGCCATGCACAATGTGTTGTTTTCG
>CAXSGV010000472.1:0-322 GCA_964236615.1 uncultured Polyangiaceae bacterium
GGCGTCCGCGAAAGCGATCGAGCTCACGCGCGTCGGCCCAGTCGGCCGAGCCAGTTTCCGAGCAGCTGCTTGCCCTCGAGCGTGAGGATGCTCTCGGGGTGGAACTGAACGCCCTCGACGTCGAGCGTCTTGTGGCGGAGACCCATGATCTCGCCCTCGGCGGTCCACGCGCTGACCTCGAGGCACTCAGGGAGTGTTTCGCGTTCGACGAGCAGCGAGTGGTAGCGGGTCGCTTCGAAAGGGGAGGGGAGTTGCGCGAACACGCCACGGCCGTCGTGCTCGATCGGCGACGTACACCCGTGCATCAAGCGCGACACCCACA
>CAXSGV010000472.1:332-1354 GCA_964236615.1 uncultured Polyangiaceae bacterium
CCGCCCGCACGACCTTTCCGCCGAAGGCTTGGCCGATCGACTGGTGGCCGAGGCACACGCCGAAGATCGGCAGCTCACCGGAGAGCTGCAGAATGCACTCGATCGAGATGCCCGCCTCCGACGGCGTGCAAGGTCCCGGTGAGATGAGGAGCCCGTCCGGTGCAAGGTCCCGGATGCCGGCGATGTCGATCCCGTCGTTCTTCACGACGTGCGCCTCGGCGCCGAGCTCACCGGCGTACTGCACGAGGTTGTACGTAAAGGAGTCGTAGTTATCGAGGACGAGAACGCGCACCATCTCAGTTGGTCGCGACCTTGCCGATGATCTCGATCGTGCGCTTCTCGAGCTCGACCTGCTTCTGCACGGCGCCAAGCTTCGACTCGAGGTCGGTCGAGCGAAGCGCGCTCGCGTAGCGCGGGATCTCTGCACGTCGATCGCCGAGCAGCGCGAGAAGCTCGTCTCGACGCTCGTGCGCCCACGGTGTTTCGACGTGCGCCACCTTCACCGCTTCGAGCGCGGCGTCGGCGGCGGGGATCGCCTCCTTGTCGAGGAGGTCGGCGGCGCGGAGCTCGTCGCCCTTCATGGCGACCTCGTCGGCCTGCTTCAGCGTCGCGTCGAGCTTGCGGTCGAGAACGACGATCGCGTCGAGCGTCGTCTTGTCGTGCGCGCGGCGTTCAGCCTCTTGCTCCGCGGCGCTCTTGCAGCCGCCGAGGACCCCGAAGGCGACGGTGGCCACGAGGAGGGCTCCTGCGATGACGGTCTTCCTCATCCTCCTGCGAGACTAGTCGGAGATGGCGGCTCCCGCGAGGTGCTCCACGATGGCGGCAAGGGATGCCTTCGACGCATGGTCGACGGCGATGAACCGGAGAGCTTGCTCGTTGTCGTCGGTCCACACGGTGCGTGCCCACAGCCAAAGTCGCTCGGGAATTCCCGGCAGCTCGATCTCGACCGGGTAGCTTTCGCGCACGAGGTTGGGCTCGTGGATCCGGCGCACGCGCGCGCCCGTCTCCGAAAGATCGAGGAG
>CAXSGV010000472.1:1364-5792 GCA_964236615.1 uncultured Polyangiaceae bacterium
ACCCGTGAAGGGGAACCCATCGATGTACTTGTTGAAGAGGATCCCTGTCAGCGCCGCGCGCGGCGTCTTTCGTCGGTCGTCGCTCATGGGGCAACTGTAGGTCAATGTGTGTGCGATTGGCAAATCCTTGGAGGGGCGCGTACTTCGAGCTCACCTTCCACCCAAGCGTTTCGGGGCCAATCCGTTGACACTTCAGGGGGCTACCCCGTAATGTCCGGTCGAAATCGCTCTATCCGGGAGACTCGATGGCCGACGAGAAGAAGCCCAAGATCGACCTAAAAGCGCGCCTCGGAAAAGCTTCCGGCGGCGCGACGCCACCGCCGGTCGGCGTGGGCGGGATGCCAATGCCGATTCCGCCGCCGTCGTTCGGAAGCAGGCCTCCGCCCGCGATCCCGCCGCCGGTCGTCCCCGGAATCCCGGTCGGTCCGCCGTCGCCGTTCGGCTCGCCAATGAGCCAGGCGATGGATCCGTCGAACCCGCTCGCCGCGGTCGCTCAGCCCTACCGCGCGCCCGCCCCCGCTCCGCCGCCGCAGCCGCAGCGCATCGAGGTCGACGAGCACGCCGTGCAACAGGCGCGTTCCGGTGCGCGCAAGCAGGGCATCGTCATCGCGTGCGTTGCCGCCGTCGCGTTCGCCGGCGTCGGCTACATCGCCGGTCAGGCTGCGGAGAACGGCTCCGGTCGCACGAAGAGCAAAGGCGACGCCGCCGAGCTCGCCGCCGACGTCACCAAGGCGAAAGAGACGCTCAAGAACTTGGGCGACAAGCTCGAGGCCGGTCGCACCTCGCTCACGAAGGAGCGAAAGTTCCCCGACGCGCTCGCCAACGATCTCGGCGGGATGAACGTCGACTTCGACGGATCGAAGCTCGCCGGGCGCCGCTTCAGTGGCTTTCCCACCGAGACCACGGCAGGTCTCGTCGAGTTCGTCACCGAGGTGCAAGCGTTGAACGATCGCAAGGCGATCGTGAAGGGTCTCCTCACGAAGTTGCAGAAGCCGCTCACCGAGCAGCTTGCGGCGCCGGCGGGCCAGACGACCATCTCGCAGGTCATCGTCGTCGATCGCGATCCGGCCGGTAACCCGACCGCGCTGCTCGCGTCGCTGGCGCAGCCGATCGTGTTCACGCCGCCGCAGCTCGCGCTGCCGGCCGAGTTCACGTTCTCGAACCCGATGGGCGCGGGCAACACCAAGCTGCCTGCGTACAAGGGCGGCGACATCACGACGAAGCCGTCGGCGGTGTACGTCGCGCCGAAGACCTTCGAGAAATCCTGCCCCAACGAGAACGCCGGCGCCCTCGCGCAGCTCGCGGCGCAGCTCGGCACCACGCTGACGGCCATTCGCGGCGAGGGCCAGGCCCAGGCCGACGTCATTCAGGAATCGAAGCCGGGCCTCATCGAGCGCGCCGACAAGCTCATCACGGGTCTCGAGAAGGTCGCGAAGTCGAAGTGAGGCCGGAGACGAGGCCGGCACCGGCATCGTCTCGCCCTTCTTCGATGCCGACGTAGCCGCGCGCCAGCAACGCTGACGCGCGGATCACCGGCTTCACGCTCGTGCCGCGCCGAAAGAGCCGCGACAGCGCGCCGCCTTTGGGCGCATCGCCGACGACGACCTTCGTCCCGGGCGCGAGGCCGTCCGGATCGGGCAGCTGCGCGACCACCTCGGCCACCGCGGCGAGGCCTGTACCGTTCTCGAGCGGGCGGAGCTCGATGTGGACCTCGTTGACGATCGGCCCGTCCGTCACGGTGCGGAGATGGCGGCGGGCGGTGCTTCTTTCGTCGTCTCGATCGGGACAATCTCGACCTTCACGACGCGCGTCTCGTCGGCCTCACGCACGATGAACTTGAGGCCGCCGAGCGTGATCGTCGCGCCGACCTCGGGGACGCGACCGGCGCGGTGCACGATGAGGCCGCCGAGCGACTCGAACTCGCCGTTGACGGGTAGCTCGATGCCGAGGCGCGCGGCGAGATCGGTGAGCGCGACGGCGGCGTCGGCGACGATGCGGCCGTCACCGATGTCCTGAATCTGCATGTCGGCGTCGGTGTCGTACTCGTCCTGGATCTCGCCGACGATCTCTTCGATGACGTCTTCCATCGTGATGACGCCACTCGTCCCGCCGTACTCGTCCGAGACGATCGCCATGTGAAGACGGCGGGCGCGCATCTCGCGGAGGATGCTCAAGATGGGCTGCGTTTCGACGACGAAGAGCACCGGAGCACGGGTGATGTCGTTGAGCTTGGTCGACGCGACCTTCTTCTCCTTCATGATACCGAAGAGATCTTTCGCGTAGAGAAGCCCCACGATGTTGTCGAGCGTCTCGCGGTAGACCGGGTAGCGCGAGTGGCCTTCGGTCGCGACGATGCTCACGACGCGCTCGAGCGGCGTCGACACGTCGATGCCGGAGATGCGGCGGCGCGGCACCATGACCTCACGCGCCGTCAGCTCTTTGAACTCGAGCACGTTGCGGATCATCTCGGCCGGCTCGTTCGCGAGCGTTCCCGACTTTTCGCCCTGGGTGACGACCCACTCGACCTCGGTCTCGGTGAAGCGGGGGTCGATCGGTCGGCGCGGCGCGAAGCGGCGACCGAAGGCGCGACCGAGCTTGGCGAGCGGCTCGGCGAGCGGCATGACTGCCCACTCGAGGGGCTGCAGGTAGCGCAGCGCGAAGATCGCCATGGGCTCGGGGCGTCGCCTGCCGAGCGTCAGCAGAAGCTCGGCGAACGTGCCGTAGGTCAGCACCGCAGCGAGGACAGCGAATAAAAAGGCGAGCGCAGTGGAGCCGAAAAAGTGATCGCCCGCGCGTGCGTAAAGGACGGCGGCGAGGCTCGTGGCGACGACACGGCAGACGAGCCACCGCGACAGAACGCGTTGCCGGTCGTTCGAGTAGCGCTTGAAATGCGCCCCGTCCGGCCCCGGCTCCTCGCGGAGGACCTGGAGGCGGGCTTCGGGGAGCGTGACGAGCGCACCGTCGCCGGCGGCGAAGAGCGAGCCCACGACGGAGACGGCGACTGCCGCCCCGATCAACGCGATGGGACTACTACCTGGGCTCTCTAGCACTTCGCTCCGCTGAATCGTCCACTGCCCCATCGGCGCTGGCATTCGCGCGTTTGGGTTCCCCAACCCGCGAGAGCGGGTCCCTTCAAGGAAGGTATCCTACCCTGACCCACGGTCAAGAACGGCTCGTTTTTGCGGGGAATTTTAGGAATTGCCTTGAAACGAGCCGCGGCAACGCAACCTCGTTGCGGAATCGACCGAGGGGGACCTATGAGCTCGTCTGCCTCGCCTCTACCTTCTCGTCCTTCGCCTGCTGCGTCCGCTTCCTCGTCGGCTTCATCGGCTTCGTCGGCGAGGGGTTTTGAAAAGGCGGTGGTCGGAGCGCGGAAGGGGTTGTCGAGCTTCCACGCGGCTCTGGCGCAGGCGCGAGCGCCTTACGACGGCGGCGTGCGCATCGCGCCCAAGACGGCAGCGCCTGCAACTTCGAATCCCTTGGGTGAAGCGCACGTAGCGCGGGCCGGCGATGCCGAGACGGGCTCGGGGTCGAGGACGGGCTCGTTGGAGCAGGCCAACGCGAGCCTCGATCCGCTGGAGCGGCGGGCCGCGCAGATGGCGCCCCCGGCGTTCGCCGTCCCGCTGGTGGTCGCCCCGGTGCCGAGCGATACCGCGCCGGTCGTGCTGCGCGCGGCTTCGCTCGAGACGTTGTTGCCGGCGCTCGTGAAGCGCATTGCATGGTCGGCCGAGGGGAAGGATCGGGGCGCCGTGCGCATGGAGATCGGCGCGGGCGAGCTTCAGGGGGCAGTGCTTCTCGTGCAGGCCGACGCGGGCGAGGTGAAAATTCACGTGTCGGTGCCGAACGGGGCCGACCGCGAGGCATGGCGGGAGAAGTTGATGCGGCGGCTCGATGCGCGCGGTGTGCGCGTCGCCACCCTCGAGATTGACTAAGCCTCGCCGAGGACGCGCATCACGTTCTTGCGGAGGATCTTCGCGATCACACGCTCGGGGATCTTGGCCTCGAGCAGGGCGTCGGTGAGGAGCGGAAGGCCCGTTGGATCTTTGAGCGCCTGGGTGGGGACAATGAAGCCGTCCCAGTCGCTGCCGAGCGCGGGCACGTCCTCCCCCACGACGTCGAGGATGTGTTTGAGGTGCTTCACGATCGGACCGAGGCCATCGCCTCCGACGAAGCGCGGGCAGAAGATGACGCCGATGCAGCCGCCCTTGTCAGCGACGGCGCGAAGCTGCGCATCGTCGATGTTTCGCCAGTGCTCGAAGGCGCCGAGCACGCCTGTGTGGCTCACGATCGGCGGACGCGTTGCGATCGCGCAGGCGTCGAGGAAGCCCTGCTTGTTGATGTGCGAGAGGTCGACGAGCACGCCGTTGCCCTCGCACCGCTCGACGAGCGCCTTGATTCCCGATTCGGATTGGCCCCAATGGTGATGCC
>CAXSGV010000473.1:0-5790 GCA_964236615.1 uncultured Polyangiaceae bacterium
GTGGGGCGAAGAAGGGGACTGGGGGTGTTTTTCATTCTTGATTCTCCGGCGGCGGCGCCTCCGAGAGCGTAGCCCGCATGGACACTACGTTCGAGGGGTCGGACCGGTTACTGTGCACGGCTTGACCGCTAAAAAGCCTCTTGCCGCGTCGGTTCTCGCGCCGGGATTCACTCCGAGCGTGCGCGATGCCGCGGGCGTCGTCGCCCTTCTCGCGTCCGACGAAGAAGACGTTGCGCGTGGAGCAGGGCACTCGCTCGAGCGCCTCGGCCCTCAGCTCTTGCCGCTCGCGAGCGACCTCTCCGCCAACGCGCCGGTCGCGGCGCGCGCGCTCTTCTGCCGCGTCGTCGGCGTCGTCGGAGCTCCACTCGAAGGCGCGCCGCGCGCCGAGGCGGTGACCTTCGCGATTGCACAGCTCGGCAACGAGGACGCGCGAACGCGACGCGCCGCAGCCACCGCGCTCGGCAAGCTCGGCGGACCCGAGGCCGAAGCGGCGTTGCTCGGCGCCGCGAAGAAAGAGGAAGCGCCGCCCGAGCGTCGCGCGATCCTCGCCGCGCTCGGGAAGATCGGAACAGTGGCTGCGCTCGAGCAGCTCGCCGCGATCGACGTCGACAAGGTGCACGACGCGGAGCTCCAGAAGATCGTGTCGCGCGCGAAGCTCATGATCGGCCGTACGTCGATGCGCGCGAACCCGAGCTCGATCGATCTCGCGCGCTCCGCGAGCACCGACGTTCCGCTCGTCTTCTTTTGTCGCTCGGGCCTCGCACCGGTTTTGTCCGACGAGCTCGATACGAGGCCACTGCCTGGCGGAGGCACGTGGATGGCGCGGCCAGATACCGAAGATCCGACCGTCGTGCGCGCAGCGCTTCGCGCCGGCTGTCCACTCGCTCGCGCGTTCGATGCTCGCACGGCGCTCGAGATCGGGTTTCCGCTTCCGGAGCAGAAAATCGGCACCGGCGAGGACGTCGTCGACGCGGTGGTGCGGGCGCTCGGCTCGCCCGCGGCGCGCGCGATCTTCTCGACCTGGACCCGCGGTCCCGTCCGTTACCGCGTGGCGTGGTCGACGGGCGGCCACCGTCGCGCCGCCGTGTGGAGCATCGCGCAGCGCGTGCAGGAGATCGACGCGGCGCTCATCAACGATCCGACCGACACCACGTGGGAGGCGCGCGTCGTCGAGATCCCGGCCGACGCGCCGCACACGGTCGAGGTCATCCTCGTGCCCCGCGCGATCACCGATCCGCGCTTCCTCTACCGTGAGCGCGACGTACCCGCGGCGTCGCATCCGACGATCGCCGCCGCGCTCGCGCGCATCGCAGGCGTCCGCGCGGACGACATCGTGTGGGATCCGTTCGTGGGCTCGGGCACCGAGCTCGTCGAGCGCGCGCGGCTCGGACCGTACGCCGAGCTTCACGGGAGCGATCGCGATCCCAACGCGCTCGAAGCGGCCCGCACGAACCTCCGCGCCGCGCGGGTGGAGGCGAGCCTCGTTCACGCTGACGCGCTGAAGCACGCGCCCGAAGGTGTCACGTTGATCCTCACCAACCCGCCGATGGGGCGCCGCGTTCTCAAGCGCTCCGAAGCCGGTGATCTCGCCGAGCAGATGGTGTCGCGCGCGAGCGAGGTGCTCGCGCCCGGGGGGCGGCTCGTCTGGATCTCCCCCGCGGTCGGCCGAACCGAGCGCCGCGCGAAGAACGTCGGCCTCGTCGTCGAGATGAACCACGACGTCGACATGGGCGGTTTCACCGCGGCGATTCAAGTGCTGCGCCGGCCTGCGCACACTGGGACAAAGCCGAAGGGAATGAGGTAATCTCCTCCGTTCCGATGGACGAGTGCTGGAGGTGCGCGAGCAAGCTGATCGCCGGCAGCCGCTTCTGCCCAGGGTGCGGTGCGGCAATCGGCTCGAGCTCCGGCGCGAGCACGGCAGGCGTCGCCGCTTCGAAGCCCATCGAGCGTGAGCCGGCCGATCCGCTCGCCGCGACGGCGCCGGCCGACGCGGCGCACCTCGCCGCGCTTCGTCGCGGCAACCTCGCCCCGCCGAAAAAGGAAAGCGACGCGCCTCGAAAGACGAAGGGGCGCACGGTCCCGATGAAGGCCTCGGACCTCCAGGCAGGCAAAGCGCTCATGGCTTCCGTGCAACATGCGCCGCCGGCGTCGCCCGCGCAGCCGACCCCCGCACCGCGTCGCGTGGCCAAGACGCAAGCCGATGAGCCCACGCTTCCGAGCCATGGTGAGCCGCCGCGCACTTCGCCGAAGGCATCCAGCACGTTTGGCGATCCCGTGCCGCCCCCGAAGCAGCCGCAGGCGTTCCAGGCGTATGTCCCGCCCGCACAGCCGCCCGCGCCCATGTATCCCGCACAGCCGCCCGCGCCCATGTACGCCGCGCCCGCCGCGCCAGCCGCGCCCGCGATTGGCAGCAAGGTGATGGTCGAGTGGGCCGACGGAAACCGTTACCCGGCAACCGTGCAGCAATGCGCGCCTGGCCAGTGCCTCGTTCTCTTTCCCGACGGACAGCAGCGTTGGGTCGACATGCGCCGCGTCACGAGCGCTTGACCTCGCCGTGAGCGATCAAGAACCGCGCGCCCCCTTCCTCGAGCAGGTGAAGGAGCTTCGCCGGCCCTTCTGGGCGGCGAACGTCATGGAGCTCATCGAGCGCCTCGCCTACTACGGCGTGCGCGTCGTCGTTCCGATCTACATCGCGAGCTCCGAAGATCCGGCGGGGCTCCACTTCACGAACGCCGACAAGGGGATCATCCTCACCGTCTGGGCGCTCATCCAGACGCTCGTGCCGATGTTCTCCGGCGGCTTCGCCGATCGCTACGGACGCAAGCGCACGATCGCGATCTCGATCGCGATCAAGATGGTCGGCTACCTTCTGATGGCGACGAACCGCAGCTTCTGGGGCTTTTTCCTCGGCTGCCAGGTGCTCGCGCTCGGGACGGCGATCTTCAAGCCCGGCGTGCAAGGCACGCTCGTGCGCGGCACCACCCGCAAGAATTCGTCGCTCGGCTGGGGCATCTTCTACCAGGTCGTGAACATCGGCGGCTGGCTCGGCCCACCGCTCGCGGGCTACCTCCATCACTACGCGTGGAGCTGGGTCTTCCTCTCGTGCGCGGCGATCGTGTCGCTCAACTTCATCACGCTGCTCCTCTACACCGACGAGCCCAACGCGCCCGACGATCCGAACGCGCCGAGCGATCCCGCCAAACAGGACGACGCGGCCGAGCGCGCGATGGCCGGGCGCACGCCGCTCCAGGTCTTCCTCTACTCCGTGAAGACGCTGTTCCGACCGCGGCTGATCTCGTTCATCCTCGTGATGAGCGGCTTCTGGGTGATGTTCATGCAGCTCTACGACGCGCTGCCGAACTTCATCGAAGAGTGGGTCGACAGCCGAGACATCGTCGCCGCTCTCGGCTTGCACGAGGGGCTGCTCGCGCAGCCATCGTCGCGTGGGCTTCAGGTGCCGCAGGAGTGGATGATCAACCTCGACTCGACCGCGATCGTCCTCTTCATGATCCCGATCGCGATGCTGACCGCGCGCACGCGTCGGCTCGTTGCGATCTTCGTCGGCATCTTCATCGCCTGCATCGGTCTGCTCTTGTCAGGCATCACCATGGCCGGATGGGCGTGCCTCGCTGGCATCTTCGTGTTCGCGATCGGCGAGATGGTCGCTTCACCGAAGATGAACGAATACCTCGGCGTGATCGCGCCGCGCGGCGAAGAGGCCCTCTACATGGGCTACGCGAACGTCCCGCTTGCCGTCGGCTGGACCTCGGGCGCCTACGTCGCCGGCATCATCTACGATCGCATCGCCGACAAGGCGAACCTTGCGACCCGCTACCTGCGCGAGCAGGCCCACTACACCGAGCCGATCGCGCGCACCGACGCGATGAAGATCCTGCAAGACGTCACGCACCAGGACGCGACGCAGGCGACCGCGATGCTGTGGAGCACCTACCACCCGTACACGTTCTGGTACCTGTTCGTGGCGATCGGCCTCTGCTCCGCGTTCGGCATGGTCGTCTACGCCCGCGTCGCGCGACGCTGGGTCGTCGAGAACGCCTGACCGGCTTTACCTACCTGCGAGCTTGGCGATGGCCGCGATGAGCGCCGCGGGTGTGATCGGCTTCGTGAGATGCGCCTGAAATCCGGCGGCAAGCGAGCGGCGCCTGTCTTCCACGCTCGTCCGTCCGCTCAGCGCGGCGACAGCGAACGCGCCGGAGCGCCACGCCGCAGTCTTGCGGATCTCCTCCAAGAGGTCCCACCCCGTTCCGTCGGGCAGCGTGAGGTCGCTCAGCAGGACATCCGGCTTTGCTCGCTCGACCGCGAGAAGCGCCTCGGTCATCGATTCGACGACGGTGACGTGCGCACCTTCGCGCTCGAGCACGAACTTGATGACGTCGCCGAGATCAGGCGAGTCGTCGACCACGAGCACCGACACATTCTCCAGTGCGTCGACCGCTGCGAGCGACGCCGGTGGGCGTGAAGCGGGCAACGCGTCGCTCGTGAGAGGAAGCGTCACGGTGAACGCGCTTCCTGCGCCGTCGCCGCGGCTCTCCGCCCGCACGGTGCCACCCTGAAGCTCGACGAGCGTTCGAACGATGGCGAGGCCGAGGCCGAGGCCTTCGCGTGGCAGCGCGCTCGCGCCCTCGCCTTGGCGGAAGCGATCGAAGATGTGCGGAAGCAGCTCGGAGCCGATGCCGGTGCCGGTATCGCTCACCTGAATGCGCGCATGTCCCTCGTGCTGCTCGAGCCGCAGCTTCACGCGTCCGCCGCGAGGCGTGAACTTGATTCCGTTTCCCAAGAGGTTCCAGACGATCTGCTGGAGGCGGTGCGGATCGCAAAGCGTGGGGGCGAGCCCTTCGGCGAGCTCTCCTTCGAGGTGGATGCCTTTCTTTCGCGCGACCGGCTGCAGCTCGTCGATCGTCGACGCAAGGATGCTGCGAGCGTCGACGGCACGGAGGTCGATCCGCAAACTGCCGTTCTGAACGCGGGAGAGGTCGAGGAGATCCTCGACCATCTGCACCAGCACATTCGCGTTTCGGTCGATTGTCTCGAGCGCGTGCGCGCGATCGGCTTTGCCGAGTCGGTCGCGTAGGACCGCGCTCCAGGCGACGACGGCCGCGATCGGCGTCCGCAGCTCGTGCGACACCATCGCGAGAAAGTGATCCTTCTCCTCGCTCTCTCGTTTTGCGCGAGCCACGACCTCCTCGCGGTGACGGTGCGCCGTCAGGTACGCAGCGAGCTGCGCCGCGACAATCGAGACGACGCCCAGATCTTCCTCGTCGAAGGCCGCGCTGGATCGCGCGACGATCAGGAGCCCGGCGACCTGGTCCACACCCACGAGGGGCACGGCGAGGTGATGGGGCCAGACCTGCACGAGCCGCGTGCGCGCATCGCTGTCGGGCTCGGTCACGCTGCGGACGAGGGGCATGATCCTCCGGCGGAATGCCGCGCGCGCGCGTTCCGTCGATTGCGGGCGCAGGATCAGCCGGTGCTCGGCGCCGTCGCGCATTTCGACGAGCGCGCAGGTCTCGTACGCAATGACTGTTTTCAGCAGATCGAGGGCGTGCGCGAGACGAACGTCGGGCTCCTCGCCGAGCTCGAGGAGGTGCGCGATGTCGGCGAGCGCGCTGACGCTCGCCAGACGGATCGCCTGCGCCGCGGGGACGATCGCGACCATCCCGATGCCGGCGTTGAGCGAGGGGGAGAGCGTGCCGCTGGTCGCCTCACCGATGACCTCGCCGTTCTTATAGATGAGGTAATGCGGACGAGGCGGCGGCGTTTTCCCCTGCA